>NZ_JBSGZV010000044.1:0-81905 GCF_053611185.1 Streptomyces sp. NPDC054834 | reverse complement strand
GGCCCAAGGGCCGGCGCCCCTTACCGTTGCATCCGGCCCATGGATCTGGTGAAGGTCGCCGGGTCGTCCTCGAAGCCGTGCACGCCCGGGTGGAAGTTCCAGCCGCCGGACTCGTTGCGCACGAACTCCGCGACCGTCGCCGCCGTCGCCCCGAGTACCGAGCCGAAGTCGTCCTCGGCGAGCACGTTGTAACCCTCCCGGATGCGTACCGCGGGGTTCAGAACGCCGACGAAGGTCCGGTCCACGATGCGCTGCTGGATGACCACACCGACCACCACGCGCGCGTACCGGGTGTCGAGCCGGTCGAGCTCGAGGGTCATGACCTCGTCCCAGCCGAAGCCCTTGCCGTCGGTGCTGTCCCGGTTGAGGAAGATGGTGCCGTCGGGGGACCTGCTGTCGAAGTGCACCACATACGCCGGAGCACCGTACGGGTCTCCTGCGAGGAACGGCGCGGCAACGATGTCCAGATCGGTGGGCGGCTGCCCCACCGGACTCGGATCCCACTTGAGCGCCACCTCGACCTTGCTGATCCCCTTGCTGAAGCCGGTCACCAGGCGTTCCCTTCCCCCTAGAGGCTTCACTGCCTCAACTCCTGAGCAGCGACAGGTCTTTGTCCATCGTGCCATGGGCACGGGGGCGCGTGCGCGGGCGATCTCCGCCGGAGCGTGACCGACGCCACGCCCCGTGGCCTTACCATGGCGCGGTGCTGGTCAAGTGGATTCGCTGCACCGTGGTGGACCGCCGCGGCTTCGAGCGGGGGCAGCGAAAATGGGCGGGGCTTCTGGGGGAGCCGGGATTTCGGGGGCAGGGGGGAGGGTGGAGCCGACAGCGGCCCGGCGTGGCGCACACCTTCGCCTTCTGGGAGAGCCGTGCCTTCTACGACTCCTTCATGGCCCGCTCCCACGACCGGCTGGCGGCGTCGCAATCGGGCACCTTCAAGGACATCCAGGTCAAGCTGTTCGAGTACCGCTTCGACGTGAAGACCGGCTTCGAACCACGGTTCACGGACACCGACCTGATCCGCGTGGCCCTCTGCCGTGTCCACGAGGAACGCGTCGAGCACTTCACGCTCATGCAGGAGAAGGTCTGGAACCCCGCGATGGCGGGCTCACCCGGCATGATCCGCGGCATGTTCGGTGAGGCTCCGGGGCAGGAGTTCCTGGTGTTGTCCATGTGGCGATCGGCGGCCGAACACGGCAAGTACCGCACCGAGCGTGTGGAACGCCTCGCCCTGCGCGCACAGACCGAGGCGGACATCGCCGCCCTCACCGGTGACATCGTGGAACTGGAGCCGAGCTGGACGGTTTGACACCCGCGGCCCCGAGCCGAGTGTGCTTGTGTGGTCCGTGGTGCGGGAATCATGTGACCTATGCCGTATGGAGCCCGTAGGAGTGCTCGACCGGCTCTCATTCGATCTAGGGTTCTGGCATGGCACGACCACGGCGCATCGTTCTTGTCCGGCACGGGGAGTCAACGGGCAATGTTGATGACTCCGTGTACGAGCGGGAGCCCGACCACGCCCTCGCACTCACCGAGCAGGGCTGGCGGCAGGCGGAAGAGACCGGAAAGACACTCCGCGAGGTGTTCGGACGCGAACGCGTGAGCGTGTACGTGTCCCCTTATCGGCGTACGCACGAGACTCTGCGCGCCTTCCACCTCGACCCGGACCTGATACGGGTGCGCGAGGAGCCCCGGCTACGTGAGCAGGACTGGGGAAACTGGCAGGACCGCGATGACGTACGCCTCCAGAAGGCCTACCGGGACGCCTATGGGCACTTCTTCTTCCGCTTCCCGCAGGGCGAGTCCGGTGCCGACGTCTACGACCGGGTCGGCGGCTTCCTGGAGAGCCTCTTCCGCAGCTTCGAGGCCCCCGACCATCCGCCGAACGTGCTCCTGGTGACCCATGGCCTGGCCATGCGCCTCTTTTGCATGCGCTGGTTCCACTGGACGGTTGCGGAGTTCGAGGCGCTGTCCAACCCCGGGAACGCCGAGATGCGCATGCTCGTTCTCGGGGATGACGGCAGGTACACCCTCGACCGGCCCTTCGAGCGCTGGCGGGAACCGATGCCGTTCTGGATCAACGGCTAGAGTGACAGGGCGATGACCGCTGACTCCTCTCCCCCCGACCGCCTGGCGCGCGCCCTGACCAGCCTGCGCGGGCTCGCTGTGGGGGACGCGCTGGGCTCACAGTTCTTCGTTCCGGCGCACTACCCCCTGCTCAAGCGCCGCGAGCTGCCCGCCGGGCCGTGGCAGTGGACCGACGACACGGAAATGGCCTGCTCGGTGGTCGCCGTGCTGGCCGCCCACCACCGCATCGACCAGGACGCCCTGGCCCACTCCTTCGCCCACCACCACGACTTCGACCGGGGCTACGGCCCGGCGGTCAACCGATTGCTGCGTCTCGTCCGGGAGGGCGAGGACTGGCGAGAGCTGGCCGCGGCGCTCTTCAAGGGGCAGGGCTCCTGGGGCAACGGCGCGGCGATGCGGATCGCGCCTCTCGGCGCCTGGTACGCGGACGACCCCGAGCAGGCCACTCACCAGGCGGAGATCTCCGCGTATCCCACGCACCAGCACCGCGAGGCCGTCGTCGGCGCCATGGCCGTCGCCGCGGCCGCCGCCCTGGTCGCGGCCCCCGACGGTCCGCCGAGCCCCGAAGCACTTCTCGACTCGGTCGTCGCCCTCGTCCCGAAGAGTGCCGTCGGTGCTGGCCTGCGCCGCGCCCGCGACATGCTCGACTACGGCGACGCCGGCACCGTCGCCGCCGTACTGGGCTGTGGCCGGCGTACCAGCGCCCATGACACAGTGCCCTTCGCCCTCTGGTCGGCCGCCCGGTCCCTCGGTGACTACGAAGCGGCGTTCTGGACCACCGCCCAGGTCGGCGGTGACGTGGATACCACCTGCGCCATCGTCGGAGGTGTGCTGGCGGCCGGCAAGGCGGGGACTCCGCCTGCCGAGTGGGTGCAGCGGACGGAGCCGCTGCCGGACTGGGCCCCCACGACCGTGTGACGCCTGTGGGCACCTGAACACTGCTCGCCCGATGACATGCGAAGACTCTGCGTGCTCGACGGGAACTGTGTGTGACCGTCGTGCGTTGTCCGGACAGCCGCCGTGCGACGGCGGAGGGCGCGCGGTCATCGGGCCGCTCGGGCAGCAGGAGGTGGGGGCGTGGCATACGTACTTGTGATGGCCGTTTTCGTGCCTCTTTTCATGCCCTGTCTTCGCGCCTGCTTGCCGGCCCCGCGGCCGGGATGCGGATGGCCGGCCGATGCCCCTGCCGTCTGTCCCCCGGGCTCGGGCCGGCCGTCCGTGGCCTTGCGCGGACCCGGTCGGGTCAGCCGATGCCCGGACCCGCGCTGCCTGCGAGGGCCTCGAGGTCGCTCTTGCGCACCCTGATCACCAGACCGGCGGTGGCCAGGGCCAGTACGGCCATCGCGGCAGCGGGGACGAACGCGGTCGAGATGCCATGGGCCAGCACCTCGTGTCCCCAAGGGGCGGGCAGCTGATGCGTCTTGGCGAACTCGGCCTGTTGCTGGGACGTGCCGTCGGCGAGGAACTTCGGCAGCTGTTTCTTCGCCTCGTCCTTGCTGGCGGACCCGAACACCGTGGTCAGGATGGACAACCCCAGCGAACCGCCCACCTGCTGCGTGGCGTTGAGCAGCCCGGACGCCGCGCCGGCCTCGTGCTGGGCGACGCCGGAGACCGCCGTGACCGTCACCGTCACGAAGTTCAGGCCCATGCCGAAGCCGAACACCAGCATCGGTCCGAGTACTCCGCCGAGGTAGGAGCTGTCAGGGTTGATGAAGGTCTGCCAGACGAGCCCGATCACCACGAGCGTCGAGCCCACCGTCATGAACGGCTTGGGGCCGAGGACGGGCAGGAAACGCTGCGACAGCCCCGCGCCGACCGCGATGGCGACCGTCACGGGCAGGAAGGCCACACCGGCCTTGATCGGGCTGTAGCCCAGTACGTTCTGGACGAACAGGACGATGTAGAAGAACATGCCGAACATCGCCGCGGCCAGGCTCAACATGATCACGTACGTGCCCGAGCGGTTGCGGTCGGCGAACATCTTCAGCGGGGTGATCGGCTCCTTGGCCCGCCTCTCGGTGAAGGCGAAGGCCAGCAGCAGGACCACCGCGGCGCCGAAGGACCCGAGCGTCAGGCTGTCGCGCCAGCCCTCCTCGGACGCCCGGATGAAGCCGTAGACGAGCGTCGCCATACCTGCCGTGGAGGTCAGCGCACCCGCGATGTCGAAGCGCCCGGGGTGCCGTTCGGACTCGCTGATGTAGAGCGGTGTCAGGAAGGCGATCAGTACGCCGATCGGCACGTTGACGAAGAGCACCCAGCGCCAGTCGAGCCATTCGGTGAGCATGCCGCCCGCCAGCAGGCCGATGGCACCGCCACCCGCGGAGACCGCGGCGAACACACCGAACGCCCGGTTCCGCTCCGGACCTTCGGGGAACGTGGTGGTGATGAGCGCCAGCGAGGTGGGCGACGCGATCGCGCCGCCCATGCCCTGCAGGGCCCGTGCCGCGAGCAGCTGCCAAGGTTCCTGCGCGAGACCGCCGAGCAGCGACGCGAAGGTGAACAGCAGGATTCCGGTCATGAACACCCGGCGGCGGCCGAGGATGTCACCGGCGCGAGCGCCGAGCAGCAGCAGGCCACCGAAGGTGAGCGTGTAGGCGCTGACCACCCACGTGAGGTCCGTGGTGCTGAACTTGAGCGCGTCTTGAATGTGCGGAAGCGCGATGTTCACAATCGTCGCGTCGAGTACCACCATGAGTTGGCAGGCCGCGATGACGGTGAGCGCGATGCCGGGATGCCCCTCCCGGCGGGCCGCTTTCGGCTTGTCGTCCTGAATCAGTTGAGAGGTTGTCACCTTGGGTCCCCCACAAAGCCGTTAGTGAACGCTCGCGTTCACTGTCGCGTCAACGGTAGTGAGTCCCCGATAGAGAACGCAAGCGTTCACTTAACTTGTCGCCGCGTCGCGTCCCCCTTTTGCCGCGCGGCGCCTGCCCTGTTGCCTGAATCCCCGCTCCCCCGCTTCCTGGAGAAACTCGGATGGTTACCTCGCGCTGGACGGCCGCTCCCGCCCGGCCGGCCACCCCTCGCCGACGCGGCGCCGTACTCGAACGCGCGATCTTGGACGCCGCGCTGGAGCAGCTCGGTACGGTCGGCTGGAACGGCCTCACGATGGAGGGCGTCGCCGCCGGCGCGCAGACCGGCAAGGCAGCGGTATACCGCCGCTGGCCGTCCAAGGAGGATCTCGTCGTGGACGCGCTTCAGGCCGGACTGCCGCGTCTCGAGGAGGCGCCCGATCTGGGCGGTATTCGTGAGGACCTGCTCGCGCTCTGCCTCCAGGCCCGTCGGGCCATGTTCTCCCGCCCTGGGTTCGCACTGCGCGCTGTGATTCACGAATGCGACCCCGCACAGGCGGAACGCTTCCATGGCGTGATCTTCAGCAGTGTCGTAGAGCCAACCGTCAGGCTGCTGCGTGACGTCATCACCCGTGGGATAGAACGGGGAGAGGTGCGGCCTGACGCGGCGAACAGCTATGTCTTCGACGCCATTCCGGCGATGATGATGTACCGCTCAAAGGTTGGCGGCAGCGAATGGAGTGACCAGGATCTGGAGGAGATGATCGATCAGCTGATGCTTCCGCTGCTGCGGCCGAACGTCCCCTGATCCCCGGCCGCACCGGCCTCGGTCGCGGTTGGGCAACCGGGGTGTCGCGCGGCGATCTCGGCGGCGTAGTCTTAGGGCGCCATGCCGTACGAACCACCTACTCACACCGTCGAGCGCTCACTCCGAGCCACGACCGGAGCCAAGGTCATTGCCGGTGTCGACGAGGTGGGGCGCGGCGCGTGGGCCGGGCCCGTGACCGTCTGCGCGGCGATCACCGGCCTTCGCCGCCCACCGTTGGGCCTCACCGACTCCAAGCTGCTGACCGTCAAGCGACGCTCGGAGCTCGCCGTGGTGCTGCGCCAGTGGGTAACGGCCTACTCCCTGGGACATGCCTCCCCGGAGGAGATCGACGATCTCGGGATGACGGCCGCACTGCGGCTCGCTGCGGGCCGTGCCCTGGAAGCCCTGCCCGTCCGACCCGAAGCCGTCATCCTCGACGGGAAGCACGACTATCTCGGCGCGCCCTGGAGGGTGCGGACGGTGATCAAGGGTGACCGGTCGTGCGTGGCTGTCGCGGCGGCGTCGGTGATCGCCAAGGTCCAGCGCGACAAAATGATGGCCGAACTGGGTATCGACCATGCAGACTTCGGTTTTGCGGACAACGCCGGGTACCCGTCACCCGTGCACAAGGCCGCACTGGAGGAGCGGGGCCCCACCCCGTACCACCGGTTGTCGTGGGCGTATCTTGATGCGCTGCCCCAGTGGCGGCACCTCAAGAAGGTCCGCAGCTGGGCGGATGGAAGCGTTCCGGAAATCGAGGGTCAGCTCGGCTTCGATTTCTGACCGTTCCGCTCGCACTGATGTGCCACCCAGTCGCGCGAGCCGCGCCAATGTTTGATAAATATCAGCTCATGCCTCTCATTCCCGAGGAGCCTCAGATTCACGAGAGTGCCCAGGGTCCCCGCGCTACTCCGGCCAGTGGCCGTACCGCGCCGACCCCCCGCCCCGTACCCGGCCCCCGCCCCGCGGCTCCGTCGCGTCCCGGTCGTCCGGGCCCTCTCCGGCCCGCACCGCCGGTGCAACGCACGCCGCGTGACACGGCCACTGCCAAGCCGGGCCCGTCGGGCCCGGCCGCTGCTGCCGCCATCGCGACGGCCACCCCGCAGATCCAGATGATCCCCGCCTCCGCCGAGGGTGCCCTCGACGCCGCCGAGGAAGCAGTGGACCTGCTACTGGAATCGGGACGTGCCCCCGGTGAGGTGCTGGTGATCACCACCGGCGAACCGCACCCGTGGGCCGCCCACGAACTGACCTTCGGCGAAGCCTCCTACTGGGCGCAGCACGACGCGGGCGACGACGTCTTCTACACCGACGCCGCCGTGGCCTCCCGCGCCGCGTCCCGCCCCGTGGTCGTCGTCGCCGTCAACGGCGGTTCAGACGACGCTGCCGCCACCGCCCTTCCGCTGGCCCATGCGCGAGCGGGTGCCCTGCTGATCGTCTGCGGTGACCCGCAGCAGATCAACTCGGTGCTGGGCGCGGGCGTCTGATCCGCGTCCGGCCCGTCCGGGGGCACCGTAGGTGACGCTGCTGCGGCGGCGGCATGTGCACGGTGCGGCCTTCGGCATGCCCGCGTGATGGGCGGAACAGCGCTCCCCGCGCGGCATGGCGCGGGGACATCGCGCGCGGGATTTCCGTGCGTTGTACGACGATGCCGTGGCCGTCGTACGTCACCGCAGAGCGACCGTCGCCGGAGGGCGGTGTCGCCGTCGTACGCCACCCCCTGGCGCCGTACAGGCGCAGTGCCTGGTCGACAGGCGTCTGCCGCGCGTCGCGGGGGTGTCGAACGGCTCCCGTGCCCGTAGGGCCTCGCTCAGCGGGCCGCCGCGCGGCGAAGGACCTCCGAGACGGCGCCGCCGGTACGGGGCAGCGGGGGCAAAGCGTCCGAGGCGGCGAGGGACTCCGGTGCCGAGTCCGCGTTCGGGCGGCGTCCACCGCGGCCTTCGCCGAGGACCTGCCAGCCGTCCCGGGTCAGCGTGATGTACGCCCCGCAGCGCAGCCCGTGCAGGGTGCAGGCGTCACGCAGGCCCCACATCCACGCGCCGTCCTCCTCCGTCCAACGCGCGTCCCCTTCGCGGCAGTAGAGCAGCACGGCGGTGCGCACCGGGGTGCGGCGCCGCAGGTCGTGCGGGATGACCCGGCGGAGCTGCGCCAGCAGCGCGTTGCGGAACATCCAGCCGTCGGCAGGGGCTGCGCGGCGGGTGAACGAGGCGCTGGCGCACAACCGGTCCTCCGGGTCCAGGACGGCCACGATCGCGGTGGCCGGCTTGGGACGGTGCCGGGCGTGCAGCCCGCTGACCACCTCGCGGGGGTTGCGCAGCAGCGGGATTCCGGCGGCGGCCCATTCCGCCGGCTCGAGCAGGCGACTGGCGGACGCGGCGGACGCGGACGTCGACAGCGATGCCGACGACGACGGAGCGAATCCGAAGGTCACGTTCCTCCCTTCGGCTACGCGCCCACACTGCGGGCGAGGTCGGATTTCAGGGGAGCGCGCACCGCAGCAGAACCCAGCCGGATCACGGACGAGCCGTGCGGGGAGCGGACCTCAATTCTTCCTGTCGAACTTGGATGCGGCAACGAGCAATTGGGGCCACCGACTGTTATCTGATGCTGCGTGGCTTATATCCCTACCCATTGGGTCGCCTGGTGACGCAAGAGGTGGACGATCAGCCCTGGACGGCGAGGACCAGCGGCAACACCCCCTGCGCGCCGGACCTCCTGAGCAGCCGGGCAGTGACCGCCAGTGTCCAGCCCGTCTCGGTGTAGTCGTCCACGAGCAGGACGGGGCCCTGTGCCCCGGCGAGAGCCGATGCGAGCTCCGGCGGCACGGTCAGCGCACCGTCCAGGGCCTTGAGGCGCTGCGCGCTGTTGCTGCGGGAGGCGCGCGGCACGTCACCGGCGTACGCAACGGAGCCCAGCAGGGGCATTCGGCCGATCTCCGCGATGCGGGCGCCCAGGGAATGGATCAGCCGCGGCCTGGTCCGAGAGGCGACGGTGACGACGCCCGCCGGGCGATCCTGCGCGTCGGACACGCCAGGGGCCCAGCCGCCGGGCCCCTTCGCCCAGTCGGCCAGCACGCCCACCACGGCTCGTGCGATGTCGTCAGGCACGGGTGCGTCGGCGGCCCCGGGCGCGAACATCGGCCGCAGCCGGTTGCCCCAGCCGATGTCCGACAGACGCCCCAGGGCCCGCCCCGGGGCAGCCTGTTCGGCTGCGGGGATACGGCCCTTGAGCTCGATGCCGATCGCCGGAAGCCCCGTCGGCCACATGCGGCGGGGTTCCACCTCCACACCGGCCCGGTCCAGATCGACACGCGCGGCGTCCAGCGCGGCCGTCGAGGTGTCCGCGGTGAAACGCGCGCCCGCGCAGTTGTCGCAACGGCCGCAGGGCTTCGCGCCCTCGTCGTCCAGTTGGCGTTGCAGGAACTCCATCCGGCAGCCCGTGGTGGCGGCGTACTCACGCATCGCCTGCTGCTCGGCCTTCCGCTGGCGTGCCACCCAGTCGTACCGCTCGGAGTCGTAGGTCCACGGCCGGCCGGTGGCGATCCAGCCGCCCTTGACGCGCTTGACCGCGCCGTCCACGTCGAGGACCTTCAACATCGTCTCCAGCCTGGAGCGGCGCAGTTCCACCAGGGGCTCCAGGGCGGGCAGCGACAGCGGGCCGTCGGCGCGGGCGAGCACGTCGAGGGTGCGGCGCACCAGATCCTCCGAGGGGAAGGCGAGCGACGCGAAGTACTCCCAGATCGCCTCGTCCTCCTTGCCGGGCAGGAGGAGCACCTCGGCGTGCTCGACCCCACGGCCCGCGCGGCCGACCTGCTGGTAGTAGGCGATGGGGGAGGAGGGCGAGCCGAGATGGATGACGAATCCCAGGTCGGGCTTGTCGAAGCCCATACCGAGCGCCGAGGTCGCGACGAGCGCCTTGACCCGGTTGGCGAGCAGGTCCTCCTCGGCCTGCTGCCGGTCGGCGTTCTCGGTCCTGCCGGTGTACGAGGCGACGGCGTGCCCGCGCTGCCGGAGGAAGGCGGTGACCTCCTCGGCGGCGGCCACGGTGAGCGTGTAGACGATCCCGGAGCCCGGCAGGTCGTCGAGGTGGTCGGCGAGCCACGCCATGCGGTGCGCGGCGTCCGCCAGCCCGAGGACGCTCAGGGTGAGGCTCTCCCGGTCCAGCGGGCCGCGCAGCACCAGCGCGTCCGAGGTGCCGCCGGTGCCGAGCTGCTCCGCGACGTCCGCGGTGACGCGGGCGTTGGCCGTGGCGGTGGTGGCCAGCACGGGGACGCCCGGCGGGAGGTCGGTGAGCATGGTGCGCAGCCGGCGGTAGTCCGGACGGAAGTCATGGCCCCAGTCGGAGATGCAGTGGGCCTCGTCCACGACGAGGAGGCCGGTCGCGGCGGCGAGCTTGGGCAGGACCTGGTCGCGGAAGTCCGGATTGTTGAGCCGCTCCGGGCTGACCAGCAGGACGTCGACCTCGCCGGCGGCGATCTCGGCCTGGATGGCATCCCAGTCCTCGGTGTTCGAGGAGTTGATCGTCCGGGCGTGGATGCCGGCGCGGGCCGCCGCGTCGACCTGGTTCCGCATCAGCGCCAGCAACGGCGACACGATCACGGTGGGCCCGCTGCCGTGGGCCCGCAGCAGCGAGGTCGCCACGAAATACACCGCGGACTTGCCCCACCCGGTGCGCTGGACGACCAGGGCCCTGCGCCGGTCGGCGACCAGTGCCTCGATCGCCCGCCACTGGTCCTCGCGCAGCCGGGCGGCGCCGGTGGTGTCCCCGACGAGGCGGGCGAGGACGGCGTCGGCCTGTGTCCGGAGATCCGCGTTGCTCGTGTGCTCCATGCGTTCCATACAACAGGACGGCACTGACAGTCGGGCACGCCACGGCGCCCGGAGCGCGAAGCCTTGACGCTTGGCGTGTCCCTGCTCGGAGTTATCCACAGGCTCAAGCGGAATCTCGTGATCCGCGAGATCGTCGGTGCATGACGAACCACAGCGAAACGACCGGACCCGCCGAAAACGGTGACATCACCGCAGGCGGCGCAGTGAACGCACCCATCGGACGCGACGGCCAGGTCACCCTGCGCACCCCGGCCGAGCTGGCCGACGCCCTGCCCTACCTGCTCGGGTACCGCCCCGAGGACAGCATCGTCCTGGTCGCCCTCCGCGACCGCGACGGCCGAGGCCGGTTCGGCGGGCGGGCCCGGCTCGGCATCCCGGCGAACCCGGACGACTGGGCCGCGGCCGCCCGGCAGTTGGCCCATGGCCTGGTGACCGGCAGCGAACGCAGGGGCGCCCGCCCGGAGCAGATGGTGGCCTACGTCTGCCAGGAACCCCAGAAAGGCGAGTCGGGCGGCGAGGTCATGCGGCGTCTGCGTCCGCTCGCCCAACTGCTGCGCACCGAGTGCGGCCGCCTCGACGTACCGGTGATCGAGGCGCTGTGCATCTCCGGCGGCCGCTTCTGGTCGTACTGCTGCCCGCACGAGGGCTGCTGCCCGGCCGAGGGAACGCCGATGGGCCTGCCCGGCACCTCCGTGCTGGCGGCTGCGGCCACCTACGCCGGCATCCAAGTACGCGGCACACTCCGCGAGTTGCATGTCAGGCTGCTGCCCTGGGAGACCGCTGCCGCGCTGGAACAGGAGATCGTCCTCGACGCCGCCGGCATGGATCTGGTGCCCCGGATCCTCGACGACGCGAGCCGTGCCGACGTGGCTGAGGAGACCCTCGGCCTGGCCGAGCGGATCATCGGCCGGTTCGCGGCGGCCCCCGCCGTGTCCGGCGCACTCCAGGCGGACCGCCGCGACGACGAACTGCTCGGTCACGACGAGGCCGCGACGCTCATCCTCGGCCTGCAGGACCGCACGACCCGCGACCGCGCCGCCGCGTGGATGGAGGGTGAGGAGGCCGGCCCGGCCCTGCGTCTGTGGCGGGCCCTGGCCCGCCGCTGCGTCGGACCCTACGGGGAACACGCTGCCGCACCCCTCACCCTGGCCGGCTGGGTCGCATGGTCCACCGGCGACGACCTCGAGGCCCGAGAAGCCCTGGCCATGGCGCTGGGCGCGGACCCCGACTACCTCTTCGCCCGCCTCCTGCACCAGGCATGCAACGAAGGCCTGGACCCGGAGTCGATCCGCCGCTGCCTGCGCGCGGAACGCGCGGGACATGCCCGGCCGGACGACACGGCCGAGGACACGCAGCCGGATGCCGCCGCGACCGGCCAGGACGTGCCGGAGACCGGGAGCCGCCGACGCCACCGCGCCCGCGCCAGCGAGCGCCCCGACGCCCACCCGCGCCCGGCACGAGCGGCCGAGGGCAAGCGAGCCCGTCCCACGGCCCCGGACCGCACCCGCCCCGGCACCTCGAAGCCGGGCAGCACGCGCACGCGTGCGGCGGGGAAGAGCCGTGGCCGACGCGACGCCACCGCGCCGGAGGCCACGCGATCCGCGGGCAACGCCATGGAGGGGGACATGTGAACAACGGCTGGATCCGACTGCCGACGGCCCGTCTCCTCTCCTTCGCCCGGATCCGGCTCGGGCGTCGCTCGGTGGGGCCGGGCTGTGACAGCTCCGAAGGGTTGCCGCCGTCCAGCGGACGCGGGCATCGGCCGGCCCGGGGGAGCGGGGCCGGTTCCGGCGGCCCGGCACCCTTCCGCCGCCGGCACCGGCGCGGTGGCCTGAACCCCACGCCGGCACTCCGGGCGCGCCGCCACCCGCTCGACTCACCCGAGGGGAGGCGTGACCCGGAGGAACCTCGTTCCGTTCACCTGAGTGGTGGAACGCCTGGACGGGCCGTGCCGCCGCACGTCCCCTGTCCCTCCCGAACCCTCGCCCACCCGGCGCCGGGCACGTCCCCGGCGCAGAGAGCGCAGAAGAAGCCCGCCATGCATCAGCCGACTCCGCACGTCGCAGCCGACGGCCGCCCCGCCCCCCGCCGACCCGCGCTGTCGCCGCAGGGCGCCGGCCTAGGCCCGCCCTCCCCGGACAGCACGGGTGTTCCGCCCCGACCACCGACACGGGTCGCCACCTCGCCGCGCGCAGACCCCGCACGCGCACCGCTCCGGGCCACGCACCGTCCGGCCGACCTGCCCCCCACCCATACCGCCCTGATCTGTGTCGCGCTCCCCGGCCTGGCCATTTCCACGGAACAGGGACAGCTGACCGGTCGGGGCCTGGAGGGCTTCTACCGAGCGGGTCGCCGCCTTCTCTCACGCTGCCGGCTCAGGGTGGCCGGCAGAGAGCCGCTGCCGGTGCAGGCCAGGATGACCGGAGCCGACCGGGCCCGCTTCGTGGGGACGCTGCGCACCTCCCCAGCCGTGGGGCCGGACCCCGACGTCGTCGTCGAGCGCATCCGCCACGCCGACGGCACCGAGCGCATCACGCTCCACAGCGCCGCCCCGCGCCCACTGCGCCTGCCGGTCGAGGTGGCCCTCGCCACGGACCTCGCGGACCTGAGCGCCATCGCCTCCGGCAACGCGGGCCCCGAACTACCCGCCACCGTCCACGACTCCGGCCTGCGCTGGACCCGCGCCACCGGGAACTCCTCGGTCACGGCCCACCCACCGCCCGCCGACGCGCTGGCCTCCGCGGGGCTCTTGCGCTGGGAGTTCGAACTGCCGCCGGGCGGGACGGCCACCGTGGAGCTGCGGGTACGCGCCGACGGTGCCGGACCGGTCAGAGCCGTGGGCCGAGCCGCGACGAGCCCCCTGGCGTCCGCCCGGGCGGCGGGCGACGACCCGCGGGTCCCGGCGCTCCTGCGCACGAGCATCGAGGACCTACAGGCCCTGCTGCTGCGCGATCCCGCACAGCCCTCCGACACCTACCTCGCGGCAGGGGCGCCCTGGCGCTGTGGCCCGGCCCCGGCCGAGGCGCTCGCCGCCGCGCGGATGACGCTGCCGCTCGGCACCCGGCTCGCCGCGGGCACCCTGCGCGTCCTCGCGCGCACCCAGCTCACCGGCCCAGGACCGCGGGCGGGCATGATCCCGGGACCGCGCCGCGACACGGGCGCCCACCTGCCGCCGGGCTGCACGGGCACCGAGGCCACACTGCTGTTCCCGGCCCTGCTGGCGGAGGCCCGCCGCTGGGGGCTGCCGGAGCAGGAGACGGAGGAACTGCTGCCCACGGCGGAGCGCTGCCTGACGTGGCTGCAGACCACCGCGGGCGAGGGCCCCTACCTCCGCGACCCACAGCCGGGCGGGCCCATTCGCTGCGAGACACAGGCCCACGCGCATCGCGCCGCGCTGCTCGGCGCCGATCTGCTCGACGCGTACGGCAGACCGGGCGGCGACGGGCTGCGGCGGTGGGCGCAGGAGCTGCGGAGCGCGTTCCGCGAGGACTTCTGGGCGGAGGATCCGGGCGGCGGCGGCCCGGTCGCGGCCCGCGGTCCGGACGGCCGCCCCGTTCCGCACCTCGGCTCCGCCGCCGTCCATCTCCTGGACACGGGCCTGCTGGGCGCCGGAGAACTCGCGCCCGGTCTGCTCGACAAGGTGCGGACCGAACAGCTCGCCCGGCTGCTCGGCGGCCCGGCCATGGACTCAGGCTGGGGCCTGCGCGGACTGGGCGCCAAGGAGGCGGGCCACAATCCGTTCGGCCACCGGACCGGAGCCGTCCGCGTCCAGGAGACGGCCCTCGCCGTCGCCGGGCTGGCCGCGGCGGGCTACGAGAAGGAGGCCGGCGGGCTGCTGCGGGGGCTGCTCGCCGCGGCCGAGCACTTCGGGCACCGGCTGCCCGAGATGTACGCAGGGGAGCAGCGCGCCGACGGCAGCGCGCCCGTACCGCATCCGGCGGCCTGCCGCCCGGCGGCCACGGCGGCGGCCTCCGGGGTACTGGTCCTCGCCACGCTCGCGGGCATCCGCCCCGACGCGCCCGCCCGCACGGTCACCCTGCGCCCCATGCACAGCGCGCCCGTGGGCGAGATCGGCCTGACCGGACTACGGGTCGCGGGCGCGCCCTTCTCCGTGCGGGTCAGCAGACTCGGCCTGGCCATGGTCGAGGAGGCGGCGGACGCCCTGCAACTGGGAGTGTGACCTCGGGCGATGCGAAGGATGACATCAGCTGTAGCCGATCACGGGCCGTATGACGGCTGAAGTGGATCAGAGGCCGATGCGACCGGCGAAGGGCGTGTTTATCGTCAGGCAGACGACTATGATCGCGGCATGCCCTACGACCCGTCAGCGTTCCCGCCCTTCGCAGTCACCGTGGACCTGGTCGTGCTGACCGTGCGCCGCCACGCCTTGTGTGCGCTGGCGGTGCGCAGGGGCGAGCCGCCGTTCCAGGGGCGCTGGGCGCTGCCCGGCGGCTTCGTGCGGGAGGACGAGGATCTGGCACAGGCCGCGGCGCGCGAACTCGCCGAGGAGACGGGGCTGCGCGCCCACGACCCGGACGCGCCGTCCCAGGACCACGGTGCGCATCTGGAGCAGCTGGCGACCTACGGCGACCCCAAGCGCGACCCACGGATGCGTGTGGTCAGCGTCGCGCACCTCGCGCTCGCCCCAGACCTGCCCGCACCCCGCGCGGGCGGCGACGCCAGCAACGCGCGCTGGGCGCCCGTCGAGGAGCTGCTCCAGCAGGGCGGGTACGGCCGCGACGGGGAGCCGGTGGCGCCCCTGGCCTTCGACCACGCCCAGATTCTTTCCGACGGGGTGGAGCGGGCGCGGTCGAAGATCGAGTACTCGTCGCTGGCGACCGCGTTCTGCCCGCCCGAGTTCACCGTCGGAGAGCTGCGCCGGGTCTACGAGGCGGTGTGGGCTGTCGCACTCGACCCCCGCAACTTCCACCGCAAGGTCACCGGCACCCCGGGGTTCCTCGTCCCCACCGGCGGTACGACCACCCGCCAAGGAGGCCGCCCGGCCCAGCTTTTCCGGGCCGGTGGCGCCACGCTGCTCAACCCTCCGATGCTGCGCCCCGAGGTCTGACGGCTCCGGCGCTGAGCGACGACAGCGAAGCGGTACCCGAAAATCCGGACATATCGCGCTATCTTGCTGCGGGTGATCCAGGCCATCGGACTGACCAGCAACGCCCGCAAGGGATGCCCGCCTGCCGTCGACGACGTCTCCTTCGAGGCGCGGCCGGGCTGTGTCACCGCGCTCCTGGGAACACCGGGCGCGGGCAAGACGACGACGCTCAGACTGATGCTGGAACTCGAACCGGGGCGTGGGATCACGTACTTCAGGGGGCTGCCCCTGCACCGCATCGCCCACCCGTCGCGTGAGGTCGGGGCGCTCCTGGGCGACGTGCCCGGACATCCGGCACGCTCGGTCCGCGGTCACCTGCGCATGCTCTGCGCCGCGGCGGGAGTGCCCGTCCGGCGCGCCGACGAGGTGCTCGAGGCGGTCGGACTCGTCAGCCTGCGCGAGGAACGCCTGGGCACGCTCTCGCGTGGCGTGGACCGTCGGCTCGGCCTGGCCTGCGCCCTGCTGCCCGACCCGCACACGCTCGTGCTGGACGACCCCGCCGACGGGTTGTCCGTCCGGGAGGGCCGCTGGCTGCACGGCATGCTGCGCGCGCATGCGGAGCAGGGTGGCACGGTTCTGCTCACCACGGCCGACCCCAAGGAGGCCGCTCGCGCCGCCGACCGCGTCGTCACCCTGGAGCGGGGCAGGCTCCTCGCCGACCAGGACGCCTCGGAGTTCGGCCGCACCCGCCTGCGCCCCCGCGTCGCCGTCCGCAGCCCGCACGCCCCACGCCTCGCCGCCCTCCTCGCCAAGGAGGCCCGCACGGGCCGGCGCTCCGTCGAGGTCGTACCGGAGGGCGGAAACCATCTGTCCGTGTACGGCAGTACGACCGCCGAGGTCGGCGAGACCGCGTTCCGCCACGGCATCCTCGTCCACCAACTCGCGGACGAGGTGGGGGACATGGGACCCGGTGCCGGAGCGCAGCCGTCGGCGGGCAACGGACCCCGCGACGCGGACGAAGCGGCGCCGGCGAGCCGGTGGAAGACCGCGGACGGGTACCCGGTTGTCGGGCAGCCGCGCAAGGGCGAGCGCTCCGGCGCGGACGAGGCGTCCGCGGTGGATCGAGCGGAGAACGCCCACGAGTTGCCGGTCGTGGATCGAGCCGAGGACACCCACGAGTTCCCGGCCGTGGACCGAGCGCAGACCGCCCACGAACGGTCGGCAGCGGACCGAGCCCCAGCCGGCGGTGCGCTGTGGACGCGAGGGCAGCCGCAGCCCGACGGTGACTCGCCCGCCGCGGACGCGGCACCGTCGATCCCCGCCCCGTCCGCCGTGGTGGCGGTCACGGCCGCCACCGCCACGCACTCCGCTCAGGACTCCGCCACGGCCCAGGCCGTCCAGGCGCCGGCAGGCACCTCCACCGCCGCAGCGACCGGTCGTTCGTCCCTCACCGAAACGTACGCGCCGTACGACGAGCATGACCCAGCCGACGATCGGACCGTCCCGAGCGGCTCCGGGCTCACCGCCGCGCATGCCATCCCCGACCCCGACTCTGACCCCCTGAGCCCGCTCCCGCCCCCCATCTCCGTACGCTCCGCCCCCAGTCCCCTCCGCCCGCTGCGCTACGAACTCCGCCGCGCCTGCGGTATCGGCACGGGTTTCCTCACCTGCGGCGCCGTGCTCGTGGTGTCCGCGCTCGCCGCCGTGCTGCTCGCGCGCCTCGGTCACACCCCGCAGGCGCGCCTGTTCGCCGCATGGCCGCTGGAGCTGCCCCTGCCGCCCGCGGCGCTCGGCGCGGCGCTGCTCGGCGCGCTGGCCTTCGGTGACGAGTTCCGCCATCCCGCCCTGGCGGCCGACCGCGGCACCGTGCCCCGCAGGCTGGGGCTGCTGACCGCGAAACTCCTCGTCTCCGGTGCCACGGCGGGGATGTTGGCCTTCCTCACCGTGGGCTGCGACGCCGAAGCGCTCTACATCGTCTACGGACAGGAGTTCGCGAAGGTTCCCGCCGACTGGCTCTCTCTCAGCGCGAGTTGGTTCGGGCTCGTGGTGGGGTGCGGCTGGGCAGGTGTGCTGGCCGCGGGAGTCTTCCGGTCCACCACGGGCGGGCTCGCCGCGGTGGTCGCCGTACCGGTCGTCGTCGTACCGCTCGTGGAGAAGGCGCTGGAGGGCCCGGCCGCGCGGATGGCGGCGGACTTCCCGCTGCGTATGCATCAGGTCTTCCTGTTGCAGTGGCCCTTCGGGGGCGAGCGCTACCTGGTCGCCGCGGCCCGGGTCATCGCCCAACCCGTCGGCGGCGCCCTGACGTTGTCGCTGACCGCCCTGCTCTGCGCGTATCTGCTCACGACCCTGAGGAGCAGGCTCCGCTGACTACTGTGCGTACTCGCCTGACCCCAGCATGCGCACAACTCCCCACAGAAAGCCCATTTCTTTCCGATAAGGCGTCAAGTGCGACGGGGTAAGCGATCACCCTTTCGTGTGCTTTTCACCAAAGCCCTCAAGGGAGTTGGACACGGCGCCGACAAAGGATCCGTGAGTACCCTTGCGCACACCATGATGACCGCCGCCCGCTCCGCCGACTCAGGTCTGTCCGGCCCGGGCGAACTCGACCGCTACCCCTACGCAGAGGCGTCCGCCGTCGACCGCGTGGGAGCGCCCGTCTGGGAGGGCGCGGACCCCGAACTGGGGCGTGTGGGCCGACGCGCCGCGGGCAGCCGCGGCCGCGGGCTGCACGGCCAGCTCGTGCAGCAGCTGGGTCAGATGATCGTCTCGGGCGATCTGGGCGCGGACCGCCCACTGGTGCCCGAGGAGATCGGCCAGCGCTTCGAGGTCTCCCGCACCGTCGTCCGTGAGTCCCTCCGCGTCCTGGAGGCCAAGGGGCTGGTCAGTGCCCGCCCGAACGTCGGCACGCGCGTGCGTCCCGTCAGCGACTGGAACCTCCTCGACTCCGACGTCATCGAGTGGCGCGCCTTCGGGCCGCAGCGGGACGACCAGCGGCGGGAGCTGAGCGAGCTGCGCTGGACGATCGAGCCGCTCGCGGCGCGCCTGGCCGCCGGGCACGGACGCGAGGACGTCCAGCAGCGGCTCTCCGACATGGTCGAGATCATGAGTCACGCCATGCCGCAGGGCGACGCGCTCACCTTCTCCCGCGCCGATGTCGAGTTCCACACGCTGCTCATCCAGATCGCGGGCAACCGCATGCTGGAGCACCTCTACGGCATCGTGTCGGCCGCGCTGCAGGTATCCGGCGGCCCGTTCACCGGCTGCGAGCGGCCGAACGAGGCGTCGGTGGCCCAGCACGCGCGGATCGTCGACGCGCTCGGCACCGGGGACGGCGTGGCGGCCGAGGCGGCCATGCGTCAACTGCTCACCGTCCATCCCGAGGTCGAGCGCGTAGTGCCCGCCCCGCGCGAGCACTGACCGCACCGTCGGCGGTGGGGTCGGAGTGCCGCGTTCTCGTGGTGTGGCCGGGCCCGGGAACCGTCAGCCGCCGGACCGCGTCGGATCCTTTGGGAACCCGCGGGTCCGGCGGCGTGATCATCTACGACCTCGTCTGTCCGTGTCTGGCCATTTTTGCGTGTTTACGGGGTGTGACTCGGGCCACGTAGATTGGGCGTAACGCTTGTGGGAACAACGCGATGACCTAAGAGGTGACAGCCGCGGAGGGAATACGGACGCCATACAAGGCGCTGTGCATCTTCCCGGCCCCCGCCCGCGCCGTCGGCCCATCCCCAAGCCGGCGGTCGGCCCCTGTCCGTCTTGGACGGGGCCGGAAGCCGTTTTCCAACGTTCCGAGAGGTTGTTCGTGTCGGCCAGCACATCCCGTACGCTCCCGCCGGAGATCGCCGAGTCCGTCTCTGTCATGGCGCTCATTGAGCGGGGAAAGGCTGAGGGGCAGATCGCCGGCGACGATGTGCGTCGGGCCTTCGAAGCTGACCAGATCCCGGCCACTCAGTGGAAGAACGTACTGCGCAGCCTCAACCAGATCCTCGAGGAAGAGGGTGTGACGCTGATGGTCAGTGCCGCGGAACCCAAGCGGACCCGGAAGAGCGTCGCAGCGAAGAGTCCGGCCAAGCGCACCGCCACCAAGACGGTCGCGGCGAAGACGGTGACCACGCGGAAGGCCACCGCCACCACGGCCGCTCCGGCCGCGCCCGCCGACCCGTCCGCCGTCGATCCCACCGACGAAGCCGCACCCGCCAAGAAGGCCGCAGCCAAGAAGACGACCGCCAAGAAGGCGGCCGCGAAGAAGACCGTCGCCACCAAGAAGACGGCGGCCAAGAAGACGACCGCGAAGAAGGACGACGGCGAGGTCCTCGAGGAAGAGGTTCTCGAGGACACCAAGGTCGCCGACGAGCCCGAGGGCGCCGAGAGCGCGGGCTTCGTCCTCTCCGACGAGGACGAGGACGACGCGCCCGCCCAGCAGGTCGCCGCGGCCGGCGCCACCGCCGACCCGGTCAAGGACTACCTCAAGCAGATCGGCAAGGTCCCCCTGCTCAACGCCGAGCAGGAGGTCGAGCTGGCCAAGCGCATCGAGGCCGGCCTCTTCGCCGAGGACAAGCTCGCCAACGCCGACAAACTGGCGCCGAAGCTCAAGCGCGAGCTGGAGATCATCGCCGAGGACGGCCGCCGCGCCAAGAACCACCTCCTGGAGGCCAACCTCCGTCTGGTGGTCTCCCTGGCCAAGCGTTACACCGGCCGCGGCATGCTCTTCCTGGACCTCATCCAGGAGGGCAACCTCGGTCTGATCCGCGCCGTCGAGAAGTTCGACTACACCAAGGGCTACAAGTTCTCCACCTACGCCACCTGGTGGATCCGTCAGGCGATCACCCGCGCGATGGCCGACCAGGCCCGCACCATCCGTATCCCGGTGCACATGGTCGAGGTCATCAACAAGCTCGCGCGCGTGCAGCGCCAGATGCTCCAGGACCTGGGCCGCGAGCCCACCCCGGAGGAGCTGGCCAAGGAGCTCGACATGACCCCTGAGAAGGTCATCGAGGTCCAGAAGTACGGCCGCGAGCCCATCTCGCTGCACACCCCGCTGGGCGAGGACGGCGACAGCGAGTTCGGTGACCTCATCGAGGACTCCGAGGCCGTCGTCCCGGCCGACGCGGTCAGCTTCACGCTCCTGCAGGAGCAGCTGCACTCGGTGCTCGACACCCTGTCCGAGCGCGAGGCCGGTGTCGTCTCGATGCGCTTCGGTCTCACCGACGGTCAGCCGAAGACCCTCGACGAGATCGGCAAGGTGTACGGCGTGACGCGCGAGCGCATCCGCCAGATCGAGTCCAAGACCATGTCGAAGCTGCGTCACCCGTCGCGTTCGCAGGTGCTGCGCGACTACCTCGACTAGGTCACACGCTCCATCGAAGGCCCGGTCTCCCCGCGCGGGGAGACCGGGCCTTCGTGCTGCGCGCCGTGGCGCTCTGGATGACTCTGGGTGTCCTGATCCCACCCAGAGTGAGGAGCCCCTATGCGCCGACCTCGTGTCCGAGTGTTGATCCGGCCGCTGTTCCTGGCGGCCGTCACCGCCGCCATACCGTTGGCCGACGCGGTAACCGTGGCGGCCGACAGCGTTGTCGTGGGCGGCTTTCCCGTAGACGTGTCCGAGAGTCCGTGGACGGTGGCGCTGTCCAGCCGTGACCGGTTCGGGGGTACGCGGGCGGGACAGTTCTGCGGAGGGGCGGTGGTCGGGCGGACCACGGTGCTGACCGCGGCCCATTGCCTGGCCGAGGAGGTTCTGGGGGCACCGCCCGACAAGGCGCGCGACCTCAGGGTCATCGCCGGTCGTACGGACCTGCTGTCGAGCGTGGGTGAGGAGATCGCCGTGCGCGACACGTGGGTCAATCCCGGCTACGACAAGGTCAGCAACGCGGGGGACTTCGCCGTACTCACTCTTGCCGAGCCGTTGCCGCAGAGCTCCGTCGTGCCCATGGCGGCCGACAGTGACCCCGCGTACGCGCCGGAGACAGACGCCTTGGTCTACGGGTGGGGTGACACGACCGGCGCCGGTGACTACACCCGGCACTTGCACGCCGCACGCGTGCGCGTGCTGGCCGATGCCCTCTGCGCCCGGGCCTATCCCGGCGGGCCCGACGGCGAGTACCGGCCGGACTCCATGGTGTGCGCCGGTGAGGCCGCGGGCGGCCCTGATGCCTGTCAGGGGGACAGCGGAGGCCCCCTGGTCGCCGAGGGGCGACTGATCGGACTGGTGTCCTGGGGGAACGGCTGCGGGAGGCCGGGCAGCCCCGGCGTCTACACGCGGGTGTCCGACATCATGCGCACACTGGGGTGGGTGAACCGGGGGAGCGGCGTTCGGGGGCCGCAGGAGGGCGTCTGAGGGCCCTGTGGGCCCTGTGGGTACTCCCAGTCGGCGCCACTACGACGGCGGGACCCGGGCCGATGGGTGAACCAGTACGGGCGGCCGCTCCCCTCAGTCGGGAGCGGCCGCCCGTATACCGGCCTGTGCCGGAGCTGGCTCGTCGTATGTGCGAGATGTCAGCGCTCTTCTTCGGACGCGTTTTCGGGAACGGACGTCAGCCGCTCCGTCTCGTCCTGTATCTCAGCGGCGATCTTCTTGAGTTCCGGCTCGAACTTGCGGCCGTGGTGGGCGCAGAAGAGCAGTTCTCCGCCGCTGAGCAGCACGACGCGCAGGTATGCCTGGGCGCCACAGCGGTCGCAGCGATCGGCGGCCGTCAGGGGGCTCGCGGGGGTCAGAACAGTAGTCACGTCGCCTCTTCTCTAGCTCGACGAGCTGTCGTACCAGGGTCAACATCCAACCAGCCCGAAAACGTTCCCGCTCGTGGCTTTTCCTCGAAAAAATCATTCCCGGGGCGGCGGTCTGCTGCCGGTTGGCGGCGAATGTGCCGTAGTGCGTGTCTTGTGTGCTTACGGGTTCGCGCTGTCAGTGTTCGGTAGGTGTCCGTCCTCCCGGCTGGCTTGCCGGTTGTTCATGAGGACGTGCCCGGAGCCTAAATGGTTCATGCCTCGAAGGGAACGTGATGTGTGCTTCACTCCAACGAGGGATCGAACGCGTATACGAGTCTGGACTAGTGTGAGTTCATGACGAGGGTGGCGGTACAACGGCTCTACCAGGCCTCGGTACCCTCTGAGCGGCGACCGAAGCCGGGCCCTTACCCAAGTGGGGTCCACCTGAAATTCAGCGAGGAGCGAACCGCGTGACCGCCGAGACGTCCGTGCCGTCCACAGCGCTGCTGGCAGGAGCAGACCGGGACGGTTCCAACTACACCGCGCGGCACCTGCTCGTCCTCGAGGGCCTCGAAGCCGTGCGCAAGCGCCCTGGCATGTACATCGGCTCGACCGACAGTCGCGGCCTGATGCACTGCCTGTGGGAGATCATCGACAACGCCGTGGACGAGGCCCTCGGTGGTTACTGCGACCACATCGAGGTACTCCTCCACGACGACGGCTCGGTGGAGGTCCGGGACAACGGCCGTGGCATCCCCGTGGACGTCGAGCCCAAGACGGGACTCTCGGGCGTCGAGGTCGTCATGACCAAGCTGCACGCCGGCGGCAAGTTCGGCGGGGGGTCGTACGCGGCCTCCGGCGGCCTGCACGGTGTCGGCGCCTCCGTGGTGAACGCGCTGTCCGCCCGCCTGGACGTCGAGGTCGACCGCGCCGGTCACACCCACGCGATCAGCTTCCGGCGCGGTGTTCCGGGTGCTTTCGCGGGCAACGGCGCGGACACCAAGTTCGAGGCCAAGGGCGGTCTGCGCAAGGCGAAGAAGATCCCCAAGACCCGCACCGGCACGCGCGTGCGGTACTGGGCCGACCGGCAGATCTTCCTCAGGGATGCGAAGCTCTCTCTGGAGACGCTGCACCAGCGCGCGCGACAGACCGCGTTCCTGGTGCCGGGTCTGACCATCGTCGTCCGAGACGAGTACGGCCTGGGCGAGGGCGGCAGCAAGGGTGAGGAGTCGTTCCGCTTCGACGGTGGCATCAGCGAGTTCTGCGAGTACCTGGCCACGGACAAGCCGGTCTGCGACGTCCTCCGCTTGACCGGTCAGGGCACCTTCAAGGAGACCGTCCCGGTTCTCGACGGCCACGGCCAGATGACCCCCACCGAAGTCACCCGGGAGCTCGGCGTCGATGTCGCGCTGCGCTGGGGCACCGGCTACGACACGACCCTCAGGTCGTTCGTCAACATCATCGCCACCCCCAAGGGCGGCACTCACGTCGCCGGCTTCGAGCAGGCCGTCACCAAGACGATGAACGAGGTGCTGCGCGCCAAGAAGATGCTGCGCGTCGCCGAGGACGACATCGTCAAGGACGACGCCCTGGAGGGCCTCACCGCGGTCGTCACCGTGCGCCTGGCCGAGCCGCAGTTCGAGGGCCAGACCAAGGAGGTCCTCGGTACCTCGGCGGCCCGTCGCATCGTGCTCAACGTGGTCACCAAGGAACTCAAGGCGTTCCTGACCTCCACCAAGCGCGACGCCGCCGCGCAGGCCCGGGTGGTCCTGGAAAAGGCGGTCGCCGCCGCCCGCACACGCATCGCGGCCCGCCAGCACAAGGACGCACAGCGCCGGAAGACGGCCCTGGAGTCCTCCTCGCTGCCCGCCAAGCTCGCCGACTGCCGCAGCGACGACGTGGACCGCAGCGAGCTGTTCATCGTCGAGGGAGACTCCGCGCTCGGCACGGCGAAGCTCGCCCGGAACTCCGAGTTCCAGGCGCTGCTGCCGATCCGCGGCAAGATCCTCAACGTCCAGAAGTCATCCGTGACCGACATGCTGAAGAACGCCGAGTGCGGCGCGATCATCCAGGTCATAGGAGCGGGCTCGGGCCGGACGTTCGATCTCGACGCGGCCCGCTACGGCAAGATCATCATGATGACCGACGCCGACGTGGACGGCTCCCACATCCGCTGTCTGCTGCTGACCCTCTTCCAGCGCTACATGCGGCCCATGGTCGAGGCCGGCCGGGTCTTCGCCGCGGTGCCGCCGCTGCACCGCATCGAGCTCGTCCAGCCGAAGAAGGGCCAGGACAAGTATGTCTACACGTACTCGGACCGCGAGCTGCGCGACAAGCTCATGGAGTTCCAGAGCAAGGGCGTCCGGTACAAGGACTCCATCCAGCGCTACAAGGGGCTGGGTGAGATGGACGCCGACCAGCTGGCCGAGACGACCATGGACCCGCGCCACCGCACCCTGCGCCGGATCAATCTCTCCGACCTCGAAGCCGCCGAGCAGGTCTTCGATCTGCTGATGGGCAACGAGGTCGCACCCCGCAAGGAGTTCATCTCCAGCTCGGCGGCGACGCTGGACCGCTCCCGGATCGACACGTAGGCGCTGCGCTCGGCCCCGGCCGGGCCGGTGTCGCACCTCGGTGGGTCGAACGGGGTACCGACGGCGTCGCCGGGGCGTTGCGCGGCGGGCACGGCCGGGCGCGGTGCCCGCTGAGCCGGTGCGGCGCGGCGACGCCGTGCTGGGCTGTGTGGCGGTCCGACCGCGGCTCCGACGCTCGACTGCGGCTGCGAGGCCCGGCGGCGGCGCTCGCGGCCTCGCCCGCCGCCGTCGACGTCGTTGTCCGTGGCTCACAGCGCCGGGCACCCCACCGTCCGGCCGGGCTTCGCAGCGTCGGCGTCCGAGCGCTGCCGCCCGGCGCCGGTGCCCCCCGTGGCCGGCGATCGCTCCGGTGCTTCTCCACCCGTGGGTGGAGGCCGTGCGGGGGGTGGATCCACCCGCGATCCACCCCCGCTCCGATCTGCTGACCTGCGAACTTCCGTAGCGTCGAAGACGTCGGCAGCGCTCGCTGTAGGCGCTCCCTTCCGCTCACGGAGGCTCTGATGCCCGGGCTCGTCAACGCGTTGCTGATCGTGGCCGTCGTCGTGCTGGTGATCGTGCGCCAGTTCCGCGCCCAGGCCATCAGCATCGACCGACGGTGGTGGCTCGTGCCCGTCGTCCTCGCGGTCCTGGCGCTGCGCGAGCCCGGGACGATCGACGCCCACCACCGCACCGCGTCCGTCCTGCTGCTCGCCGCCGAGCTGCTCATAGGCCTGGCCACCGGTGCCGGCTGGGCATGGACGAGCCGCATGTGGCGGGAGCCGGGCGGGGTCGTGTGGAGCAAGAGCACCAAGGCGAGCGTGGCCGTGTGGGTCCTCGGTATCGCCCTGCGCGCGGGCCTCTTCGGCCTCGGCGTGCTGTTCGGCGTCCACCAGGACAGCTCCGCCCTGCTCCTCGCGCTCGCCGGCACCCTGCTCGTCCGCTCCGGAATCCTGCTCTGGCGTGCCCAGTCCCTCCCGACCGCGGTCGCTCCGGCCGCGGCGTACGGTGACGCCATGCCGCGGCCCGCGTGGAAGGAACGTGTGTGACGGACAACGCCTGGACACGCTGGCCCTCCCGGGAGGCGCTCGGCCGGGAGGGCATCTCCCGGCCGAGACGTGTGATCGCCTGGGTCGTGCGCCTGGTCGTCCTCACCCTGCTGCTGTGGAGCGCCTTCGAAGACCGCCACGTGCACGGCTGGGGGACGGTCGTGGCGGTGGGCGGCATCGTCCTGGCCGGAGCGCTCGCCTGGGCCTTCTACCGGACCACCTACCAGCACCGTCTGCTGACATCGCTGGCGGTCGTCGCGCTGCTGCTGGGCCTGGCGATGGTGGCCCAGTCGACGGGGTTCCGCGGGCCGGCCCTCGTCCTGTGGTGCGGCTGCGCGATCTCCGCACTGGAGCGGATGCCGCTCGGCGCGGCCCTCCCGGTCGCCGCTCTCGCCCTCGCCGCCTTCTCCGCGGTCAACAACGACGTATGGCTGACCACCGCCGCCACGGTCACGGGCATGGCCCTCGCCGGCTACGTCCTCCGGCTCGACGCCGAGGCCCGGGGCAGCGCCCAGCGGCTGCTCGCCCAGGAGCGGGCCGCACGGTCCGCCGAGGCCGAGTCCGCGGCGCTGGCCGAGCGGGCCAGGATCGCGCGGGAGATCCACGACGTCCTGGCCCACAGCCTCTCCGCCCAGCTCGTCCACCTGGAAGCCGCCCGGCTGCTGATCGAGCGGGGCGCGGACCGGGAGCAGATCCTGGAGCGGGTGGTGGCGGCACGCGGAATGGCTCGCGACGGTCTCGCCGAGACCCGGCAGGCCCTCTCCGCGCTGAGGGGCGAGCTGACCCCGCTGGAGGAGTTCCTGGCCGAGCTCGTCAGCGAGGCGGTCGGCGCCGAGGTCACCGTCACGGGTGATCGCAGACCGCTGTCCGCCGAGGCGTCACAGGCCGTGCGCAGGGTCGCCCAGGAGGCGCTGACGAACGTGCGCAAGCACGCCCACGGCGCCAAGGTCCGGATACGGCTGGAGTACGGCGAGCACGAAGTGACGCTCGGCGTGCGGGACTCGGGCGGAACGCCGGGGGAACTGACCGGTGCGGGCGCGGGATACGGTCTGCTGGGCATGCGGGAGCGTGCCGAACTGCTGGGTGGTTCGCTCGAGGCGGGGCCGGAGGAGGAGGGGTTCGTGGTGACGCTGAAGGTGCCCGTATGACGGAGGAGGCCGAGAAGAAGCCCGCGCGGGTGATCGTCGTGGACGACCAGACCGTGGTCCGGGAGGGCATCGTGATGCTGCTCGGGCTGCTGCCGGGCATCGAGGTCGTCGGGGCCGCGGGTGACGGGGAGGAGGCGGTGCGGCTCGTCGCCGAGCTCGCACCCGACGTCGTTCTGATGGACCTGCGGATGCCTCGCTGCGACGGTGTGGAGGCGACCCGGCGGATCCGGGCCGAACACCCCGGGACCCAGGTCGTGGTGCTCACCACCTTCGCGGACGACGATTCGCTGTTCCCCGCGCTGAGAGCGGGAGCGCGTGGTTACCTCACCAAGGACGCCGGCGGTGACGAGATCGTCCGGGCCGTGGAGAGCGTGCTGTCGGGGCACGCGGGGCTCTCGCCGAGCGTGCAACGGCGACTGCTGGAACGGCTGTCGCAGCCCGAGCCGCCCTCGGCGCCCGAGGAGGCACCGGACGGACTGACCGCCCGGGAGACCGAGGTACTGGTGCTGATCGCCGAGGGGCTCACCAACCAGGAGATCGCCCGCAAGCTGCACGTCTCCACGGCGACCGTGAAGACTCATATCAACAACCTCTTCGCCAAGACAGGTCTCAAGGACCGCGCCCAGGCCGTGCGTTACGCGTACGCGAACGGACTGGCGCGGCCACCAGCGGGTTGAGTCACCTGATGGGGTGAAGAGCCCGGCGAAGAAGAGCCGGGGATCTCCCCGGTCTGTCCATCCTTGGGCATGCAGTCAAACAACGGTGGTTATCGCCCAGACGGGGGCGGTCCGGACAGTACGGCCGAGAACCAGGACGGCCACGGCCCGGCTCCCCACCACGTGAGGCACGAGGACCCTTGGCACGACGCAGCTCGCTCGGGGTGGGGTGAACTGGACGGTACGGGTGCCCCCGCTCCCGCCGCCGTGCCGGTCGCGCGAGCCGGCGGGCAGGGACCGGAGGTTCGCGCCCGCGACGTGTACCTCGAGGTGCAGCGGAGTGCGGCCTTCCAGGAGGTGCGCAGTCGGTACCGGAGGTTCGTGGTGCCCGGGGTTTTGCTCTTCCTCAGCTGGTACGTGGGGTATGTGGTGACTGCGACGGTCGCACCCGGGCTGATGGCGAGGCCGGTGGCGGGCGCGGTGAACGTGGCGATACTCGCGGGGCTCGGGCAGTTCCTCACCACCTTCCTGTTCACCTGGGCCTACTCCCGTCACGCGCGTCTGCGCAGGGACCGGGCGGCCCTGGACCTGCGCTGGGACACGCAGGAGCTGGCGCGCGGCGGCAGGGGTGGTGCGCTGTGACGGGTCAGCATCAGACACTGGCGTTCGGGCTGTTCAGCGTCTTCGTGGCCGTCACTCTGGCGATCACGACCTGGGTGGGTCGCCACCGGCGTGGCTCGGCGGAGGAGTTCTACGCGGGCGGGCGGCTCTTCTCCCCGATGGAGAATGGTTTTGCCCTCGCGGGCGACTACCTGTCGGCCGCCTCGTTCCTGGGTGTGACCGGGCTGATCGCGCTGTTCGGCTACGACGGACTGCTGTACGTGGTGGGCTTCCTCGTCGCCTGGCTCGTGGTGCTGTACCTCGTCGCCGAACTGGTGCGCAACTGCGGGCGCTTCACTCTCGCCGACGTGATCGCCGCGCGGATGAGCGAGCGGCCGGTCCGGCTCGCCGTGGGAACTTCCTCGGTCACCGTGTCCGTTCTGTATTTGGTGGCGCAAATGGTGGGCGCGGGCAGCCTGGTCGCGCTGCTGCTCGGGCGGACCAGCGAGGCGGCGCAGGCCTGGACCGTCATCGGTGTCGGCGCGCTCATGGTGATCTATGTGTCGTTGGGAGGGATGCGGGCCACCACATGGATTCAGATCGTGAAGGCGGTCCTGATGCTCAGCGGTACCGTCGTGCTGACCGTGCTCGTCCTGTTGAGGTTCCACGGCGACGTCGACCGGTTGCTGCTCACGGCCGCCGAGCGCAGCGGCCACGGGCGGGCCTTCCTGGCGCCGGGCCTGAAGTACGGCGGGGACTGGACGGCGCGCCTGGACTTCATCAGCCTGGGCCTCGCGCTGGTGCTCGGTACGGCGGGGCTGCCGCACATCCTGTCGCGCTTCTACACGGTGCCGACCGCGCCGGCCGCGCGTCGTTCGGTGGTCTGGTCGATCGGGCTGATCGGCGGGTTCTACCTGATGACGATCGTCCTCGGGTTCGGCGCGGCCGCGATCGTCGGGCCGGAGGAGGTACGCAGGTCGAACGCGGCCGGGAACACGGCGGCTCCGTTGCTCGCGCTCGATCTGGGTGGCGGGGCGGACTCCACCGGCGGAACGGTTCTGTTCGCGGTCGTGGCAGCCGTAGCCTTCGCGACCATCCTCGCGGTGGTCGCCGGGATCACACTCGCCTCCTCGGCGTCCGTGGCCCACGACCTGTACACGTCCCTGCGGCGCGGGCGTGGGGCGCCGCGCAGCGAGGTGGCCGTGGCGCGGGTCGCGGCGGTGGGCATCGGCGTGGTCGCGATCGCGCTCGGTCTGCTGGCCCGGGACCTCAACGTCGCCTTCCTGGTGGGACTCGCCTTCGCCGTGGCCGCGTCCGCCAACCTGCCCGTGCTGCTCTACTCGCTGTTCTGGCGCGGCTTCACGACGCGCGGCGCGGTATGGGCCGTATACGGCGGGCTGCTCCCGGCCCTGGGGCTCGTGATCCTGTCCCCGGTGGTGTCGGGCAGTCCGGGCGCGCTGTTCCCGGACGTCGACTTCCAGTACTTCCCGCTGGAGAACCCGGGCATCGTCTCGATCCCGCTGGGCTTCCTGGCGGGCTGGCTGGGCACGGTCACCTCGGACGAGGCCCCGGACGAAGCCGGGCACGCGGAGACCGAAGTGCGGTCGCTGACCGGAGCGGGGGCCGTGTAGCGGGGGAGCGGACAGGGTGGGGCACGACCCCGGACGGTGAGTTGTTACGGCGCCACCCACGCGTACCGGTGCTCCGGCCGGCCGGTGTCGCCGTACTTCAGGGAGAGACGGAGCCGGCCGGCCTGTTCCAGGTGCCGCAGATAGCGCTGGGCGGTGGAGCGGCTCAGGCCGGTTTCGGCGGCGACCTCGTGGGCGGAGAGCGGGTGGTCGGCGCGGTGCAGGACCCCGCAGATGAGATCCGTGGTGGGCTCCGACTGGCCGCTGGGCAGGCCGGGGGAGGAGGAGGGCGCGGGCGCGGTTCGCAGGGCGCCGAAGATCCGGTCGACCTGTTCCTGGCCTGCCAGGCCCCGGCCGCCGACCCGGTCGACGGTGCGGCGCAGCGCGGCGTACGAGTCCAGGCGGGTGCGCAGCGCCGCGAAGGTGAACGGCTTGACCAGATAGTGCAGGGCGCCCAGGCGCATGGCCTTCTGCACCGTCGTCACATCGCTGGCCGCCGTGATCATGATGACGTCGGTGCCGTGACCCTGTTCCCGCATGCGGTGCACCAGTTCGAGGCCGGTCCGGTCCGGCAGGTAGTGGTCGAGCAGCACCAGGTCGATGGCTCCGCGTTCCACGGCGGACAGCGCCTGGGCGGCGGAGTGCGCGCGGGCGGCCACCCGGAAGCCGGGAACCTTTCCCACGTACTTGGCGTTGATCTCGGCGACGCGGAAGTCGTCGTCCACGACCAGGACGTCAATCATCGGGCCTCTCCTTCAAGGCCGGCGAGCGTTAAGCCCGTGTTTCGTGCTCCGCAGTTGTAACCCGAGCAAAATGAGCACAACAGGCTCTTGCGAGCAAAAGAATGGCTTGCGCTCAGAAGACTGATGCTGTGGCCCGGGCCACACCTACCGTCCCGGGCCATGAGCGCAGACACCAGCCCCGCCATCGAGCTACGGGGCGCGAGCAAGACCTTCAGAACCCCGTCGGGGGGTCTGCACACGGCTGTCCGGGACCTGGACCTGACCGTCGGGCGCGGCGAGTTCGTGGCCGTCGTCGGCCCCACCGGCTGCGGCAAGTCGACCACGCTGACCCTGGTCAGCGGCCTGGAGGAGCCCACCGAGGGTGATGTGCTGGTTGCCGGGGTGCCGGTGAACGGGGTCGGCGACAAGGTCGGCTTCGTCTTCCAGCAGGACGCCACCTTTCCCTGGCGGACGGTGCTGTCCAACGTCATGGCGGGCCCCCGTTTCCGTGGCGTGCCGAAGCCGGAGGCCAAGCAGAAGGCCCGCGAGTGGCTGGCCCGGGTCGGGCTCGCGGCCTTCGAGGACCGCTACCCTCACCAGCTCTCCGGTGGTCAGCGCAAGCGCGTGGCCCTCGCCGCCACCTTCGTCAACGACCCCGAGATCCTGCTGATGGACGAGCCCTTCTCGGCGCTCGACGTGCAGACCCGGGCGCTGATGTCGGACGAGCTGCTGGAGCTGTGGGAGGGCACCGGCGCCTCCGTCGTCTTCGTCACCCACGACCTGGAGGAGTCCATCGCGCTGGCCGACAAGGTCGTCGTGATGACCGCCGGTCCCGCGACCGTCAAGCAGGTCTTCGACATCGACCTGCCGCGGCCGCGCAAGGTCGAGCAGGTACGTCTGGAGCCGCGGTTCATCGAGATCTACCGCGAGATCTGGGAGTCCCTCGGCGAAGAGGTCCGCATCACCCGTGAGAGGGGTGCCGCCAATGTCGCCTGAGGTCATCAGCACGCCGGTCGTCGACACGGCGAAGACTCCGGGCCGCGCCCAGACGCGCGCCGCCGCCGCCCGCAGACGCAAGGTGGTCGTCGCCGCCGCACGGGTGCTCCTCCTGGTGGCCGTGCTCGGCCTGTGGGAAGGGCTGTCCCGGGCCAAGATCATCGATCCGTTCAACTTCTCGATGCCCTCGCAGATCTGGGACCAGATCAGCACCTGGGTGATGCACGGAACGGCACAGGGCTCGCTGGGCCAGCAGATCTGGGCCACGTTGCAGGAGGCGCTGCTCGGCTGGGTCATCGGTGTCGTCGCCGGTGTGGTCTTCGGTATCGCGCTGGGGCGGATCGCCTTCCTCGCCGATGTCCTTGGTCCATACATCAAGGTGCTCAACTCCATCCCCAGGATCGTCCTGGCCCCGATCTTCGTGATCTGGTTCGGGCTGGGCCCCGCCTCCAAGATCGCGTCGGCCGTGGTGCTGGTGTTCTTCCCGGTGTTCTTCAACGCCTTCCAGGGTGCCCGCGAGGTAGACCGCAACCTGGTGTCCAACGCCCGGATCCTCGGCGCGAGCGACCGCCGGGTGACGCTTCAGGTGGTCATCCCCTCGGCGACCTCCTGGATCTTCACCAGCCTGCACGTCAGCTTCGGCTTCGCCCTCATCGGTGCCATCGTCGGCGAGTACATCGGCGCCACCGAGGGCATCGGCCTGCTCGTCGCCCAGTCCCAGGGCACCTTCAACGCCGCCGGCGTCTACGCCGCGATGGTCATCCTCGCGGCCGTCGCACTCGTGGCCGAGGGCCTGCTGACCTTCGCCGAGCACCGCATCTTCCGATGGAAGCCGGCGAACTCCGGCCACTGAGCCCGGGCCGCCCAGCGCCGCCCCGAGGCCGAGCGCTCCAAGACACCCCCCTTCACCCGCACCGCCCCCTCACAAGGACGTGAACCGCCATGCGCAAGACCGCCAGATACGCCTCGCTCGCCGCCTCCGGCCTGCTCGCCCTCTCCTCGCTCACCGCCTGCGCCAATGACGCGGCGAGCAGCACCTCCGCCGACGCCGGCAGCAAGGGCGACGGCAAGGGTACGAAGGTCAAGATCATGGTCGGTGGCCTGGACAAGGTCATCTATCTGCCGGCGATGCTGACCCAGCGGCTCGGCTACTTCGGCTCCGAGGGACTCGACGTGGAACTCCTCAGCGAGCCCGCCGGTGTCCAGGCCGAGACCGCGCTCGTCTCCGGCCAGGTCCAGGGCGCCGTCGGCTTCTACGACCACACCCTCGACCTTCAGACGAAGGGCAAGTCCGTGGAGTCCGTCGTGCAGTTCTCGCACGCCCCCGGCGAGGTGGAGGTGGTCTCCACCAAGAAGGCGGGCGACATCACCTCGCCGAAGGACTTCAAGGGCAAGAAGCTCGGCATCACCGGTCTCGGCTCCTCGACCGACTTCCTCACCAAGTACCTCGCCGTCAAGAACGGGGTGAAGATCAGCGACTTCAGCCCGGTCGCCGTGGGCGCGGGCCCGACGTTCATCTCGGCGCTCCAGCAGGGCTCGATCGACGCCGGTATGACGACCGACCCGACCGTCGCCACGATCCTGGACAAGAAGGCGGGCAAGGTCCTCCTGGACATGCGGACGCCAGAAGGCTCCAAGGAAGCGCTCGGCGGCCCGTACCCGTCGTCCAGTCTGTACATGCAGACGGACTGGGTGAACAGCCACAAGGACACCGTCCAGAAGCTGGCCAACGCGTTCGTCAAGACGCTCAAGTGGATGTCGACCCACAGCGCCTCCGAGATCGCGGCCAAGATGCCCGCCGACTACTCCCAGGGCAACAAGACGCTGTACGCCGAGGCCATCAAGAGCACCCTGCCCATGTTCACCGACGACGGAGTGATGCCCACGAACGGTCCCGAGACCGTCGAGAAGGTCCTCAAGGCGTTCAACCCCAACATCAAGAACGCCAAGGTGGACCTGAGCAAGACCTACACGACCGAATTCGTCGACAAGGCCGCGAAGTAGGCGGGCTGACGTCCCCGTCGGCAGCGGTCAGATGCGGGTCGCCCACACGTAACGGTGTTCCGGGCGGCCCGCATCGCCGTACTTGAGGGTCAGCCTCGCCCGGCCGGTGCGCTCCAGCAGCTTCAGATAGCGCTGGGCGGTCTGCCGGCTCACCCCGGTCCGCTCGGCGATCTCCTGGGCCGACAGAGGGCCGTCGGCGTTCATCAGGGACTGGCGCACCAGCTCGGCGGTGGTGGGGGAGTGCCCCTTGGGCAGCCCGGGCTCCGACGGCGCGGACAGCGCGCCGAAGATGCGGTCCACCTCCGCCTGTTCGGCCTCGCCACCGCCGTCGAGGGTGCGGCGCAGATGCGCGTACGCCTCGAGCTTCGCCCGCAGACCGGCGAAGGCGAACGGCTTGACCAGGTACTGGAGGGCGCCCTGCCGCATGGCGGCCTGGACCGTCGACACGTCCCGGGCCGCCGTCACCATGATCACGTCGGTCTGGTGGCCCCGGCGGCGCATCTCCTGCACGACCGCCAGGCCCGTCTCGTCGGGCAGGTAATGGTCCATCAGGACCAGGTCGAGGCGTGGCAGCGTCTCCAGCCGGTGCAGCGCCTCCGCCGCGGTGTGCGCCTCCGCGGCCACATGGAAGCCCGGTACCTTCTCCACGTAGGCGGCGTTGACCCGGGCCACCCGGACGTCGTCGTCCACGACCAGGACCTCGATCATCGGGCCTCCTCCTCGTCGACGGCCGGGGCGGACGCGGTGAGGGCCGGGTGGAGGGCCGGCTCCAGGCCAGGCTCGGTCAGTGCCTCCGGCAGTACGACCGTGAACCGAGCGCCCCCGCCCTCCGCTTCGGTCACCGTCGCGCTCCCGCCCTGCCGCTCGGCGAACCGGCGCACCAGGGAGAGCCCGAGGCCGCGCTTGCCGTGCGCGGGCGGCTTCTTCGTGGACCAGCCGTCCGTGAAGATCAACTCCCGCTGCTGCACCGGGATCCCGGGCCCCGTGTCGCGCACGCTGAGGACGACCGTACGCGCCTCGGCGCGCAACTCGACCTCCACGCGCGCGTGCGGGGTGCCCGCGACGGCGTCGAGCGCGTTGTCGACCAGGTTGCCCACGACCGTCACCAGCCCCCTGGGGTCGATCAGCCGGTCCGGCAGCCGGGTCCCGTCGGAGACCCACAGGGCCACCCCTCGCTCGGCCGCGACGGTCGCCTTGCCGACCAGCAGGGCGGCCAGCAGCGGGTCGTGGATCTTCTCGGTGACCTGCTCCGCGGTGGCCCGGTGGTCGCCGACCACCTCTCCGACGAACTCCACGGCGTCGTCGTACATCTCCAGTTCGAGCAGACCCAGCAGCGTGTGCATGCGGTTGGCGTGCTCGTGGTCCTGGGCGCGCAGGGCGTCGATCAGGCCCCGCGTGGAGTCGAGTTCACGGCCGAGCTGCTCCAGCTCGGTACGGTCGCGCAGGGTGGCCACCGCGCCGCCGTCGTCGGTGGGCATGCGGTTGGTGACGAGGACCCGCTGGCCGCGCACGGTGAGCAGGTCGGTGCCGGTGACCCGGCCGGCCAGGACGTCGGTCGTACGGCCCGCGCCGAGCGCCTCGTCCGGCGACCGGCCGACGGCCTCGTCACCGATGCCCAGCAGACGCCGGGCCTCGTCGTTGAGCAGGCGGACACGGCCCGCGCGGTCGAGCGCGACGACGCCCTCCCGGATCCCGTGCAGCATCGCCTCGCGCTCGGCGAGCAGTGCCGATATGTCCGAGAAGGCCAGGTCCCGGGTCTGCCGCTGCACCCTGCGGGAGATCAGCCAGGCGGCCAGCGCGCCGACCGCGAGGGCGCCGCCCGCGTACGCGAACAGCCCCGGGATGGCGCCGATCAGCCGCGCCCGCACGCTGTCGTACGCGATGCCGACCGAGACCGCGCCGACGATCCGGTGGTGGGCGTCTCTCAGCGGCACCTTGCCCCGGGCGGAGCGGCCGAGGGTGCCCTTGTCGATCTCCATGACCTCCTTGCCGGCCAGGGCGTCGCGCGGGCTGGTGGACACCGGGCGGCCGATCTCGCTCGTGGTGGGGTGGGACCAGCGGATCTCATGTCGGTCCATCACCACGATGTACTCGGCGCCCGTGGCGTGCCGGATCCGCTCCGCCTCCTTCTGCACCGGGCCGTCGACGCTGGGCCGGGTGGTCAGGATCCCCTGGGCGATCTTCGGGTTCTGCGCGGTGGTCTGCGCGATCGCGAGCGCGCGGCGCATCGCCTCCTGGTCGAGCTGCTTGCTCAGCGGCGCCAGGAACAGCCCGGTCGCGAGTACCGCGACTCCCGCGGCGATCGCCAGCTGCATCAGCAGGACCTGCGAGAACATCCGTCGCGGCAGACCCAGGCGCCGGCGGCGTGCGGGGGAGGTGGGGCTCATACCCAAGACGGTACGTGGGACGCGGGGTGCTGCCGAAGGGGTGTGGCGTGGATCTCTTGACCAATTCTTGGGAAAGCGGCGTGTGGGCTCAGCCCGCCAGTCCCGCCCCGGTCAGTTCCCGCACCGCCACCACGTCCATCCGGGCCGGCGAACCGAGCACGGCGGCCCCGCAGCTCTCCGGGCGGAGGGGCAGCGAGGCGCTCTGGGCCACGGTCACCCGCCAGTGACGGCCGTCGGCGTGGGCGACGGTCACCTCCCAGTGCGGCGCCGCGCCGTCCGTCCGTACGACGCTCAGCGCCTCCGCCGCGTACTCGCCCGTCGCGGAGCGCACGGCCAGCTCCGCCGCCTGTCCGGGCCGTGCCCACGCGGACCGCCCGCGGCACCCCTCGACGACGACACGGCCCTCCTGGACGCCATCCAGGACTTCCTTGACGGCGTGGGCCTCGGCCCGGCCGTACGCGTATCCGTACGGCAGCACGAGCACCGTCGGTGAGAAGCGATGTCCACCCAGATGAGTGACCTCCCACACGCCCCGCACGCCGGACGCGCCGAGTTCGGCCGCGAGGGGACGGCCGAGGAGGGCGCAGCAGCGGTCGCGCTTGCCGTTGGTGCAGATGAGGGCGAGCGGGCCGCCCTCGTGCGGCCGTCCCCCGAGCGCCGAGCCGAAGCTGCGGTGATCACCGGCGCCCAGGGCGGTGAAGTCGAGGCCGAGCAACTGTCGCGGATCGCGGGTGGTGGCGTGATGCAGCCAGCTTCTTCCGGGGACGGTGTGGGCCACGTACACCTGGCGCACGGCGGGTGTTCCGGGGTCGGCGTGCCGGCCGGGGCGGCGGATGAGCGCGATCCGCACGCCCGTGCCCTCGGCGGCGGCCTCCAGGGCGCGGCCCAGTGTGCGGTCCAGGTGGCTGGAAGTGAGCGCCTTGGCGCCCCACGGCCCGGGCTGTTCCAGCAGCAGCCACGTCGTCGCCGTGGCCGCGGTACCGGAAACGGGCTCGTCGAGGCTCCGGGAGACGGTCGCGCACCTACTCACACAGGTAAGCCTAACCTGCCTTTCCTCGAAGAGACTTCCAGCCGTCCTCGTGTTCTACTCGGGCAGGGGCTGAGGGGGCTGCGGACCGACGTAGTGCCCGCTGGGGCGCATGCGCAGCGGGCGCTCCCCGTACTCCTCCAGGGCGTGGGCGATCCAGCCCGCGGTGCGGGCGACGGCGAAGATCGTCTCGCCCGCGGTGGCGGGCATGCCGGTTGCCACGGTGAAAACGGCGAGGGCCAGGTCCACGTTGGCGTGCAGCGGGGCGTGCCGGGCGGTCGTGGCGACGATGTCCCGCGCCGCGAGGAGGGCGGGTTCGGCGCGCGGGACCTGCTCCAGGAGGCCGAAAAGGACGCGCGCGCGGGGGTCCTCGCCGGTGTAGAGCCGGTGGCCCAGCCCGGGAATGCGGCGGCCGGCGCGGAGTTCGTCCGCGATCACGGGCACGGCGGTGCCCTGGTCGAGTACGTCGAGCAGCAGCCGGTGGGCGAGGCCGCTGGCCGCGCCGTGCAACGGGCCCTCGATCACCCCGAGTCCGGCCGAGACGGCCGCGTAGGCGTGCGCCCGGGCCGAGGCGGCCACGCGCACGGCGAGCGTCGAGGCGGCCAGGTCGTGGTCGGCGAGCAGGGCGAGCGCCGTGTCCAGGACGCGCAGGGCGGCCTCGTCGGCCTCGCGCCCGGTCAGCCGGCCCCACAGCCGGTGGGCGAGCGGGCCGTCGTTGAGGTGGGCGAACGGCTGCGGCGGCAGTGCGGCGACGAGTGTCGGGATGAGGATGCGCGCGGTGCTGAGCACGGCCTCCTCCGACAGGTCGAAGCGCAGCGGGTCCTCCGCGGCGGCGGCGATGGCCGCGACCCGCAGACGGTCGGTGGGGGAGGTGTGCTCGGGCAGGGCCCCCACCGCGCGGCGGGCGACGGCGACGGTCGGCTCGGGTGCGGTGAACGTGACGCCCGGTCGCATCCGGCCCGTCCACAGCCACTCGGCGACCTCCTCGTAGGAGTGGCGCGCGGCGAGTTCGGTGGCGTCGACGCCCCGGAAGAAGTACCGGTCCTTGTCGATGAGCGTGATGCGGGTCCGGACGGACAGCTCGCCGCCGGCGCCCGGAATCGCGCTGCCCTCCCGCCTGTTGCGCCGGGCGAGGGCCGCCACTTCCTCGGCGTCGAAGGTGCTGCCGCGGCCGCCCGGCTCCCGCCTGCTGCTGAGCTGACCGCGGCTGACGTACGCGTACACGGTCTCGGGCTTCACCCCGAGCAGCTCGGCGGTCTCCTTGGTGCTCAGCCTGCGTCCCGGACGGCCGGAAGCGGGGTCTTGATCGCGCATGGGGGCCACGGTATCCGCCTCCCGGTGTATTGATGATGCATTGATTCAGTCAATATTGACATCCATAGAGTCAATCATGGATGGTCGAATCCAGTTGAGGGAGGAAGAAACGTGTCCATCAACAGGGCCGCAGCCAGCCTCGTCGACGTGCCGCGTGGACTCGCGGGCGTCGTCGTCACCGACACCCGGATCGGTGACGTGCGCGGATTCGAGGGCTTCTACCACTACCGCCAGTACTCCGCCGTCGACCTCGCGCGGACCCGCGGCTTCGAGGACGTCTGGCATCTCCTGGTCCACGGCGAACTGCCGGACGCCGGGCGGAGAGCCGCGTTCACCGCCGAGACCGCGGCGCTGCGCCGACTGCCCGAGGAGGTGCGGGCCGCCCTGCCCGCCCTCGCGGCGGCGAGCCGTGTCTCCGGTCCGCTGGCCGGGATGCGCTCGGCGCTGTCACTGCTGGGCGCGGTGCGGGGGTTCCGGCCGGTGTACGACATCGACGCCGACCGGCGCCGTGCGGACACCGTCGCCGCCTGCGCGGCCGTACCCACCCTGCTCGCCGCCCTCCACCGCCTCGGGCAGGGGCTCGAGCCGGTCGAACCGCGCGAGGACCTGTCGTACGCGGCCAACTACCTGTACATGCTCACGGGTTCGGAGCCGGACGGACGGCGGGCCCGGGCGATCGAGCAGTACTTGATCTCAACCATTGATCACGGCTTCAATGCGTCGACCTTCACGGCCAGGATCATCGCGTCGACCGGCGCGGACGTGGCGGCCTGCCTGGTGGGCGCCGTCGGCGCGCTGTCCGGGCCGCTGCACGGGGGTGCGCCGAGCCGTGCCCTCGACACCTTGGACGCGATCGGAACGCCGGAGCGGATCGACTCCTGGATCCGGGAACGCGTCCTCGCGGGCGACCGCGTCATGGGCTTCGGGCACGCGGTCTACCGTACGGAGGACCCCCGTTCGCGGATGCTCCGCGACATCGCCCGCGGCTTCGGCGGGCCGCGCGTCGACTTCGCCATCGAGGTCGAGCGCCGGGTCGAGGCGATCCTCGCCGAGCTGAAGCCCGGGCGCGAACTCCACACCAACGTCGAGTTCTACGCGGGAGTGGTCATGGAACTGTGCGGTCTGCCGCGCGAGATGTTCACACCCACCTTCGCGGCGGGGCGCGTGGTGGGCTGGAGCGCCAACCTCCTGGAACAGGCGGAGGATTCGAAGATCATCCGCCCAGTGGCACGGTACGTGGGCCCGGAACCGCCGGAGGCGGTGCCGGCGGTGGCCTGAGGTCGAGCGAGGCCCGGCGCCCGCCGAAGCGCCGGGCCGGAGCGTGTCCACGCTATGCGTCCGGAATATCGGCCTTCGCGCGAAGAAGTGTGTCGCGGCTGATCACCACGATCCGCTCGTGGTCCGCGCGGGCCGCGTCGGACGGAAGGTGGGGGTCGAGCGACTCGGTGGCATCCGTGCCGATGACCGCGAAGTTGCCGTCGGACAGCTCGAAGATGTCCGGGCAGGTGTCGCCGGTCATGCTGCCGCGCTCCCGGGGGGACGCACCGATGCGACGCACGATTTTCAAGGGGGTCCTCATTCTTGCGGTGTGGGTGTGGAAAGGGGGACAGGTTTTTACCACGCCGCGTGTCCGCATAATGAGACGCCCTACGCCAAACGGACCGGCCCCACCGGCTCTCCCCTTGGCTCAACTGGGCTTACTCCGCAGGAGGTTCACCCACGACCCACCACTCCTCCGTGTCGGCCTCGTCCAGATCACGAATGAGGGTGTCCACCATCCGGCCGATGCGGCCCTCCTCGGATTCGTCCTTGAGGCTCGCGCGATGGGGACGAGTGGACTCCCAGTACCTCCGGAAGAGGGCGCTCCGGCACAGCACGCGCAGATGGCCGTGCAACTCCTCCAGGGTGGCGACGCCGATGCGGTAGCCGAACAGCGTGTTGGCGTAGAGGGCGTTGGCGAACAGGTGCTGCCGCACCTGGGTGGGCGACTCCGCCTCGAAGGTGCTCAGTACGAGGGCGAGCTCGGGATCGTCGATGGCGCGCTCCAGCAGGCCGAGCTGGAGCCGCTGGTAATCGACCAGGGCGGCCCGCCGGCTCTCCGCCCGCTCTGCCCGTTCCGCCCGCAGCCGGAGCTCCGCGCACCGCCGCTGCCGCGCGGTCCACGCGGCGACGGTCCCCGCTGTGAAGGCGAGCCCCGCCACGGCCGCGGAGCCCAGCCCCCGCGTCCTTCCGGACCTCTGTGTGGCCATGTCAACCCCCGAATCAGGCGGCCGTCCGCCGGTCGTCGGGACGTGGGTCGACTGTGGGACGTGGGTCGACTGGAGGGACCGGCGAGCGGTGGGCGGCGCTTGCCGTCTCCCAGAGTGCCGAGCGGCTCTGATCGGCGGGGAGGCGGAGAGGCGGCGCACGGAGGGAAGCAAGGGTCGCACGCCAGGCGCCATGCCCAACGTCTGCCCCGCAAGACCTGCTGACAAGCGTTCACTTCGCGGGGTTTCTCCTCACTCGTATCCTGGGTCGGCATTCCATCCTCGTCCGTGCGCCGGGCCGTGAGCCGGTGCGCGCGTCCGCGTGAGAGAGGTCGCACGTTGGGGCACAGCCGCAGTCCGCAGCAGATCCCGGTCGTCGTACTCGCCGGTTTCCTCGGCTCCGGGAAGACCACGCTCCTCAACCATCTGCTGCACCGCAGCGGGGGCAGCCGCATCGGGGCGATCGTCAACGACTTCGGGGCCATCGAGATCGACGCCATGGCGGTCGCGGGGGCGCTCGGCGACTCCACCGTCTCGCTCGGCAACGGATGCCTGTGCTGCGCCGTCGACGCGAGCGAACTCGACCTCTACCTGGAGCGGCTCGCCGACCCCGCCACCGGCATCGACGTCATCGTCATCGAGGCCAGCGGCCTCGCCGAACCCCAGGAACTCGTCCGTATGGTGCTGGCCAGCGAACATCCCGGTATCGTCTACGGCGGGCTGGTCGAGGTCGTCGACGCCGCCGAGTTCGACGACACGCGCGCGAAGCACCCGGAGATCGACCGGCACCTTGCCCTCGCCGACCTGGTGGTGGTCAACAAGCTCGACCGGGCCGCGGACGGCGAACGTGTGCTGGGCCTGGTCCGGTCCCTCACCGACCGGGCCGCGGTGACCCCCGCCACCTACGGCCGGATCGATCCGGAGTTCCTCTTCGACTGCCGGCCGAGCGAGGAGCGGATCGGCCAGCTGTCCTTCGACGACCTGCACGAGGACGACTGGCACGAGGACGACCTGCACGAGCACGAGGCCGGCGCCGACCACGCCGGGCATCTGCACACCGCGTACGACAGCCTGTCCTTCGTCTCCGAGGTTCCCCTCGAGCCGCGCCGCCTGATGGCCTTCCTCGACAGCCGGGCCGAGGGGCTCTACCGGATCAAGGGGTACGTCGACTTCGGCCGGTACGACACCCGGAACCGGTACGCCGTGCACGCCGTCGGCCGGTTCCTGCGCTTCTACCCGGAGCCCTGGGGCCCCTCCGACACCCGCCTGACCCAGCTCGTCCTCATCGGCACCGGCATCGACGCGCCCACCCTCGGCAAGGAACTCGAGGCATGCAAGGACGACGCCCCACACGCCGACGAGCACGGCATGTGGGGCGTCCTGCGCTACGTACGGGACCCCGGGGTTCCCCAGGAGTACGACCCCGAGGACCTGCCGGTCTAGAACACCGGCCCCGCCACCACCCACACCGTCTTCGACAGCGAGGTGCCCGAACCGTCCCGGCGCGGGTCCGGCTCAGGAAGCTCGACCGGGGTGCCGTCCTTCTGCGCCGCACGCGCGGGTGCCGGACCCGCCCACGCGAAGGACAGGCAGTCCTCGCCCTTCAGGAACCGCTGGCAGCGCACGCCGCCGGTGGCCCGGCCCTTGCGCGGATACTGGTCGAACGGGGTCAGCTTGGCCGTCGTCTGCACGGAGTCGTCCAGCGTCCCGCGCGAGCCCGCCACCGTGAAGACGACCGCGTCCACCGCCGGGTCGACGGCGGTGAAGGAGATCACCTTCGCGCCCTCGGTCGGCTTGATGCCCGCCATGCCGCCCGCCGGACGGCCCTGCGGGCGGACGATGGACGCCTGGAAGCGCAGCAACTGGGCGTCGTCGGTGATGAACACCAGGTCCTCGTCGCCGGTGCGCAGCTCCACCGCTCCGACGATCCGGTCGCCCTCCTTGAGCGTGATGACCTCCAGCTCGTCCTTGTTGGACGGGTAGTCGGGGACCACGCGCTTGACCACGCCCTGCTCCGTGCCTAGCGCCAGACCCGGGGACGACTCGTCCAGCGTGGTCAGGCAGACCACCGTCTCGTCGTCCTCCAGGGAGACGAACTCAGCCAGCGGCGCGCCACCGGCCAGGTTCGGCGCCGTCGCCGTGTCGGGCAGCTGCGGCAGGTCGACCACGTTGATCCGCAGCAGCCGGCCGGCCGACGTCACCGCACCCACCTCGCCGCGCGCGGTCGCCGGGACCGCAGAGACGATCACGTCGTGCTTGACGCGCCGGGCGTCGGCGTCCTCCGCGAACGGCTCGCTGTTCGCCGTACGGGCCAGCAGACCCGTCGACGACAGCAGCACCCGGCACGGGTCGTCCGCCACCTGAAGCGGGACCGCCGCCACCGGGGCGCCCCCCGACTCCAGCAGCACCGTGCGCCGGTCGCTGCCGAACTTCTTGGCCACCGCGGCCAGTTCGGCCGAGACCAGCTTGCGCAGCTCGGTGTCCGAATCCAGGATCCGGGTCAGCTCCTCGATCTCCGCGTTCAGCCGGTCCTTCTCCGCCTCCAGCTCGATGCGGTCGTACTTGGTCAGGCGCCGCAGCGGCGTGTCGAGGATGTACTGCGTCTGGATCTCGCTCAGTGAGAAGCGCTCCATCAGGCGCTGCTTGGCCTCCGCGGAGTTCTCGCTGGAGCGGATCAGCCGGATGACCTCGTCGATGTCCACCAGGGCCGTGAGCAGGCCCTCGACCAGATGCAGGCGGTCGCGGCGCTTGCCGCGGCGGAACTCGCTGCGGCGCCGGACGACGTCGAAGCGGTGGTCGAGGTAGACCTCGAGCAGCTCCTTCAGACCCAGGGTGAGCGGCTGGCCGTCGACCAGGCAGACGTTGTTGATGCCGAAGGACTCCTCCATCGGCGTCAGCTTGTACAGCTGCTCCAGGACGGCCTCCGGGACGAAGCCGTTCTTGATCTCGATGACCAGGCGCAGTCCGTGCTCGCGGTCGGTGAGGTCCTTGACGTCGGCGATGCCCTGAAGCTTCTTCGAGCCGACCAGGTCCTTGATCTTGGCGATCACCTTCTCGGGGCCGACGGCGAAGGGCAGCTCCGTGACGACCAGGCCCTTGCGGCGCGCGGTGACGGTGTCCACCGTGACCGTGGCGCGGATCTTGAAGGTGCCGCGGCCCGACTCGTAGGCGTCCCGGATGCCGGCGAGGCCGACGATCCGGCCGCCGGTGGGCAGGTCGGGGCCCGGGACGTGCCGCATCAGGGCGTCCAGGTCGGCGTTCGGGTGCCTGATCAGGTGGCGGGCGGCCGCGACGACCTCGCGCAGGTTGTGCGGCGGCATGTTGGTGGCCATGCCGACCGCGATCCCGGAAGCGCCGTTGACCAGCAGGTTCGGGAAGGCGGCGGGCAGGGCGAGCGGCTCCCGCTCCTGGCCGTCGTAGTTGGGGACGAAGTCGACCGTGTCCTCGTCGATGGACTCGGTCATCAGGCTCGTCGCCTCGGCCATCCGGCACTCGGTGTACCGCATGGCCGCCGGCGGGTCGTCGTTGCCCAGCGAGCCGAAGTTGCCGTGGCCGTCCACCAGGGGCACGCGCATCGAGAAGGGCTGCGCCATGCGCACCAGCGCGTCGTAGATGGACGCGTCGCCGTGCGGGTGCAGCTTGCCCATGACGTCGCCGACGACGCGGGCGCACTTCACGTAGCCCCGCTCCGGGCGCAGGCCCATCTCGTTCATCTGGTAGACGATGCGGCGGTGTACGGGCTTGAGGCCGTCGCGGGCGTCCGGCAGGGCGCGCGAGTAGATGACCGAGTAGGCGTACTCGAGGTAGGAGCCACGCATCTCGTCCACGACGTCGATGTCGAGGATCCTCTCCTCGTACGAGTCGTCGGGCGGCGGGGTCTTCGTGCTGCGGCGGGCCATCGCTGCCGGCTCCTTGCTGAAGCGATTGACGGATCTGACGCGGACCATTGTGGACCGCGGCACTGACAGCGCGGGCCAGGCCCCGGCACGGGCGCCCACGCGACTCCTCGCGGACGACGCGAACGTGTCGGACGGGCCCCACCCGCTGTAGGGCTGCCCGCAGGCTACGCGATCCGCTGTGGGCGTACGTCCCGCGGGAACTTCGCCCGGGATGCGCACGCTTGCATACAGTGGCAGGACCGGCAGGAAGACCGCGGTTTCACGACCGCCTCCGCGATCGAAGGGACGTACATGCCCATGGGTCACACGACCACGGCCGAGGCAGGCTCCGGGGGCCTGACAGCGACCGAGCACCGGCTGGCCAACGGTCTGCGCGTGGTGCTCTCCGAGGACCACCTGACCCCCGTCGCGGCGGTCTGCCTCTGGTACGACGTAGGCTCCCGCCACGAAGTCAAGGGACGTACCGGTCTGGCTCACCTCTTCGAGCACCTGATGTTCCAGGGCTCCGGGCAGGTGAAGGGCAACGGGCACTTCGAACTGGTGCAGGGCGCCGGCGGCTCGCTGAACGGCACCACCAGCTTCGAGCGCACCAACTACTTCGAGACCATGCCCGCCCACCAGCTGGAGCTCGCCCTCTGGCTCGAGGCCGACCGTATGGGCTCGCTGCTGACCGCCCTCGACGACGAGTCCATGGAGAACCAGCGGGACGTCGTCAAGAACGAGCGCCGGCAGCGCTACGACAACGTCCCGTACGGCACCGCCTTCGAGAAGCTGACCGCCCTGGCCTACCCGGACGGCCACCCCTACCACCACACGCCGATCGGCTCCATGGCGGACCTGGACGCGGCGACGCTGGAGGACGCGCGCGCGTTCTTCCGCACCTACTACGCGCCGAACAACGCCGTCCTCTCCGTCGTCGGCGACATCGACCCCCAGCAGACCCTCGCCTGGATCGAGAAGTACTTCGGCTCGATCCCCGGCCACGACGGCAAGCCCGAGCCGCGCGACGGCTCGCTGCCTCAGACCATCGGCGAGCAGCTGCGCGAGGTCGTCGTGGAGGAGGTCCCGGCGCGCGCCCTGATGGCCGCCTACCGGCTCCCGCACGACGGCACGCGCGCGGCGGACGCGGCCGACCTGGCGCTCACCGTCCTCGGCGGCGGCGAGTCCTCCCGCCTCTACAACCGGCTCGTACGACGGGACCGTACGGCGGTCACGGCCGGGTTCGGGCTGCTGCGGCTGGTCGGGGCGCCCTCCCTGGGCTGGCTGGACGTGAAGACCTCCGGCGACGTCGAGGTGCCGGTCATCGAGAGCGCGATCGACGAGGAGCTCGCCCGGTTCGCCGAGGAGGGCCCCACGCCCGAGGAGATGGAGCGTGCCCAGGCCCAGTTGGAGCGTGAGTGGCTGGACCGGCTCGGCACGGTCGCGGGCCGCGCCGACGAACTGTGCCGCTTCGCGGTCCTGTTCGGCGACCCGCAGCTCGCTCTCACCGCCGTCCAGCGCGTACTGGAGGTGACCCCCGAGGAGGTCCAGGAGGTCGCCAAGGCCCGGCTGCGCCCCGACAACCGCGCGGTGCTCGTCTACGAGCCGGTCTCCGCGGAGGCCGCCGAGCAGACCGAGGACGTGGACGTTCCCGAGGACCCGGAGGCCGAGGCCACCGTGGAGACGCGCGCCGACCAGAACGAGAACGAGGAGGCGGACAAGTGAGCGAGCTCGCCGCGATGGAGTTCCACCCGCAGCCCCAGGCGGGCGAGGCCAGGCCGTGGGCGTTCCCCGCGCCCGAGCGCGGCGCGCTGGACAACGGCCTGACCGTCCTGCGCTGCCACCGCCCCGGCCAGCAGGTCGTCGCCGTCGAGGTGCTGCTGGACGCGCCCCTGGACGCCGAGCCGGCCGGCCTGGACGGCGTCGCCACGATCATGGCGCGGGCCTTCTCCGAGGGCACCGACAAGCACTCGGCCGAGGAGTTCGCCGCCGAGCTGGAGCGTGCGGGCGCCACGCTCGACATGCACGCCGACCACCCCGGCGTCCGCCTCAGCCTGGAGGTCCCGGCCTCCCGCCTGGCCAAGGGGCTCGGGCTGCTGGCCGACGCCCTCAGAGCGCCCGCGTTCGCCGACGGCGAGGTCGAGCGGCTGGTGCGCAACCGCCTCGACGAGATCCCGCACGAGCTGGCCAACCCCTCCCGCCGCGCCGCCAAGGAGCTGTCCCGGCAGCTCTTCCCGGCCACCTCGCGCATGTCCCGGCCCCGCCAGGGCACCGAGGACACCGTCGCCAAGATCGACTCGGCGGCCGTCCGCGCCTTCTACGAGCGGCACGTGCGGCCCGCCACCGCCACCGCCGTCGTGGTCGGCGACCTCACCGGCATCGACCTCGACGAGCTGCTCGGCGAGACCCTGGGCGCGTGGAGCGGCTCCGCGGCCCAGCCGCGCCCGGTGCCGCCGGTGACCGCCGACGACACCCAACGCGTCGTCATCGTCGACCGCCCCGGCGCCGTCCAGACCCAGCTGCTCATCGGCCGCGTCGGCGCCGACCGGCACGACCGTGTGTGGCCCGCCCAGGTGCTCGGCACCTACTGCCTCGGCGGCACCCTCACCTCCCGCCTGGACCGCGTCCTGCGCGAGGAGAAGGGCTACACCTACGGCGTCCGCGCGTTCGGGCAGGTCCTCAGGTCCGGCCCCGAGGGCAACGGCGCCTCGATGCTGGCCATCAGCGGCTCCGTGGACACCCCGAACACCGGTCCCGCCCTCCAGGACCTGTGGACGGTGCTGCGCACGCTCGCCGCGGAGGGGCTCACCGACGCCGAGCGCGACGTGGCCGTGCAGAACCTCGTCGGGGTGGCGCCGCTGAAGTACGAGACGGCGGCGGCCGTGGCGAGCACACTGGCCGACCAGGTGGAGCAGCACCTGCCCGAGGACTTCCAGGCGACGCTGTACCGGCAGCTCGCCGCGAGCGGCACGGTGGAGGCCACCGCTGCGGTCGTCAACGCCTTCCCGGTGGACCGTCTGGTGACGATCTTGGTCGGGGACGCGGCACAGATCAAGGAGCCGGTCGAGGCCCTCGGCATCGGCGAGGTCTCCGTCGTGCCGGCCGAGTAGGCGAGCGACAGCGGCACGCGCGCGTGGGGCCCCGGTGACGATGGATCACCGGGGCCCCACGGTGTTCCCCGGGTCCGTCTCCCATGTCTCTGCCCAGATGTCCGAATTGGGGCGGAGGTTGCCTGTCTGCCCTGTGGCGTGCACTACAAAAACCCTGTTGCGTTTGAGGATTGAAAGTCGTGGCCCTTAGCGTCGTCCAGGCTGTTCGTCAGGCAGTGCGCCGCACCCGCGGCACCGGACAGCGATCGCCGAGTCCCCGTACGGCGCGAGCCAGGGGAGCCGGGGACCCATCGTCCCTTGGGGTGAATCGGACGCCCGCGCACACCGCGAGGGGGCCCGTAGGAGACCTTCCTGCTCCGAACCCGTCAGCTAACCCGGTAGGCGAGAAGGAAGGAAAGGACCAGCCACTTCATGGCGTTCACCCGCGCCACCGGGAAGCACCGCCGTCCCAGCCGGATGCACCGCACCACCGCCCGCGCGGCGGGCGTCGCGGTCCTCGCCACCACCGGCGCCGTCGGCAGCCTCGCCGCCCCGGCGCTCGCCGCCGAGCCCGCGCCGGCGCCCGAGCAGACCGCCCTCACCCCGGTCATCGCCATCAGCGAATCGGTCCCCGAGCACATCGACGCCCAGGCGGCCGCCCAGCAGGAGGCCGCCGACCTGAAGGCGGCCGAGGAGGCGGCGCGGAAGAAGGCCGCCGAGCAGGCCCGCGAGCAGGCGGAAAAGGCGCGCGAGGCCAAGGCGCGGGCGGCCCGCGAGGCCGAGCGCAAGCGGCTCAACGCGTTCGTGGCGCCGATCACCGGGTCCTACGTCTCCACCGGCTACCAGGCCAGCAGCTCCCTGTGGTCCTCCGGCTCGCACACCGGCATCGACTTCCACGCCGCGAGCGGCACCGCGGTCCACGCGGTCGGCTCCGGCACAGTGGTGTCCACCGGCTGGGGCGGGGCGTACGGCAACCAGATCGTGATCAAGATGGCCGACGGCATGTACACCCAGTACGGCCATCTGTCCTCCATCGGCGTCTCGGTGGGCCAGAAGATCGTCCCGGGCCAGCAGATCGGCCTGTCCGGCGCGACCGGCAACACCACCGGGCCGCACCTCCACTTCGAGGCCCGCACCACCCCCGAGTACGGCTCCGACGTCGACCCTGTCGCCTACCTCCGCAAGCACGGCGTGAACGTCTGACGAAGGCGCACTCCCGCCAGGAGACCCACCCCCACCCGAAGCCCCGGTCCACGAGCCGGGGCTTTTGTGGTTTCCGTGCGCCCCGTCACCCCTCGCTGTCCAAAAAATATCCATGGATTCCGACCCGCCGTCGGAAATTCCCGCTCATTGCAATAGAGTCACGGAACGCGCGTCCATCGGCGACGTTTCACGGGGATTAAGGCGGAGGTCGGTCATGCGTATTCCGGCGCACTCGGTATGCACGGCGATCCGGGACGACATCGTGGCCGGCGTCCACGAGCGCGGCAGCCGCCTCACGGAGGAACTCCTCGCCCGCCGCTACGGCGTCTCGCGCGTCCCCGTCCGGGAGGCCCTGCGCACCCTGGAGGCCGAGGGCTTCGTGGTGACCCGGCGGCACGCGGGCGCGTGCGTCGCCGAGCCGACCGAGCAGGAGGCCGCCGACCTGCTGGAGATGCGCATGCTGATGGAGCCGCTCGGTGCCGCCCGGGCCGCCCAGCGGCGCACCGAGGCCCATCTCAAGGTGCTGCGCGGCCTGGTGCGGCTGGGCCAGGAGCGGGCCCGCCGGGGCAACAGCGACGACCTGCGCTCCCTGGGCGGCTGGTTCCACGAGACGCTCGCCCAGGCCTCCGGCAGCCACGCCCTGACCTCCGTACTGACCCAGCTGCGGCACAAGATCGCCTGGATGTACACGGTGGAGGCGCCCGCCGACCCGGTGGAGTCCTGGACCGAGCACGGCGCCATCGTGGACGCGGTGGCGCGTGGCGAGGGCGAGCGCGCCAGGGCGATCACGGCGCTGCACACCGAACGCGCGACGGCCGCGCACCGGCTGCGTTTCACCGGCGGCACCGACCGCCCGGAACGCGTGAGGACTTCGCAACAAGCCGTAAACATTCCGAGCCTGCGGCATTAACACGGGCGCCGTATACAAAGAGGAGCAATTCGGCGGGGGTTATTTTCCGCTGCCTGAATTCATGGCGCTCCCGGAATTCCCGGTAAAACGGTGGAGCCGCGCCGCCCGAAAGGGGCGACGCGGCTCCACCGTTCTGTGCGGTGTGCGCTCAGACGGTCTCGGGCAGTTCCTCGAGTCCCTCGGAGACCAGCTTGGCCAGCCGGTCCAGGGCGGCGTCCGCACCCTCGGCGTCGGAGGCGAGGACGATCTCCTCGCCGCCCTGGGCGCCGAGGCCGAGGACGGCCAGCATGGAGGCCGCGTTGACCGGAGTGCCGCCGGTCTTGGCGATCGTCACCGGCACGCCTGCGGCCGTGGCGGCTCGGACGAAGATGGATGCGGGGCGGGCGTGGAGGCCCTCGGCCCAGCCGACGTTGACGCGGCGCTCAGCCATGTGTTGCTGCCCTTCAGTTCTCAGGGTTGTCTAGACCAGTTTCCCATATCGTGAAGCATGCCCGGAGTGGTCCTTCGTCCCGTCCGGGTGTGTCGTCGGATCGCGGCCTCGATCCGATGTCGTCCCCCACAGACTGCCTCGCGCCGTTGTCGGACGCGAGCCGTACTCTGGGGCCCATGCAGACCCCGGCGGACCGGCAGGACCGGCACGACTACCCCGCCCACTGGGAGGCGGACGTGGTGCTGCGCGACGGCGGAACCGCGCGCATCCGGCCCATCACCGTTGATGACGCCGACCGGCTGGTCAGCTTCTACGAACAGGTGTCGGACGAGTCGAAGTACTACCGCTTCTTCGCGCCCTACCCGCGCCTGTCCGCCAAGGACGTCCACCGCTTCACGCACCACGACTTTGTGGACCGGGTGGGACTCGCGGCCACGGTCGGCGGCGAGTTCATCGCCACCGTACGCTATGACCGCATCGGCGCCGACGGCATGCCCGCCTCCGCTCCCTCCGACGAGGCCGAGGTCGCCTTCCTGGTGCAGGACGCCCACCAGGGCCGCGGGGTGGCCTCCGCCCTCCTCGAACACGTCGCGGCCGTCGCGCGCGAGCGGGGCATCCGCCGCTTCGCCGCCGAGGTCCTCCCAGCCAACACCAAGATGATCAAGGTGTTCACGGACGCGGGTTACACCCAGAAGCGCAGCTTCGAGGACGGCGTCGTACGCCTGGAGTTCGACCTCGAACCCACCGACCGCTCGCTCGCCGTCCAGCGCGCTCGGGAACAGCGCGCCGAGGCACGGTCGGTGCAGCGGCTGCTGGTGCCGCGGTCGGTCGCCGTGGTCGGCGTCGGCCGCGAGCCCGGGGGCGTGGGGCGCGGCGTCCTCGGCAACCTCAGGGACGCCGGCTTCACCGGACGCCTGTACGCCGTCAACAAGGCCTACCCCGAGGACCTGAAGGAGGCCGGCGGGGTGCCCGCGCACCGCTCGGTGCGGGAGATCGACGGCCCCGTGGACCTGGCCGTCGTGGCCGTGCCCGCCGAGCATGTGCCCGAAGTGGTCGCCGAGTGCGGCGAGCACGGCGTACAGGGGCTCGTCGTGCTCGCCGCCGGGTACGCGGAGGCCGGGCCGGACGGGCGCAAGCGACAGCGCGCACTCGTCCGGCAGGCGCGCACGTACGGCATGCGGATCATCGGGCCGAACGCCTTCGGGGTCATCAACACCTCCGAGGAGGTGCGGCTCAACGCCTCCCTGGCACCCGAGATGCCCCGCCCCGGTCGCATCGGGCTGTTCGCCCAGTCCGGCGCCATCGGCATCGCGCTGCTGTCCCGGCTGCACCGGCGCGGGGGAGGGGTCACCGGCGTCACGGGTGTCTCCACCTTCGTGTCGTCCGGCAACAGGGCGGACGTCTCCGGCAACGACGTCCTCCAGTACTGGTACGACGATCCGGACACCGACGTCGTCCTCATGTACCTGGAGTCCATCGGCAACCCCCGCAAGTTCACCCGGCTCGCCCGGCGGACCGCCGCGGCGAAACCGCTCGTGGTGGTGCAGGGGGCCGGGTCCGCGCCACAGGGGCACGCGGTACGGGCCACGCGGTTGCCGCATGCCACCGTGTCCGCGCTGCTCAGGCAGGCCGGGGTGATCCGGGTGGACACGATCACCGAACTGGTTGACGCCGGACTGCTGCTCGCCCGGCAGCCGCTGCCCGCCGGGCCGCGGGTGGCGATCCTGGGGAACTCGGAGTCGCTGGGGCTGCTGACGTACGACCAGTGTCTCGCGGAGGGGCTGCGGCCGATGCGTCCCCTGGACCTCACGACGGGGGCTTCGGCGGAGGATTTTCACGCGGCGTTGTCCCGGGCGCTGGCCGATGACACGTGTGACGCGGTGGTGGTGACCGCCATACCGGCGATCGGCGAGGCGTCGCCGGGGGACGCGGAGCTGGCGGAGGCGCTGCGGTCGGCTGCCGCCGGGGTGCCGGGGAAGCCGGTGCTCGTCGTGCACGTGGAGCTCGGGGGACTCGCGGAGGCGTTGTCGGCCGCGGCGAGCACGGCACCGCAAGGGGGCACCAAGGCACCAGGCACCGAGGGCGGGGACCCGCACCGCCCCGTGGAACGACTGCCCGCCATGGCGGCGGCTGTGGACAAGCCGGCCGGCACCGCCCCCGCCGGCACCGGCTCGCGGCTCATCCCCGCCTACCCCGCCGCCGAGCGGGCCGTACGGGCTCTCGGGGAAGCCGTGAAGTACGCGCAGTGGCGCAGGGAGGCCGCCGACCCGGGGAAGGTGCCCGAGTACGAGGACATCGACGAGAAGGGGGCCGCCCTGCTCATCGACGGGATGCTCGCGCGCGGGCAGGGCCTGACGCTCGGGACGCAGGAGACCTGCGAGCTGCTCGGGAAGTACGGCATCCAGGTGCACCGCGCGCTGCCCGCCCCCACCCCGGACGCCGCCGCCGAAGCCGCCCGCACCCTCGGCTACCCCGTGGCCCTCAAGGCGACCGCCCCGCACCTGCGGCACCGCGCCGACCTGGGCGGCGTACGCCTCGACCTCGCGGACGAGGAGCAACTGCGCCGGACGTACGCGGAGTTGACCGAGCTGTTCGGTCGGCCCGAGGAGCTGCGGCCGGTGGTGCAGGGGATGGCACCGCGCGGCGTCGACACCGTCGTACGGGCCGTGATCGACCCGGCGGCCGGGGCGGTGCTCTCCTTCGGACTCGCCGGAGCGGCCTCGCAGCTGCTCGGCGACATCGCTCACCGGCTGGTTCCGGTGACCGACCGGGATGCGACCTCCCTGGTGCGGTCGATCCGGACGGCGCCGCTGCTGTTCGGCTGGCGCGGCTCGACCCCTGTGGACACCCCGGCCCTGGAGGAGCTGCTGCTGCGCGTGTCCCGTCTGGTCGACGACCACCCCGAGGTCGTCGCGGTCACCATGGAGCCCGTCGTGGTCGCCCCGCAGGGCCTGAGCGTCCTCAGCGCCTCCGTGCGCCTCGCACCCCCGCCCGCCCGCGACGACCTCGGGCCGCGCACCCTGCCGGTCTACTGAGCCGGGGAGGTGCCTTCCGCACACCCACCGCCGCAGCGGTGACGAGGCTCAGGGGCTTCCTCGGCGACGCGCCGCCCCTGGTGGTCGCCTTCGAGGCCGACGAGGGTGCCTCCGAGCCCGTCTCCTGTCTGACCGCCGCCGAGCGGCTCGACCTCGTGCCGGGCTCGTGGGCAGGCGCCCGCGTACGGCCGCGGGGTCCCGCCCGGCTGCCCCTGGCTGGCCCGGACCGCACCCGCCCACGGATTAGGATGGACGTCATGGCCAAGACCAGTACGACGTCCCAGGGGCTGCGCGCGGCGATCGAGCGCAGCGGCTACTACCCGGCCCTCGTGGCCGAGGCGGTGGAGGCCGCTGTGGGCGGCGAACCCATCCGGTCGTACCTGGTCCACCAGGAGACCACGTTCGACCAGAACGAAGTGCGGCGGCACGTCACCGTACTGGTCCTCACCGGCAACCGGTTCATCGTCAGCCACACCGACGAGCAGGCCGCCGACAGCACCTCCCCGACGCCGTACGCCACGACGTCCACCGAGTCGGTGAAGCTCGGCCGGATCTCGTCGGTCGTCGTCAGCCGCGTGGTCGCCAACCCGGAGCAGTACACCCCGGGCACCCTGCCCCGCGAGGTCGTGCTGACCATCGGCTGGGGCGCCGTCTCCCGCATCGACCTGGAGCCCGCCGCCTGCGGCGACCCCAACTGCGAGGCCGACCACGGCTACACCGGCAGCTCGACGGCCGACGACCTCAGCCTGCGCGTCAGCGAGGCCGGGGACGGCCCGGAGACGGTGCGCCAGGCGCTCGCCTTCGCGCAGGCCATCTCCGAGGCGACCGCGGACGTCACCCGCTGATGTCCCAGCCCACAGCCGCAGCCTGGGACCACCCGGAACCGCTCTCCCTCGACTCGGCGCCGCTGCCCGAGTACGGCACCGGGTCGCTCGCCGACCTGCTGCCCACCCTGGCCGCCGGGATGGCCGTACCCGGCATGACCGCCGCGATCACGGAACTGACCCCGGCCGACCGCAACTGCGTCTTCCTGATCGACGGCCTCGGCTGGGAGCAGATCAAGGCCCATCCCGACGAGTCCCCCTTCCTGACCTCGCTGCTCGGCAGCTCGCGCGGGGGCACGGGCCGCCCGCTCACCGCCGGGTACCCGGCGACCACCGCGACCTCCCTGGCCTCCGTCGGCACCGGCCTGCCGCCGGGCGCGCACGGCCTGCCCGGCTACACGGTCCGCAATCCGGCGACCGGCGAGCTGATGAACCAGCTCCGCTGGAATCCGTGGACACCGCCCGGCCCGTGGCAGCCGTACCCCACCGTCTTCCAGCTGGCCCAGAAGGCGGGTGTGCACGCCGCCCAGGTGTCCTCCCCGACCTTCGCGAACACCCCGCTGACCAAGGTCGCGCTGAGTGGCGGGACGTTCCTCGGACGGCTGACCGGCGAGGAGCGGATGGACCTCGCGGCCGAGCAGCTGGCGGCCGACGACCGCTCACTGGTCTACACGTACTACGCCGAACTGGACGGCGCCGGGCACCGCTACGGCATCGCGTCCGACACCTGGCTCGGCCAGCTGATGCACGTCGACCGGCTGGCCCAGCGCCTGGCCGAGCAACTGCCCCCGCGCAGCGCGCTCTACATCACCGCCGACCACGGCATGGTCGACATCCCGTTCGACGAGCAGCACCGCATCGACTTCGACGAGGACTGGGAACTGCGTGCCGGGGTCGCCCTGCTGGGCGGCGAGGGACGGGCCCGCCACGTGTACGCGGTACCGGGCGCCGAGAACGACGTCCTGACCGTCTGGCGCGAGGTGCTCGGCGAGCAGTTCTGGGTGGCCTCGCGGGACGAGGCGGTCGCGGCGGGCTGGTTCGGACCGCGGATCGACGACCGTGTGTACCCGCGCATCGGCGACGTGGTCGCGGCCGCGCACGACGACGTGCTGCTCATCGCCTCCGAGCGGGAGCCGAAGGAGTCGTCGATGGTCGGCAACCACGGTTCCATGACCCCTGCCGAGCAGTTGGTCCCGTTGCTCGAAGTACGCTCCTGAAGCCCCCGCCGATCTGAAGCCCCCCGCCGAACCGCAATCCCCGCCGCCTCCGCCGAAAGGTGCTCATCTCCCCATGCCCGAGCTGGTGTTCTTCTCCGGAACCATGGACTGCGGGAAGTCGACACTTGCTCTACAGCGAATCTACAATCGGTCGGCGCGGGGGCTGCAAGGTGTGATCTTCACGCGCGATGACCGGGCGGGGGAGGGGAAGCTGTCTTCGCGGCTTGGTCTGGTGACGGATGCTGTTGAGGCGGCGCCGGGGATGGATCTGTACGCCTATGTCGTGGGTCGCATGTCGCAGGGCGACAGGGTCGACTATCTGATTGTGGATGAGGCGCAGTTCCTGGCGTCGGAGCAGATCGATCAGCTGGCGCGGGTCGTGGACGACCTGGGCCTCGATGTCTTCGCCTTCGGTATCACGACCGACTTCCGGACCAGGCTCTTCCCGGGCTCGCAACGGCTGATCGAGCTGGCGGACCGGATAGAGGCGCTCCAGGTGGAGGCGATGTGCTGGTGCGGGGCGCGTGCCACGCACAATGCCCGCACGGTGGGTGGCGAGATGGTGGTGGAAGGTGAGCAGGTCGTCGTCGGTGATGTGAACGGCCCTGCCGCGGAGGTCGGCTACGAGGTGCTGTGCCGACGTCACCACCGCCGCCGGATGACGAGCGCTTCCGCCCGCGCCGGCGCGCTCTCGCCGGACGTTCTGCCCATCGCCTCTGAGTGACAGTTGTCGGCCCAACAGGCCGTTGTCCACTGTGTCGTGGTCTGCTGAACAGGCCGAATCCGGCACGAATGAGAAGGCCCGTCAGCGCGAGCAGCAGGCGCAGCGCGCCGGGCCGCCGCCGATCAGCGCAGGGATCGAGAGCCGTTTGTCCACGACGGAGGGCCAGGTGCCTACGGTGCTGAAGGAACTGCGGGCCCCGAAGCACGGAGAAGCTGCGGGTCCTGCTGCTGGGCGCGGCTTCCGACGGTGATCTGCGGGTGGGACGGGAGCAGCAGCCCGCTACATCGACGCCGCCGTCGTCCAGCTTTGCGCGGAGGGTCATGAGATCCGTGACGAGGACGTGGCCCGGCTGTCCCCGCTCAAGCACAAGAACCTCAACGTCCTGGGCCGCTACAGCTTCACCCCCACCCAGCCGGCGGGCGGCACCCTGCGCCCGCTGCGCGACCCGGACGCGGCCGGACTCGATGACGACGAGGACGGCGCTGAGAACTGACGGCGCCAGGTGCCGACCAGGCGCACCGATCAGCTTGTGAGCCGCCGCCTTGGTCAGCCGCTTCGCAGCCGTGACGGTCTGCCCCCCGCGGCCCCGAGGCCACCACGGCGTGGTTGTAGCCGTTGGCGGGAGGCATGCCCCTGGGCGTACGAGGTGGCGCATCGTCACGTCCTACTCATCCGGGTCCCAGGCGCTGAGCTGCTCGAAGAGACGTGGGTCGCCGTCGAGCTTCAGGGAGTTGATCGGGATACGGTCGTGCAGGATGAGGACCAGCTCGCTGGCCGTGCCCCGAGCGGAGAAGAAGGCGGCGGCCGCGTCCGGGTCCTGGCCGGCAGCGGTGGCCAGCATGGTGCCGGGCCCGGGGAGGCGGGCGGTCCGTGCGCCGTCGGCGGAGAGCGAGAGGCGCCAGGAGCGGCCCTCGGAGGCGTGGAAGTCGACGGCAGCGGGCTTGTGTGGCCAGGCACTTGTCGTTGCGACGCAGGTGGACAGGAACTCGTCGACACCGTCGAGCGCCACCTCGCCCGGCAGCGGCTGCGGGGCACCTACGGTGATCTGGGCGTCGTAGGTGTGCACCGCGATCTGTTGGAGCTGGTGCCGAGCTACGGCACCGGAGGTCTGCGGCGACTGCGATGTCTCCCACCACGTCCAGCAACCGCGATCCGGGCCGGCCTTCCGCAGTGCGTCCAGCAGTTGCTCCGTGGACTCCGCCAACCAGGCCAGCAGGGCCTCGCGCTCCCGAGGCGCAGCGGGGGCGCCCTCCGCTGCGGACTTGGCCGGAGCAGGCCCTGCGGCGACGGTGGCGGCCCAGGCGCGGCGCCCCTCGCCGATGTGCTCCGCCAGATCGAACAGCGTCCAATCGGGGCAGGTCGGCACCTGTACGTCGAGGCTGGGCGCGGAGGCGACCGCGGCGCGGAAGGCAGTCGACCGTTCGTCGATCAGTTGCAGCAGAACGGGGAACTCGAGAGTCATTGTCACCCTGAATCTCTATCACTGCGTTCCGACAATCGGACAGCGATTTTCACGGCCGCAGCAGGCGGACCCTCACCACCGCGGAGAAATGATGGAGGACCTCTCCGCCGCCGACTGTGCGTCACACACGGTCATTCTCATAAATGTTCATCTGTGAGAGTTCTGCGACAGGCCTCGGAGTGACCGCGTTGCCGCAGATCACCGTTCACGAAAATCCTCTCAAAAGCCGCACGTTGTGCGAGGCACTTCTGAGGAGCTGCCGCCATGGATCTCACGCCCGAGCAGGCCGCATTGGCGGTAGAACGTCACGACTGCGCGAACTGTGACGCGCCCGCCGGCAGCGCCTGCCGCACGCGGGGCGGGAAGATCACCGCGAAGTACCACACCCCGCGCTTCGTCCGCAGAGCTCACGCCTGCGGGGTGGAACGGCGCCGCACCCGTCCCTCCAGCGCAGCCCGTTCCCCGTCCGACAGGGTCAACTCGGCCTTCGGCCGCCCAGTACGCGCCACCCCGCATCCCTGCACGTCTGAACAGAATTGCTGACTCAGAAGACTGGACGCCTACCACGGCACTTCTCCGTTTTCGTCCTGGAAAGTTCCTGTCGGGCCGTCCGCGTCGAGCGTTGCCAAACGCACGACGACCCTGGCACTCGCCTCCGGCGCCCTTCCGATTCCGAATGCCGCGGTCAGGTCGGTCGCGGTGGTGCCGGGCTCGACTGCGTTGAACTTGATGCCCGGCTGGGACTTGGCGTACTGGACCGTGAGCATGGTGGCTGCGGACTTGGACGCAGAGTAAAGCGCCAACGGCAAGTTGAACTCCGGCCGGTCCGGATTGGTCACTGCCCAGAACGACCCGGCGCTGCTGGAAACGGTGACCACGGTTGGGTTCGAGGACTTACGCAGGAGGGGAAGCGCCGCCTCCGTGACGCGCACGATTCCCACCGCGTTGGTGTTGAAGACATGGAGAGCCGTGGGGCCGTCGGTGACTCCGTCCCCCAAGATGCCCGCGTTGTTCACCAGGACGTCGAGCCGGCCCTCGGCCGAGTCGATCGTCGCCAGCGCGCTGCTCACCGATGCGTCGTCGGTCACGTCGAGCTGCACGATTCGTGCGCCGAGCACTGCCGCTGCCTTCTCACCTCGCTCGACGTCACGAGCGCCGATGTAGACAACGTGGCCCAACGCCAGAAGCTGTCTGGCTGTCTCGAAGCCGATGCCCTTGTTGGCCCCGGTGATCAGTGTGGTGGTCATTGTGTGTCCTCGCGAATTGTGTGGCCCGGGCGGACCGTTAGCGGTGTCCGGTGTCCGAGTGTTCTTTGAGTTGCTGGCGCTGATTTCCGGAGGTCAGCCGGTCAGCTGCCGGAGGAGTTCGCCGGCGTCGTGCAGGGCGGTCATATGCACGAACCGCCCGTTGCGGACCTGATAGATGGCGTACTCGACGATCTCGAACGAGGCTCCGGTGGGAGCCACGCCGAGCCATTCCTTCACCGGAGTACCGGTATTGACCAGACGCGCAGCCAGACGGTCACCGTCGAAGAGCAGTTCCTTGAGCTCCCAGTGGAGGTCCGGAACCGCGTCCACGTCATGCTTCTGAACCGCGATGAGATCGTCCCGGGTGGCCGGCTCACCGTTCAGGGTGGTCCGGTCGTTGATGAACTCGTCCATACCATCGAACTTGTGGGCGTTGAGCGCCTCGATATAGCGCAGGTAGAACGCGCGCAGATCACTGTCGGACATGAGGTGACCCTTCTGTGGGGCGGCTCCGGATCGGGGCTGCAATCGGATGTTGATGAGATGCGACGCCCTCCATGGCCTCGCCGTGCCGGCCATCGCCGAAGCAGATGTCCCGCCGATCAGAGTCACTCCTGGCTAATGCGCTGCGCTCTCTTCAGATTGGCCATCAGCTCGTCGCGGGTCTGATGCGCAAGCTCGGCCAGGCGGGCTGACCGGGAGCAGTGCGCCAGGATTCGCTCAGCGGACTGTTGTCCACGGTGTCGAAACCGAACTGGTCGTATAGCCGCGTCACGAGTTCAACGGCTTCTGGGTAATCACTTGAGACCGATAGGGCAGATCGTTGACAACTTTGAGAGGTACGGCCACCACTGCGAAATCGCCGGTTTCTGGAGCATCCGCAGCGCGTGCGGCGCGCGCTGACGGCCCGAGTTCAGCAGCCTCGGACGTTGCCGCCGAAGAGGGTGTCGAAGTGGTCCTCGGTGATCTGCTCCAGCGGCGCGAGCGAGGCGACGGAGGCATTGGCGAACAGGACGTCCAGGCCCCGTTCCCGGCTGTGGATCGTCACGTAGGGCCGGTCCAGGTCGGCCAGGTTCGAGATGTCGCCGGTCACCGCGGCAGCCGCTGAACCGATCACTTCGGCGGCCGCGTCGAACTCGGTCTTGCGTCGGCCGGTGATCAACACGTGTGCGTCCTCTGCCGCCGGCCGGACGGCACTGGCCAGGCCGATTCCGGTGCTGCCCCCGGTGACGTGAGCGGTCTTTCCCTCAAGCAGTCCCATGCGAGCAGCCCCTTCGACTTCCGCAGCGATCGCTGCGGAAGTCGAACGTTAGCACTTCTGCAGCGATCGCTGCGGAAGAGGTAGGCTGCGGGGGTGGAGACGAAACAGAGCGGCCCTATAGGCCGACCGCGAGGCTTCGACGCCGACGAAGCTCTCGAGCGCGCCATGCTGGTCTTCTGGAAGCATGGCTACGAGGGGGCCAGCACGGCCTGCCTGACGAACGCGATGGGCATCTCCACCACCAGCATGTACGCAGCCTTCGGCAACAAGGAGGAGCTGTTCCGCAAGGTTTTGGAGCGCTACACCGAAGGCCCGAGCGCATACCTGGCCCGAGCCATGGAGGAGCCGACCGCACTCGACGTCGCCACCGCGATCCTGGCCGGCACCGTTCGGACCACCACCCGCCCGGCCAATCCCCACGGGTGTCTGGGCGTCCAGGGCGCCCTGACCACCAGCGACTCCGGGCAGGAAGTCCGTGACCTCCTCGTTGCCTGGCGCAACAACGGCTACTCCTGCATCCGGGAACGGTTCCAGCGTGCCGTCGACGACGGCGACCTGCCTCCGCAGACCGATCCGGGGCTATTGGCCCGCTACCTCACCACCTTCGCCTACGGCATCGCCGTACAAGCCGCGAGCGGTGTCGGCCGCGGTGAACTCCAGGAGATGGCCGACGCCGCCCTGCGCAACTGGCCACTCTTCTGAGACCCGGTGTGAGCCCAGCTCACGGGCATTTTCCCGGGGCTGGACGGTGGCTGTGCCTGATCAACACCGGACCGCTCACCCTGCTGACCGGCTACCAGACGCCAGCAGCCATCCGCCGCATGGGGAGGAAGCGGCTCGAGACCTGGCTCCGCAATCGCCAGGCGTCCGGCCGACCGGGTCGCCGAGACGGCCGCCCAGGCCGCCGGACGCCAGCACACGAGTCTGCCGGCGAAAGGCCGGCCGCCCAGATGGTGCACACGCCGGCGACGGAGATGATGGCCCTCAACCAGCAGGTTGCTGAGATCGACAAACGCATCGAGGCACGCTTCCGGGATCCTGGGTGCCGAGTTCGTGGCCGCGACCGGCGGAGACATGACGGTATGTGGCACTCCCGACCGCCTCGCCGGCTTCGGCGGCGTCGCACCGGTGCCTCGGGACTCCGGCAAGACCAGCGGCAATCGCCGACGCCCTCGGAGATGCAACCGCCGTCTCCAGTGCGTCCTCTACGCTTCGGCGTTGTTCAGCGTCCGGTACTGCGAGGAGTCCCGCCGGTTCTACGAACGCAAACGTGCGGAAGGCAAGGGACACGTCCAAGCCGTGCTCGCTCTCGCCCGCCGTCGCGTCAACGTGCTCTGGGCTGCTGCTCGGGGATGTATCGCTGCGGGCAGTGGCGCCGGACGCGGTACGGCGGTGACGGTGTTCTTGGTGGCACGCAACCGCTGGAATCAGGCCGCGAATCGCCACGCTGGCCGAGTTGATCGACCTCACCCTCGAAGAGTTCTTCGACGCGGCCATGCCTTCGCTGCCGTGTGCCTGATGTCGCAGGTCCGATCACGGCACCGGGGACCAGGTGTATCTCGGGGCATGCGGCGGTGTGATGTGCCCCGGGTCTGATGGAGTCACCTTGCTGGGCAGATGATGCTTCAGACACTCAAGGGGGCTTCCATGCCCCGCAGTTACCCACCCGAGTTCGGGCGCAAGCTCCTCGACCTCGTCGAGGCCGGCCGGTCGATCCGGCAGATCGCCCACGACCTCGGCATCAGCGAGCAGACGATCTACGTCTGGCGCCGGCAGCACCTCATCGACAACGGACGGCTGGCCGGCCCGACCAGCGAGGACCAGGCCGAACTCGTAGCTGCGCGCGTGTTGGCGTAAACGTCGAGTCGATGCTGCTCACGACCCAGGTGTTCGGCCCACACATGAAGCGTCGGGGCCGGGGGCGAGTCATCAACATCACGTCCGGCAGCGTCGGTTCGCAGATAACGGGTGCCGCTCACTACGTCGCCTTCAAGATGGCAGTCGGCTCACCCGGGCTGCCGCCAACGAACTCGGTGCCTCCGGCATCACGGTCAACGCCGTGGCGCCAGGGCTCGTCCGTACTCCTGGCTCGTCGAGCATGCCGGAGAAGGGCTTCCAGGGGGTCGCCGAGCGGCAGACGATCCACAGCGCGTTCAGGGGCCGGAGGGTCCTGCCCGTCTCCTCCCCCTGAACGGACCGCTGACCTGACCGCTGACCAGACCGCTGGACAGCCCGCGCTAGCGCGGATCCTGGACCACCGAGAACGGTGCTCCCTCCGGGTCCGTCACCGTCGCGACCCGGCCGTGCGCGGTGTCGTGGGCCGGTTCGAGGACCCGGCCGCCCAGTTCGGCCACCTGCCGCAGCGTGTCTTCCGCGTCGTCGACCTGGAAGTACGTCAGCCAGTGCGGGCCCCGGTCCCGGGGCAGGGCGTGGCCGACACCGTGGATGCCGGCGACCGGACCGTCCGTCAGGCGCAGGGTCACGTGGTCGAAGCCGGCGGCGACCTCCGGCTCCTCCTCGTAGCCGAACACGGTCGTGTAGAACTTGCTGACGCTCGCGGTCTCGAAGGTCAGCAGCTCGTTCCAGGCCGGCGTGCCGTGGACGCCGGTGACGGCTGTGCCGGGATGCCCCGGCGCCCCCTGCCAGACACCGAACACGGCCCCCGAGGTGTCGGAACCCAGGACGAGCCGCCCGTCGTCGGCCGCGTCCAAGGGGCCCACGCCCACGGTGCCGCCGCACAGCCGTACCGTCTCGGCCGTCAGGTCCACGTCGTCCGAGGCGAAGTAAGGCGTCCAGGCGGTGGGCAGTTCGAGGTCCGACGCCAGCTCGCCGATGCCCGCCACCCGACGCCCGTCGAGCAGGGCCCGCACATACGGGCCGAGCTGCTGGGGGCCGGGCTCGAACTCCCAGCCGAAGAGCTCCCCGTAGAACTCCTCGGTCGTGGTCAGCCCGTGCACCATGAGACTCACCCAGCAGGGTGTGCCGGGCGCGCGCCGACCGTGCGTGCCGCCGTTCGGGCCGGCCGACCCCCGTGCCTCGGTCATCGTCACTCTCTCCCCGGCCCCTCGCGGTGGCCGTGTCGCTTCCGCTTCCCGCATCCACGTGCACAGACCGTGTGCACGCCCCGTGCCGACGCCCGCCCCGTGCGTGGCCCCCCGGTGCCACGGCGGCGCCGCCAGGTGTTCATCGGATGTACAGCATGTGCCCGATCCCGTACGCCTGGTGATCGAACCTGTCCGGCGGAGCAGAGTAGTCGGACCTGGACGACGCGGCCACCCCTGACGTATGGATGGACGCCATGAAAGCCATCATCACCGCAACGGAACTCGCGCACGACTTGACCGGGGCCAATCCGCCCGTGCTGCTGGACGTCCGCTGGCAGCTCAGCGTGGCCAAGGCGGCCGGGGCGCCGGCCTTCGACGGGCGGGCCGAGTACGCGGCCGGGCATCTGCCCGGTGCCGTGTTCGTCGACCTGGACGCGGAACTCGCCTCGGCGCCGGGGGAGCGCGGCCGTCATCCGCTGCCGGACATCGAGGAGTTCGGCGCCGCGATGCGCCGGGCGGGTGTGTCGCCGGGCCGGCCGGTGGTCGTGTACGACGGGGGGCAGGGCTGGGCGGCCGCGCGTGCGTGGTGGCTGCTGCGCTGGACGGGTCACCCGGACGTGCGGGTCCTCGACGGCGGATTGCCGGCCTGGGAGGGCCCCCTTTCGACGGACGTACCCGCCCCGGCCCAGGGCGACTTCGAGCCGGTGCCCGGTCCCGGGGGACTCCTCGACGCGGACGCCGCCGCCGCGCTGGCCCGCTCCGGCGTGCTGCTCGACGCCCGGGCGGCGGAGCGGTACCGGGGGGACGTGGAGCCCATCGACCGGGTCGGCGGGCACGTCCCGGGCGCCGTGTCCGCGCCGACGACCGAGAACGTGACGGCGGACGGCCGGTTCCTGCCCGCCGAGGAGTTGCGGGCCCGTTTCAAGAACCTCGGCGCGTCGCAGGATGCCGAGGTCGGCGTCTACTGCGGCTCCGGTGTCTCCGCGGCCCACGAGGCACTGGCCCTCGCGGTCGCGGGCATCCCGGCGGCGCTGTACGTGGGCTCCTGGTCGGAGTGGTCCTCGGATCCGTCCCGGCCGGTGGCGACGGGGCCCGACCCGCAGTAAGGCGAACGCGGGCGGAGCAAACAGCGAACGGAGGGGGCTTCCGGTGCGGAAGCCCCCTCCGGGTACGGCAGTACGGTCCGCTACTCCTGCTTCTTGCGCCGGGTCCCGAACACGATCTCGTCCCAGCTTGGAACGGCGGCCCGGCGTCCGGGGCGGACCCCGTCGGCCTCGGCCTGGCGGTCGGTGGCGCCGATCAGGCGGTCGCGGTGGCTGGCGACCGAACGGGGCATGAGGACGTCCGCGTAGGCGGAACCGGCCGAGGCCGCCGGGGCGGGGGGTTCCTCCGCCTCCGGTTCGGTCTCCGGTGGCTCCTCGGTGGACTCCGCGGGCCGCTCCGGGACCACCAGGTCGCCCCGGAAGCTGGGCACCGCCTCCAGCAGACTGGTCAGCGAGTCGCGCTCGCCCGTGCTCTCCTCGGCCGGCTCGGACGCCTGCGACGGCAGGCTGGGCCGCTCCCGGTCCAGGGCGCGGTCCAGCGGCCGGTCGCGCGGCAGTCTGGCGATGCGCGGCACGAAGGGGAAGCTCGGCTCGGGCGAACCGAGGTCGTCGGACTCCCCGATCAGGGAGCGCGCCTCGTCGTCGAAGGCCTGGACGAGCCGCCGGGGCGGGTCGTACGTCCAGCTCGCCGAGTGCGGCTCGCCCGCGACCCGGTAGACCAGCAGGACCTCCCAGGTGCCGTCGTCGCGGCGCCAGGAGTCCCACTGCACGGTGTCCTTCTCGGCACCGCGCAGCAACAGGCGCTCCTGGACGGCCTCGCCGAGCAGCGGACCGGAGTTCTCGCCGGGCCTGCGGACCGGGGTCTTGCGGGCCCGCTCGGCCATGAAGGCGCGCTCGGCCAGTACCGGACCCTCGAAGCGCCGCACCCGGTCGACGGGGATGCCGGCGAGCTGCGCGACCTCTTCCGCGGTCGCGCCCGCACGTATCCGCGCCTGGATGTCACGGGGGCGGAGATGGCTCTCCACCTCGATCTCGATCTGGCCGAGGCGGGGCCGGTCGCCGCGCACGGCGGCGCGCAGGCGTTCGTCGATCGGAAGCGTGTACTCCGTAGAGTCGGCAGCCTTCAGCACCAGCCGTGTGCCGTCATTGGAGACGGCCACGACACGCAGTTCGGGCATGGGGACCTCCCGGGTGGTGCCTGCCGACGTCACGTGCGTCGCTGCTTCCGCTAGTCGAGTGTGGCCTGCCCGGGTGCAGCCTGCCACAACCTTGCCGAGTTGCCCGGCGTGTCGGGCACGGGCCCGGGAACGCCGTTATGGCACGGTTACCAATTCGCAACGCTAAGTGACCAACTCCGTCACCCTGTGCAACTAGCCCCCCTCCCGGCGGTCCTGTAAGGCCCCCGGACACCCTGGCGGGAGACCGGTCCCAGGGCTCGCAACAGTACTCCATTTGGACCATGTGCGTGGATGGGCGCGCCGCCCAACTTCTGACAAGAGGCAGGAGTCCGCCGTCCGCAAGCGGTTTTCGCGATCACGGGCGTGGCATGCTTCACACGATCCCCGGAAACGGAACCGGTGATTTCGCCGTGGCTACGCCCCCAACACCCGCCGCAGGTAGTCGTTCTGGAACCGCCGGTCCGGGTCCAGCCGGTCCCGCAGGGCCGTGAACTCGCCGAACCGGGGGTAGACCTCGGTGAAGTACGCGGCGTCCCGCGTGTGCACCTTGCCCCAGTGCGGCCGCCCCTCGTGCGCGGTGAAGATGCGCTCGGCGGCGGTGAAGTACGCCTGGTAGGGGGTGCCCTTGAACATGTGGACGGCGACGTAGGCGCTGTCCCGTCCGGAGGCGGTGGACAGGGTGATGTCGTCGGCGGGGGCGGTGCGCACCTCGACCGGGAAGCTGATCCTGAGGTTCGAACGGTCGACCATCGCCTTGAGTTCGCGCAGCGTGTCCGCCAGGGCCGCGCGCGGGACGGCGTACTCCATCTCCACGAACCGCACCCGGCGGGGCGAGGTGTAGACCTTGTAGGGGATGTCCGTGTACGTCCGCGCGGACAGCGCCCGGCTGGATATCCGGGCGATGGCCGGGATGGTCGCGGGCACCGCGCGGCCGACCCAGTTGGCCGCCTGGAAGACGCCGTTGGAGAGGAACTCGTCCTCGAACCAGCCGGACAACTGCCCGATCGGCTTCTCCGGTCCGGCGCTGCGGTTGTTGCGCTTGGTGTTGGTGTTCCCGGTGTGCGGGAACCAGTAGAACTCGAAGTGCTCGTTCTCGGCCCAGAGTTGGTCGAACTCGGCCAACACCCGGTCGAAGGGCATCGGTTCCTCGCGGGCCGTGAGCAGGAAGACCGGCTCCACGGCGAAGGTGATCGCGGTGACGATGCCCAGGGCGCCCAGGCCGATGCGGGCGGCCGCGAACACCGCGCGTTCTTCGTCGGTCCCCTTCTCGGAGCAGGTGAGCACCGACCCGTCCGCCGTGACCAGCTCAAGGCCCTTGATCTGGGCGGCGATCGAGGCCGATTCCCGGCCGGTGCCGTGCGTGCCGGTGCTGGTGGCGCCGGAGACCGTCTGCTCCATGATGTCGCCCATGTTGGTCAGCGACAGGCCCTCGCGGGCCAGGGCGACGTTGAGTCTCTTGAGCGGGGTGCCCGCCTCGACGGTGACCGTCATGGCCTCGCGGTCGATGTTGCGGATACCGGTCAACAGTTGAGGGCGGATCAACACACCGTCGGTGGCCGCGATGGCGGTGAAGGAGTGCCCGGTACCGACCGCCTTCACCTTCAGGCCGTCCTCGGCGGCCCGGCGCACCGCCGCGGCCAGCTCCTCCACCGAGGCGGGAGTCACCTCCCGCGCGGGACGGGCGACGACGTTGCCTCCCCAGTTACGCCACGTGCCGTTCTTCCCGCTCGCTGTGGTGCTCAAGGGTGCCTCCCCGACCCGGAGCCGGCCTGCTGAGCCGGCGGTACCCGAGGAAACCGACCGCGACCGCGACGGCCCCGGACACCGCCGGAACCCCGTACCCGGCGTGCGCGCCGGCTGCGTCGATCACCCAGCCGGCCGCGGAGGAGCCGAGCGCGACCCCGACCGCCAGGCCGGTGCTCACCCAGGTCATCCCCTCGGTGAGCTGCGCGCGAGGTACGTGCTCTTCGATGAGGGACATCGTCGTGATCATCGTCGGCGCGATGGACAGACCCGCAACGAACAGCGCCACGGCCAGAAGCGACAAGTTTCCGACCAGTAGGAGGGGGATCATACTCACGGCCATCGCGCATATGCCCAGCAGCCACCTGCGTTCCGGCGCCCCCGCGAAGCGCAGCAGCCCGAACACCACTCCGGCCGTGCAGGAACCCGCCGCGTACAGCGCCAGGACCACGCTGGCCGCGGCCTTGTGACCGCGCTCGTCGGCGAAGGCGACGGTGACCACGTCGACCGCCCCGAAGATCGCTCCCGTGGCGACGAAGGTGGCCACCAGCACCCGCAGGCCCGGGGAGCGCAGGGCGCTGCCGCCGCCCCGGTGCTCGCGCGGGTGCGGCTCGGGCTCGGTGGCGCGCTGGGAGGTCAGCCAGAAGACCCCGGCCGCCAGGAAGCAGCCGGCCAGCAGCGGGCCCGCCTCGGGGAACCACGCCGTGGACAGGCCGATGGAGATGATCGGCCCGAAGATGAAGCAGACCTCGTCCACCACGGACTCGAACGAGTACGCCGTGTGCAGCTTGGGAGTTCCCCGGTACAGCGCGGCCCAGCGGGCCCGGACCATCGCGCCCAGGCTCGGCACACAGCCGATGCCGGCCGCGCACACGAACAGCACCGGGTCCGGCCACCCCAGGTGCGCCGCCAGCAGCAGCCCGGCCGTCGAGGCGAGCGCTCCCAGCGTCGCCGGGCGCAGCACCCTGCGCTGGCCGTACTGGTCCACCAGCCGGGATATCTGCGGCCCGATCGCGGCGGCGGACATCGCGATGGCGGCGGACAGGGCCCCCGCGAGCCCGTACCGCCCGGTGAGCTGCGAGATCATCGTGACCACGCCGATGCCCATCATCGACAGCGGCATCCGGCCGAGGAAGCCCGCGGCGGAGAAGCCCTTGGTGCCGGGGACGGCGAACAGGGCGCGGTAGGGGCTGGGCACGCGGGTCTCCGGTGTTCGGACGTAAGGCGCGAATGCGGCTGATACAGCTTACGAGTTAGGTGACCCTAATGCACCCGGAAATGCCAGAGGTGAAACCGGCCGAAAACCGTCCGGAACCCGACTCTTCATTCCACTGTTTCCGGGCTGTCAGTGCCGGGTGGCAGGATCGAGCCATGCCAGACGTGCTCGATGCCACCCCCTACGACGCCCTGCTCCTGCTCTCGTTCGGCGGCCCGGAGGGCCCGGACGACGTGGTCCCCTTCCTGGAGAACGTGACCCGCGGGCGCGGCATCCCCAAGGAACGCCTCAAGGAAGTCGGGCAGCACTACTTCCTGTTCGGCGGGGTCAGCCCCATCAACGGCCAGAACCGCGCCCTGCTGGACGCACTGCGCAAGGATTTCGCCGAGCATGGCCTGGACCTGCCGGTCTACTGGGGCAACCGCAACTGGGCCCCGTACCTGACGGACACCCTGCGCGAGATGGTCGCCGACGGCCGCCGCCGCATCCTGGTGCTCGCCACCAGCGCCTACGCCTCGTACTCGGGCTGCCGCCAGTACCGCGAGAACCTAGCCGACTCGCTGGCCGCGCTGGAGGCCGAGGGCCTGGAGCTGCCGAAGATCGACAAGCTGCGCCACTACTTCAACCACCGGGGCTTCCTCCAGCCCATGATCGACGGGGTGCTCGAGTCCCTCGCCGACCTCCCCGAGGACGTCCGGGCCGGCGCCCACCTCGCCTTCACCACCCACTCCATCCCGACCGCCTCCGCCGACACCTCAGGACCCGTCGAGGCCCACGGCGAGGGCGGCGCGTACGTCGAGCAGCATCTGGACGTGGCCCAGCTGATCGCCGACGCGGTCCGCGAGCGCACCGGCGTCGACCACCCCTGGCGGCTCGTCTACCAGTCCCGTTCCGGTGCCCCGCAGATCCCCTGGCTGGAGCCGGACATCTGCGACCACCTCGAGGAACTGCACGGGTCGGGGGTCCCGGCCGTCGTCATGGCGCCCATCGGCTTCGTCTCCGACCACATGGAGGTCCTCTACGACCTCGACACGGAGGCCACGGCCAAGGCCGGGGAACTGGGCCTGCCGGTGCGCCGCTCGGCCACCGTCGGCGCCGACCCGCGGTTCGCCGCCGCGGTCCGCGACCTGATCGTGGAGCGCGCCGCCGCCGAGCGCGGCCAGGAGACCGCGCCCTGCGCCCTGGGGGCCCTCGGGGCGAGCCACGACGTCTGCCCGGTCGGCTGCTGCCCGGCCCGCGCCCCCCGCCCGGCCGCCGCGGGCGCCGACAGCCCCTACGCATGAGGAGCCCCGTGACCGACAGCCTGCACACGGACCTGCTGGGGCTCGCCCAGGAGGCCGCCCGCCGGGCGGGGGAGCTGCTGCGGGACGGCCGCCCCGCCGACCTCGCGGTCGCCGCGACCAAGTCGAGCCCGATCGACGTCGTCACCGAGATGGACATCGCGGCCGAGAAGCTGATCACCGACCTGATCTCGGCCCACCGCCCCGACGACGGCTTCCTGGGTGAGGAGGGTGCCGCCACCGAGGGCACGAGCGGCATCCGCTGGGTGATCGACCCGCTCGACGGCACGGTGAACTACCTGTACGGGCTGCCCACCTGGTCGGTGTCCATCGCGGCCGAACAGGACGGCGAGACCGTGGCCGGCGTCGTGGCCGCCCCGATGCGCGGCGAGACGTACCACTCGGTACGCGGCGGCGGGGCCTGGGCCACCGGCGCCTGGGACGGTGAGCGCCGGCTGGCCTGCCGGCACGCGCCGCCCCTGGACCAGGCGCTGGTCTCCACGGGCTTCAACTACGTCTCCGAGGTCCGTGCCCACCAGGCCGAGGTGGCCGCGAGGCTGATCCCGCGGCTGCGCGACATCCGGCGCGGCGGCTCGGCGGCGGTGGACCTCTGCGACGTGGCCTGCGGCCGGCTGGACGGGTACTACGAGCGCGGGCTCAACGCCTGGGACGTCGCCGCGGGTGACCTGATCGCCCGGGAGGCGGGCGCACTGACCGGTGGACGGCCCGGGGAGCGCCTGTCACGCGACCTGACAGTCGCGGGCACCCCGGGGGTCTTCGAGCCCCTCCAGCGGCTGCTGGAGGACTTCGGGGCCTGGCACGACTGACCGCGGTATCGACCGACAGACGCAGCAGGGCCCCGGCGCTGGATTCGCCGGGGCCCTGCTGTCGTACGGGTCAGTGAGGCCGTACGGGTGTCACAGGCCGATCAGACGCTGGGCGCGCCGACCTCCACACCGTGTTCGGCGGCGAGGCGGCGCAGGTCGTCGAGCTCTGCCAGCTCCACCTCGACGAGGAAGTCGTCGCCCTCGTCGCGAGCCCGCGTCAGGTCGGACTCGGTCGTCCTTATGCGCTGCAGAAGTCCTGCGGTGAAAGCGTCCATGCTGCGCCCCCTCGTCCTGGGTCGTGGGTCGGGTGGCACGGGGGTGTGCCGTTCGGGAAGGGGCGATCACGTCTCCTGTAGGTGCCCAGCGCCGCCCGGGCTGGGCGGCGACGGTGCCGGACACCCACGCCCACTCTGCTGATAAGCGGATCGCGGTGTACCACATGGTGCTGCGGCACATGCAGAGCGTGATCGCGGGGTGTAAAGCCGTCCTCCCCCCGCTCTCTTCCGTGGAAACCTCAACCGGAGGAGAAAATCTCGCATTCCCGTCCGGAGCCCGTGATCCACCGGGGCCACCGCTGTCTTACAGCCGACTTATGGCGGAAAAGGGCAGGATGGAGGTCACACAACCCCGTCAAGGCCCCTGCCGCGCGCGCTCTGGCGCGCTACGCGGGTGGACACAGGAAGGACAAGCGACGTGCGCGTACTCGTCGTCGAGGACGAGCAGCTGCTCGCCGATGCGGTGGCCACCGGACTGCGCCGGGAGGCCATGGCCGTCGACGTCGTGTACGACGGTGCGGCCGCCCTGGAACGCATCGGCGTGAACGACTACGACGTGGTCGTCCTCGACCGCGACCTCCCGCTGGTGCACGGCGACGACGTCTGCCGCAAGATCGTCGAGCTCGGCATGCCCACGCGCGTGCTGATGCTCACCGCCTCGGGTGACGTCAGCGACCGCGTCGAGGGCCTGGAGATCGGCGCCGACGACTACCTGCCCAAGCCGTTCGCGTTCAGCGAGCTCATCGCGCGCGTGCGCGCCCTGGGCCGGCGCACCAGCGTGCCGCTGCCGCCGGTCCTGGAGCGCGCCGGCATCAAGCTGGACCCCAACCGCCGCGAGGTCTTCCGCGACGGCAAGGAGGTCCAGCTCGCGCCGAAGGAGTTCGCCGTCCTGGAGGTGCTGATGCGCAGTGAGGGTGCCGTGGTCTCCGCCGAGCAGCTGCTGGAGAAGGCCTGGGACGAGAACACCGATCCGTTCACCAACGTGGTGCGTGTGACCGTGATGACGCTGCGCCGCAAGCTGGGCGAGCCGCCCGTCATCGTCACCGTCCCCGGCTCCGGCTACCGGATCTGATGGCCGTGGCCACCACGCCCACGCCCACGCAGGCGCCCCCGAAGCCCACCTGGGACCCCAGAAGGCCGGAGCCGCCGTTCCCCTGGCTGCGCCCGACCATCCGGATACGGCTGACACTGCTGTACGGCGGCATGTTCCTGATCGCCGGCATCCTGCTGCTGTCGATCATCTACCTGCTGGCCGCGCAGGCCATCAGCACGGGCAACCAGCCGCCCTTCAAGATCGTGAGCGCCAGCAACGAGATCAAGGTCACCAGCCCCGACTGCCCCGCGGTCAACAACGCCTCCGGCCTGACGCTCACACAGTTCAACTCGGCGGTCAGCGACTGCATCGACCACTCGCGCCAGGCCGCCCTGGACAACCTGCTCAGCCGCTCGCTGCTGGCCCTGCTGGGCCTCGCCGTGATCGCCTTCGCGTTCGGCTACGCCATGGCCGGCCGCGTGCTGTCGCCGCTCGGCCGGATCACCCGCACCGCGCGCGCGGTGGCCGGCTCGGACCTGTCCCGCCGGATCGAGCTGGACGGCCCGGACGACGAGCTCAAGGAGCTCGCGGACACCTTCGACGACATGCTGGAGCGGCTTCAGCGGGCCTTCACGGCGCAACAGCGCTTCGTCGGCAACGCCTCGCACGAGCTGCGCACGCCCCTGGCGATCAACCGCACGCTCCTGGAGGTGCACCTCTCGGACCCGGGCGCGCCCGTGGAGCTGCAACAGCTCGGCAAGACACTGCTGGCCACCAACGAGCGCAGCGAGCAGCTCGTGGAGGGCCTGCTGCTGCTCGCCCGCAGCGACAACCAGATCGTCGAGCGCAAGCCCGTGGACCTGGCCGAGGTCGCCTCGCAGGCCATCGACCAGGTGCACGCCGAGGCCGAGGCCAAGGGCGTCGGTATCCGGGGCGAGCGCAAACCGGCCGTCGTCCAGGGCAACGGCGTCCTGCTGGAGCGGATCGCGCTGAACCTGGTGCAGAACGCCGTGCGGTACAACGTGCCCAATGAGGAGGGGCAGCGCGAAGCGCTTCAGAACAAGGGCGGTGGCGGGCGACGGGAGGGCGGTTGGGTCGAGGTCGTCACGGAGGTGCAGCACGGGCAGGCGATGCTGGTCGTCTCGAACACCGGGCCGGTCGTGCCCGCGTACGAGATCGACAACCTCTTCGAGCCCTTCAGGCGGCTGCGTACGGAGCGCACGGGCAGCGACAAGGGCGTGGGCCTGGGCCTGTCGATCGCCCGGTCCGTGGCCCGCGCGCACGGCGGCCACATCTCGGCGACGCCGAGGGAGGGTGGCGGTCTCGTGATGCGGGTCACGCTGCCGATCTGACCGGGCCCGTGACACACCCGGTGATGTTCGCTTTGCGCGGAATTTTCCGGCAGCCCGGCGCACATCACCGTGTGTGATCGATCACATGGGCAATATTCCGGCCATCTACTCTCCGTGATCAAGAACCTTGGTGGAAAGCCGGGAAAATCCGGGTTTTCGGGGGTCCTGATCACGGGAAGTACACGGTGAGATGCCTTTGAGGTGCGGCACCTGGACCGTGTACGGTCCCCATCGCCATCCCAGCCGATCACTCTTGAGGGGTCCGGTTGGGTGTCGATTGAGTAACAGACCTTGATGTGAGGCAAAATCTCCGCCTCGGGTCGGGCACAAGTCCGGCCTCTCACGCGTTACGTGCGCTGGAGACACCGCAGCAGACACCCAGAGGGGGAGAGCGACATGGCAACCGACTACGACACCCCACGCAAGACCGACGACGACGTCGATTCGGACAGCCTTGAGGAGCTGAAGGCCCGGCGCAATGACAAGAGCGCGTCGGCCGTGGACGTCGACGAGTTCGAGGCCGCAGAAGGCCTGGAGCTGCCCGGCGCCGACCTCTCCAACGAGGAGTTGGCCGTCCGGGTCCTGCCGAAGCAGCAGGACGAGTTCACGTGCATGAGCTGCTTCCTGGTGCACCACCGCAGCCAGCTGGCCCGCGAGAAGAACGGTCAGCCGATCTGCCGCGACTGCGACTGAGGCGGGGTCGGCCGTGACTGGCTCGACCCCACCTCGGAAGCGCCGTTTCCGCCTGCCGGGAGCGGACCAGGGGCCGTCCGACGGCCTGTACGACGCGCGTGACGACGAGCGGGGCTCGCCCGTAACGGGAGCCTCGCTCGAACCGGTGGCCGACCGGGGTGACCTCCCGGCGTCCGCACGGCGAACCGCGGCCGTCGCCCTGCGGCGGGCCGCGGCGATCCGGGAGAAGGCCCGGGAAAGAGCCCGTCAAGGCACCCGCAAGGGCGGCAGCCGCGCCAGAGCGGGGCTTGCCTACGTCACCGACCGGATCATCGAGATCGCCCCGCGGATCCCCGTACGCGACCTCGCGACGCTGCGCCGGCAGTTCCCGGGCCTCGGGCCCGAGCAGCTCGCCGACAAGCTCGTGGCGGGCGCCGCGAACGCGACCTCCACGGTCGGGGCCGGGATCGGTGCGGCGGCGATGCTGCCGGTGCCGCTCGCGATGCCCACCGAGCTGGCCGCGGAGATCACCGGGGTCGCGGCGATCGAGCTCAAGCTCATCGCCGAACTCCACGAGGTCTACGGCGTACGGCCGCCGGGCAGTCTCAAGGCCCGCAGTACCGCGTATCTGGCCTCCTGGTCGGAGGAGCGCGGCATCGACGTGATGAAGCCGTCGACGATCAACACGGCCCTCGGGGGCCCGATGAAGCGCCGGCTGCGCCAGCAGGTCATGAAGCGGACGGTGCGCGACCTGCCCAACCTGATGCCCTTCATGGTCGGCGCCGCCGTCGGGGCGGTCATGAACCGCCGCGACACCAAGAGACTGGCGGCACGGATCCGGACCGACCTGCGCAAGATCCAGGTGCCGTGGGACGCGCTGACCGCGCTGCCACCGCTGGAGCCCCCCGCCGACCCGCTGGCGATCGGGGACATCGCCAAGGAACTCGAGGACTGACCGGGCGCCCTACGCCACGGCCTCCCGCGCCGCCGCGATCGCGGCCGCGAGCCCTTCCGGATCCCGGGTCGACAGGTACAGGTACGGCGTCGGGTCCGCCGGATCGGTGACCTCGACGCGAAGGGCCGTGGGGATGTAGGCCCGCAGCAGGAGGAAGGCGCGGGTGTCGGCCTTGTAGGTGCGCCAGGCCCGGGCCTCCTCCGCGTCCAGGAACTCCGCGTCGCCCAGCGCCGTCACCGGGATCTTCGCCTCGCCCGCGATCAGCGAGTCGCCCACGACACGGATCCGGACCGAGCCGTAGGAGCTCGCGACGACGGCCGCCGCGGCCGTGCCGCCGACCAGGCCGCCGAGCAGCGGCAGGGGGCCGAAGGGCAGCAGGACCAGGGCGAAGGCGATCCCCACCAGGAAGCTGATCAGCCACCAGGAGCGGGGAGCGGTGAGGCGTTCGTCGTACGGGGCGGCGGAGAGCTGCATGGAGCCAAGCTTGGCACGGTGAACGGACACCCCCGACGCGCGGGTAAGGTCTGCGGCTGTGAGTGGTGGTTCCCCAGTCCTTCAGCCCCCGGCCGACGCCGTGAAACCCGTTCGGCACCCCGAAGCTCCCGCACCCGGCGAGCTCCTCGGTGCCCACTACGGCCAGTGCTTCGGCTGCGGCGGCGAGCAGCCGCACGGGCTGCGCCTGGCGGCCCGCGCCGGCGAGGGCGTGTCCCTGACCGCCGAGTTCACCGTGCAGCCCGCCCACCAGGGCGCCCCGGGCCTCGCGCACGGCGGGGTACTCGCCACCGCCCTCGACGAGACCCTCGGCTCGCTGAACTGGCTGCTGCGGACCATCGCCGTGACCGGACGGCTGGAGACGGACTTCGTACGGCCCGTGCCCGTGGGGACCACGCTCCATCTGGAGGCCGAGGTGACCGCCGTCGCCGGGCGGAAGATCTACTCCACCGCCACCGGCCGGATCGGCGGCCCCGACGGCCCCGTCGCCCTCCGCGCCGACGCGCTCTTCATCGAGGTCGAGGTTCAGCACTTCGTCGACAACGGCCGCCCCGAAGAGATCAGGGCCGCCATGGACGACCCCGACCGGATCCGGCGCGCCCGCGCCTTCGAGGTGAACCCGTGACCCCCATGAGCCCCGAGCCCCCCGCCGACCGCGACCCCGTTCACGTGCCGATCCGCCGCGTCGACCCCGACGTACCGCTCCCGGCGTACGCGCACCCCGGTGACGCGGGAGCCGACCTGCGCACCACCGAGGCATGCGAACTGGCGCCCGGCGAGCGCGCCGTCCTGCCCACGGGAGTGTCCATCGCCCTCCCGGAGGGGTACGCGGCCTTCGTGCACCCGCGATCCGGTCTCGCCGCCCGCTGCGGTGTCGCCCTGGTGAATGCCCCGGGGACGGTTGATGCCGGGTACCGTGGGGAGATCAAGGTGATCGTGGTGAACCTCGACCCGCGCGAGAGCGTACGGTTCGAGCGCTTCGACCGGATCGCCCAACTGGTCGTCCAGCAGGTCGAGAGGGTCCGCTTCCAGGAGGTGGCGGAGCTTCCCGACTCGGCGCGGGCCGAGGGGGGCTTCGGGTCCACCGGCGGTCATGCCGCGGTGGGCGACGTGAGCGGCACAAGCGGTCGGGCCGCCGAGGGCGGCCGGACGGGTGGGTATCGATACGCTTCGGTCGTATCCGACCGGGAAGGACAGTGACGTGTTCGGACGTCGCAAGAAGAAGGGTGCCGCCGAGGACGCGGCCGGCGAGGCCGAGCAGGTCGTCGACAGCGTCGACACCGAGGCGGACGGGGAAGTGGAAGAGGCCGAGCGCGAGCGCGTCCGGCTCGAGCCGGAGCCGCGGCCCGACGGGCCCTGGGACAGCTCCGAGGTGCGCGACCCGGCCGAGGGCCGGGTGGACCTGGGCGGTCTGTTCGTGCCGGGCGTCGACGGCATGGAGCTCAGGGTCGAGGTCGCGGGCGACGCGATCGTCGCGGCGACCGTCGTACTGCGCGACAGCGCCATCCAGCTACAGGCCTTCGCCGCGCCCAAGCGAGAGGGCATCTGGGGCGAGGTACGCGAGGAGATCGGGACCGGTATCACCCAGCAGGGTGGCATCATCGACGAGGTCGAGGGGCCGCTCGGCTGGGAGCTGCGCGCCCAGGTGCCGGTGCAGCTGCCGGACGGCACGGGCGGTTTCCAGGTCGTCCGGTTCGTCGGCGTGGACGGGCCCCGCTGGTTCCTGCGCGGCGTGATCTCGGGCCAGGGCGCGGTGCAGCCGCAGGCGGCCGGGCTGCTCGAGCAGATCTTCCGGGACACGGTCGTGGTGCGTGGCGAGGGCCCGATGGCGCCGCGCGACCCGATCGTCCTGAAGCTGCCGAACGACGCCCAGATGGTGCCCGAGGGCCTCCAGCAGGACGAGAGCGGCTCCCGCTTCTCCGGCGGCATGGGGCAGTTGCAGCGCGGGCCGGAGATCACCGAGGTCCGCTAGACGTCCCCGTACACACAACGCGAGGGGCCGCATCCCGGTTCGGGGTGCGGCCCCTCGCGCGTCCCGGCGTGCTGGGCACGGGAACGCGCCGGTTCACCCCATCAGGGTTGCGTCAAAGATGCCCCCCGTACCGGTTCTCCTCCCGTTCGCCGGGACCGATGGCCGTAGGGTCGACGCTGCGTAGGCGGTAGTCACCGGAAGACAATGGGGCCATGGCACGCGGCAAGCTTCGGATCTATCTCGGCGCGGCGCCGGGCGTGGGCAAGACGTACGCCATGCTGTCCGAGGCGCACCGCCGGATCGAGCGGGGCACCGACTGCGTCGTGGGCTTCGTCGAGCACCACGAGCGGCCGCGCACCGAGGTGATGCTGCACGGGCTCGAACGGGTGCCGCGCAGGGAGCTGGAGTACCGGGGTGGCCGTTTCACCGAGATGGACGTGGACGCGGTCCTGCGGCGGGCCCCCGCCGTCGCCCTGGTCGACGAGCTCGCCCACACGAACGTCCCCGGTTCCCGCAACGCCAAGCGCTGGCAGGACGTTGAGGAACTGCTCGCCGCCGGGATCGACGTGGTCTCGACGGTCAACATCCAGCACCTGGAGTCGCTCGGCGACGTCGTGGAGTCCATAACGGGCGTACGGCAGCAGGAGACCGTACCGGACGAGGTGGTACGGCGCGCGGCCCAGATCGAGCTGGTCGACATGTCCCCGGAGGCGCTGCGCCGGCGCATGGCACACGGCAACATCTACAAGCCCGACAAGGTGGACGCCGCACTCTCCAACTACTTCCGGCCGGGGAACCTGACCGCCCTGCGCGAGCTGGCGCTGCTGTGGGTGGCCGACCGGGTCGACGAGTACCTGAAGCAGTACCGCAGCGAGCACCGGGTCTCGGCGATATGGGGCTCGCGGGAGCGGATCGTGGTGGGCCTGACCGGCGGCCCGGAGGGCCGGACCCTGATCCGGCGCGCCGCACGGCTGGCCGAGAAGGGCGCCGGCGGCGAGGTGCTCGCCGTCTACATATCCCGCAGCGACGGGCTCACCTCCGCCTCCCCCAAGGAGCTCGCCGTCCAGCGCACCCTCGTCGAGGACCTCGGCGGCACCTTCCACCAGGTCGTCGGCGACGACATCCCCGCCGCCCTGCTGGACTTCGCGCGCGGGGTCAACGCCACCCAGATCGTGCTGGGCTCCTCCCGGCGCAAGACCTGGCAGTACGTCTTCGGACCCGGCGTCGGTGCCACGGTCGCCCGGGACTCCGGTCCCGACCTGGACGTGCACATCGTCACCCACGACGAGGTCGCCAGGGGACGCGGGCTGCCCGTGGCCCGAGGCGCCCGCCTCGGCCGCTCGCGGCTGGTGTGGGGCTGGCTGGTCGGCGTGGTCGGCCCGGCGGTCCTGGCGGTGCTGCTCAACACCGTCCACCTGGGCCTCGCCAACGACATGCTGCTGTTCCTGACGGTGACGGTGGCCGCGGCCCTGCTCGGCGGCCTCTTCCCCGCCCTGGCCTCGGCGGCGGTGGGTTCCCTGCTGCTGAACTACTTCTACACACCGCCCCTGCACCGCTGGACGATCGCCGACCCGAAGAACATCGTCGCCATCGTGATCTTCGTGTCCGTCGGCGTCTCGGTGGCCTCCGTGGTGGACCTCGCGGCCCGGCGTACCCACCAGGCGGCGCGGCTGCGCGCAGAGTCGGAGATCCTCTCCTTCCTCGCGGGCAACGTGCTGCGCGGCGAGACGGGCCTGGAGGAGCTGCTGGAGCGGGTCCGGGAGACCTTCGGGATGGAGTCGGCGGCCCTGCTGGAACGGGCCGGCGACGTCGACCCGTGGACGTGTGCGGGCCGGGTGGGCGCCGGGCGGCCCGTGGAGCGGCCGGACGAGGCGGACGTGGACATGCCGGTCGGGGATCACATGGCGCTCGCGCTGACCGGCCGGGTGCTGCCCGCCGAGGACCGCCGGGTGCTGGCCGCCTTCGCGGCGCAGGCCGCCGTCGTCCTGGACCGCAGGCGCCTGAAGGAGGAGGCCGACCAGGCCAAGGAACTGGCCGAGGGCAACCGCATCCGCACCGCGCTGCTGGCCGCCGTCAGCCACGACCTGCGCACCCCGCTGGCCGGCATCAAGGCGGCGGTCTCCTCGCTGCGCTCGGACGACGTGGCGTGGTCCGAGGAGGACCAGGCGGAGCTGCTGGCGGGCATCGAGGAGGGCGCCGACCGGCTCGACCATCTGGTGGGCAACCTGCTCGACATGTCCCGCCTCCAGACCGGCACGGTCACCCCGCTCATCCGCGAGATCGACCTCGACGAGGTGGTCCCGATGGCGCTGGGCGGTGTCCCGGAGGGCAGCGCCGAGCTGGACGTCCCCGAGACCCTGCCCATGGTCGCCGTCGACCCCGGGCTGCTGGAGCGGGCGGTGGCGAACCTGGTGGAGAACGCCGTCAAGTACAGCCCCCCGGAACGGCCCGTCCTGGTCGCCGCCAGTGCCATCGCCGACCGGGTGGAGGTGCGGGTGGTGGACCGCGGACCCGGCGTCCCCGACGAGGCCAAGGACCGCATCTTCGAGCCCTTCCAGCGGTACGGGGACGCTCCGCGCGGCGCCGGCGTCGGCCTCGGCCTCGCGGTCGCACGCGGCTTCGCCGAGGCGATGGGCGGCGCCCTGAACGCCGAGGACACGCCCGGCGGCGGCCTCACCATGGTCCTCACCCTCCGCGCGGCAGGATCGCGTCCCGAGCTCCTCCCCGCGGGGGAAGGCACCGCACACCGCGAAAGGCAGAATTCATGACCCGTGTCCTGGTGGTCGACGACGAGCCGCAGATCACGCGCGCGCTCGTGATCAACCTCAAGGCGCGCAAGTACGAGGTCGACGCCGCCCCCGACGGCAGGACCGCGCTCGACCTCGCCGCCTCCCGCCACCCCGACGTGGTCGTCCTGGACCTGGGCCTGCCCGACATGGACGGCGTCGAGGTCATCAGGGGCCTGCGCGGCTGGACCCGGGTGCCGATCCTGGTGCTGTCCGCCCGGCACTCCTCCGACGAGAAGGTCGAGGCGCTGGACGCGGGCGCCGACGACTACGTCACCAAGCCGTTCGGCATGGACGAGCTCCTCGCCCGGCTGCGGGCCGCCGTCCGCCGGGCCGAGCCGGTCGGCTCCGGCGAGGACGACGTGACCACGGTGGAGACCGAGCAGTTCACCGTCGACCTGTCCGCGAAGAAGGTCCACCGGGGCGGCAGGGACGTCCGCCTGACGCCCACCGAGTGGCATCTGCTGGAGGTGCTGGTCCGCAACACCGGCCGACTGGTCGGCCAGAAGCAGCTGCTTCAGGAGGTGTGGGGCCCGTCGTACGGGACGGAGACGAACTACCTGCGCGTCTACATGGCCCAACTCCGCAGAAAACTCGAGGCGGACCCCTCCCACCCGAAGCACTTCATCACCGAGCCGGGGATGGGCTACCGCTTCGAGAAGTGAGGCGCGGCAGAGGTGCTGGGGCCGGGGGGTGTCCTCGGGGGGTGCGGTGTCGCGGAGCCGGGGTGGGCTACCGCTTCGCGAGGTGTGGCGCGGTTGTAGTGCTGCCGGGGGTCCGGGGGTTGTCCGCCGGGGGATGCGGCATCAGCGAGCCGGGGATGGGCTACCGCTTCCAGAAGTGGGGCGCGGCCGGGGATTACGTGGCCGTCAGTGTGCCCCGGTACGCTTTCAGGCATGAGCGCTGTTCCTCGTTCCGAAAAGCCGGCCGGCCGGTTCCGGCGCATGCTCGACCGGCTTTCCTCGTCACAGGAGGACCTGGAGTCGGAGGAGCTCAGGGAGGACGCCGACACCGCGGGCTGTACCCGGATCGGTGACTGCCAGGACCGGCAGATCGTCACCGTAACTGGTACCTTGCGCACGGTCACCCTGCGGCCGCGCGCCGGGGTCCCGGCCCTGGAGGCCGAACTGTTCGACGGCTCCGCCGCGCTGGACGTGGTGTGGCTGGGCAGGCGCTCCATCGTGGGCATAGAACCGGGGCGCAGGCTCATCGCATCGGGCCGGATCTCGATGAGCCGGGGCCGCCGGGTGCTGTTCAACCCCAAGTACGAACTGCGACCCCTCGGACGGGAGTAGCCGGTGACGTCACTCGACAAGCCGACCGAAGACACACAGGCGGACGAGGCTCGGACGGACGACGCGCGGGCGGTGACCGAGGCCGCGCTGTTCGAGGCGTTCGGCGGTGTCCGGGGCATGGTCGAGACCGTCCTGCCCGGTCTCCTCTTCGTCACCATCTTCACGATCAACAAGGATCTGCACTGGTCCGCGATCGCCGCGCTGGCCGTGTCCCTGGTCCTGGTCGTGGTCCGGCTGGCGATGAAGGACACCGTGAAGCACGCCTTCAGCGGTGTCTTCGGTGTCGCCTTCGGTGTCGTCTTCGCGATGTTCACGGGCAACGCCAAGGACTTCTACCTCCCCGGCATGCTGTACACGCTGGGCCTGGCCCTGGCATACATCATCACGACGCTCGCCGGGGTCCCCCTGATCGGCCTGATCCTCGGCCCGGTCTTCAAGGAGAACCTCTCCTGGCGCACCCGCAACCCCGGGCGCAAGACGGCCTACGCCAAGGCCAGCTGGGCCTGGGGCCTGATCCTGCTGGCCAAGTGCGCGATCCTCTTCCCGCTGTACTGGTGGGCCAACACGGCGCAGCTCGGCTGGGTGCTGGTGGCCCTGAAGATCCCGCCCTTCCTGCTGGCCGTCTGGCTCACCTGGGTCTTCCTCGCGAAGGCGCCCGCGCCGATCGACGTGTTCGCGGAGATGGAGGCCGAGGAGCGGGCCGAGAAGGAGCGGCAGGCCGCGGCGGCCACGGAGCGCGGCGAAGCGCCCAGCGCGGGCCGGCACCGCCGCGAGGCCTAGCGGCGGCGCAGCGAGCCGCCCACAGCTTCCGTACGAGGATGGGGGCGCCCAGAGATCTCTGGGCGCCCCCAT
>NZ_JBSGZV010000043.1:12051-86951 GCF_053611185.1 Streptomyces sp. NPDC054834 | reverse complement strand
GGTCCACACGGACCGGGGCTTCGGTGATCTACTGCTCCCCACATCGCCATTTCCGCAGGTCACAAGGGGTGTGCGGAACGGATTTCACATGGCGGCGGCAGTCATGTAATGTTCTTCCTGTCGCCGCGAGCGGGCCGGAAGGGCCGGGAGCGGGGAAAAAACAAAACAAGCACTCGTAGCTTAACGGATAGAGCATCTGACTACGGATCAGAAGGTTGCAGGTTCGAATCCTGCCGAGTGCGCAACAGTTCAGAGGCCCTGTGGAGTGATCCACAGGGCCTCTGGCTTATGCCTTGACGACAGTGTTTGACGGCAACCGCCGGTACGGGAGGGTTGCTTACTCCTGGAAGCTACGGATGACGGTGTCCGGGCCTGGGCTCATCAGCGTCTCGTGCCCGTCCTCGAAACGGACTCGATAGGGCGGCGTCCCGTTCTCCCCGAGCACCTCGATGATCTCTGCGGTGCGATCGTGTTGCCCCACGATCCGGCCATGAACAAGAAGCCTGTCACCAACATTCGCCTGCACGCTGGCACCTTTCTGTCGAGCTGACCTCCTCTGCCCTACCCCGCGAGACGCTGTCTCGGAACGGCAGGCGGTGTCAGTTCGGCCTAACCAGTGACAACGAGGTCGGAGGGCGGACGCGGGGCAGATCAGACGGCTGCGAGGACCCCGGCCGCGCCGTCGTCATCGCCCGGCCCCGGGTCGTCACCCCTCAACGCATCCCCGACGCGGTCGAAGGCCGAGCGCTGGGAGTCGAGCCGTACGAAGGTGCAGATGTCCATGGTCACGCGGATGGAGCTGTGGCCCAGGACCTCCGTGATCATTCGAGCGTCGGCGCCCTGTTCGTGGAGCGCGGACGCACAGGTGTGGCGCGGTCTTCTATTTGGTGGGTCTACGGTTCAGCTCAGGGCCTTACCGACCTCGTAGATCGTGGGCCTGTCTTCGGGCGCTGGGCTGAGCATGGCGTCGATCAGTTCGCCCAGCTCGCCATCCACCTTCACGGGCCGACGCCTGCCGCTTGCCACTGCCTTTCTCTGCTCGGGGCGCGGTGCTCCGTCCGGGTACTCGACGGCCCGCCAGCCCGTGGCGGAGATGAGCAGAGAGGCGCCGAGCGCGTAGATGTCGGCTTCCTGCGTAGGCTCAGCCTCTCCGGTCGCGAGCACGCTGCGCGCGATCTCCGGCGCCTCGTAGTGGACGAGGCAGCCGCGGAACGGGAAGTCGTACCCCTCGGGGACGCGTCCGCCGCGCGCCAAGGCCAGGTCGATGAGGTGCGTTCGCTCTGGCCCGATGATGAAGTGTGCGGGCTGTACGTCGCCGTGGGCCCAGCCCTTGGCGTGCAGTTCGGCCAGCGCCTCTACGCAGCCGAGGGCGGCACTGGTGTGCGGTTCGATGCGAGAGTCCGGTTCACGACAGGGCTTCCACAGCTCGTAGAGGTCGGGCCCTTCACGCCACGGCTGAAAGTTCCAGGTGCCCCGCTCCCATTCGCCGTACGCGAAGTCATCGACGCCGAGGCGGTGCAGCACGGCACCTTCGCGTGCGGGGGCGAGTGCCGTCCAGGGCTGGGTGGGCCAGTCGGCCGTGGCCTCGATCGGGTAACCGACCTTCACGGCGTACCGACCCCTGTGGCTCTCGACCTCCCAGACCATCGAGCCCCGGCGATTGACGACCAGGCGCTGAGTCTTGGGCACGAGTGCGTCGAGCACGACGACCGGCAGTTCAGGGGGTGTCCCGGACAACGTCTGTTCTCCTTTCCGGCAACGCGGCCGACCTCGCATCGAGGCCGGCCGCGTCGCTGGTGTCATGTCGCTACTCCTGACCGTACGGACGGCCGCAGTCCGAGTCGCACTGCGCGAGGTTCGTGCCGTCCACGGTCCACAGGTCGTCGAAGACCATGAACCCGGCCGCCTTCATCGCGTGCGCGGAGGTGGCGACCTTCTTCGCGTCACGGGGTCCGCCGCCCGGCAATGGTTGTGGTGGAGGAAGCGGCCCGCGTACCGGTCGCAGAGAGCGGCGTACTCCTTCGTGTGCAGAATGAGCGCGTGCAGACCGAGGTCCACGTCGTCCGACGGGACCATGGGGACGGTGGCGGTCGCAGCGGTGACCACGAAGGCCACCGCCTGGTCCGCGATCCGTTCGGCACGCTCGCGGGACTGCCCGTTGTGGACGATCACGAAGTGGGTGAGGCTGTCGAACAGTTCCTCACCAGCCACCGCGCGACCGGTCCTCTGGTCGTTGGCCGTTGCCGTCATGCGGATACTCCTTGAGTGTCGCTGTGCTCTGGCCGTGCCATGACTAGGCCGGTCGGCTGACGGGTCCGCGTCCGCTCAGCACTCCCCGCCGCCGGACCCGCCCTTGTTCAGTTTCTCGAGGTACTCGTGGGCGAGTGCGGTGGCGCGGGTGAACCAGTCGTTGACGACGGCGAGTTCGTCGGGTGAGTAGTCGGCGAAGAGGGCGTTGAGGCGGGCGTAGTGGCCCGCGTACACGGCTGTGACCCGCTCGACCGCCTCGGGGAGGGCGGCCACGCGGACGCGGCGGCGGTCGCTGGGGTCGGGGCGGCGGGTGACGTAGCCGGCGCGTTCCAGGCGGTTGAGGATGCCGGTGACCGCGCCGGTGGTGACGTGGGCGCGGGCCGCCAGGTCACCGGCCGTGAGCAGGTCGTCGCCGGCCTCCAGGACGAAGGCGAAGCAGGTCAAGTCGGTGACGTTCAGGCCCAGCCGCCGGGCCAGTTCCTGCTGTCCGATCAGGTGGGCCGCGATGAGGTGGTCCATCGCGGACAGCGCCTGGGCCGGGGTGGCGGGTGGGCGAGGCGTGCCGGGCATCTTTCAGTTTCCCTTAGCTCGTGAGAGATTTAGTTGCTAAGTTTCTTACGTCGTGAGGGATTGCCGGGTCTCCAGTGCCCTCCACGTCCTGGCTGATTCTGCTGCCTACGCATGCCCTGGGAGAGGGAGGCGGGTACATGAGCGCACATCTGTACGACGAGGGTCACACGGTCGCCGGCTGGACCGGCTTCGGCATCGCGACCGCCGGGAGCGGGCTGGCGGGGCTGGGGGTGTGCACGGGCTCGGTCGCCGCCTTGGGTGGGGGGCTGGCGGTCGTAGTCCTCGGTGTCCTCGTCACCTGGGGGCTGCACCTCTCCGGCTGGGGCAAGCCGCCCGGGCGGCGGCCCAGGGAGCAGTGGGGGATGCGGGTGCGTGATCCGCTGGCGCGGGAGGGGCACGCCGGGTGCGTGGGGTGTCGGCTGGCGGGGCGGGGGCGGCGGCGTGCGGCGGTCGTGGTGCCGGACGGGGTGGGCGGCGAGTTGGCAGAATCGGTACCTCTGTCACCTTTCGAGTGAACGTACCTCCTGCGAACGGGAGTTGGCTGTATGTGCTCATGGCTTCCGGTGTGGAGGTGATGCTCGATGTACGAGCAGAACGACATGCCGCCGAAGCAGTCGGCAGGATGGAAGCCGGACGCGATCGAGATCAGTGACTTCGTCTACGCGGCAACAGGAGCACGAGTACGCAGGCTGACCTTGCCCGACGGCACGCACTGGTTTCCCGCCGTGGACGTGTGCAAGCACCTGGGTTACGCACACGTGGGCTCGGCTCTGCGGAACGTCGCCGACTCGGTCAACTTCGGAAGTGCTGAGAGTGTGCTTCAGAGGCACACTCTCAGCGTTCCCGCAGGTCGAGAGTGGCGACGAGATATGAATCTGGTCAATCTCCAAGGACTGATCAGACTGGTCAACGGCTGCACCAAACCGGAATCCCTGCCGTTCAAGGCATGGGTCGCCGAGGTCATCGTCACCATCCAGCGCGACGGCTCCTCTGATGTCGTTCCTGTTCGCGGTCAACCGCCGTCGCGGGGTCTACCGCAGAGTTTTGGCGTCCACCGCATGAGCCCCGAGCTTGACCGCACCCGTCCTGTCTGGCGGCAGGTAGCCGCAACAAACCACTACTGCGCAGAAGGCGCTCGCCCATCTCAAGTCGCCGGGACTCATCCGGGCCGAGGTCGGACCGGGGTCGTTCGTCGCCGAGAGCCCTGAAATGACCGTCGCTTACGAGAAGGCGTAGGCAGGATGGCCCAGGGCGGACATGTGCGCCCTGGCGAGCACGCTGCGCGCTCCGGCGTTTCTGCTGGGCCCTCCCCGGTTTGGCAGCAATCCGGCTCCCCTACCTCAGCATCCCCTCAGATCACTTGCGACAGCGCGACGGTGCATTTGATGATCATCTCGTTCAACGCGTGTCTCCCACCCGACCAAGGGAGGCGCCGCGTTTGATCCAGCCTGACCAGCTGGATGCAGGAAACAAGAGGGGAACACGTGAAGATCAGGAAGCTGACCGCTGCCACCGCTGTGCTGACCGCAGCTGCCATCCTCGGCACAGGTCTCAGCCAAGTCGCTGCCGCCGCCGACAACGACACCACGGCCCGTCCGGCGGTCGTCGCCGTGGACCAGCCCATGACCGCTGCGGAGGAGCTGAAGACCGCTGACGGACAGAAGTTCCTCGACGCGCTGAAGGTGCTCGACGAGATGCCCGACAGTGTGGTCCAGCAGGGTGACGCTGCGGTGCAGGCGTATATCGACGAGCATCTTGCCGATGTGAAGTCCGGTGTAGTGGCCTTCGGTTGGTGGCAGACTGCCAAGTGCGTGGCGTCCATCACAGCCGCGGTCGCAGGTGGCGCGGTGCCGGTCGCGAAGATCCTCAAGCTGAGGGCGTTCATCAAGAAGGTCGGCTCCGTCAGGGAAGCCGCCTATCTCCTCATCCGCATCGCGAAGGGCGAGGAGAAGATCAGTGAACTGGGCGCCACGCTTGGTGGCCTTGCTTCGGTGATACTCGGGATCGACGGCATCAAGAAGAACTGCCGCTGAAGGGAGGGGTTGGCGCATCATGGCGAGCAGCAAGACACGCACGACTGCGTTGATCACACCCGTGGAGCGCGCGGCCCAGGACGAGGCGATGACGCTGGCCGATGAGGGGCGCACCGCCAAGGCCATCCGCCGGTTGCGCAAGAATTCCGGCCTTGGGCTGGACACGGCTTCTGTGGCCCTGGACCTGATCATCCAGGGCCGGTCCTTGCCCACCACATACGTGGAGGCGCTGGATGCTCTGCGGCAGCTCGACGCCCCTCTGGTCGCTGAGATGACGGACCTGCTCACCAGCGGCCACCGCGACTCCGCGATCAAGCTACTCAGGGAGCGAACCGACGTCGACCTCGCTGGGGGCTACCACCTTGTGACGGAACTGAGTACCCGACTCGATCCGCAGTAGATCCGAGTGGCAGGTTGTCTCGGGCGGGGCTCCCGCCCAACGTACTGCCCACCATGGATCAGAAGCTTGCAGGTTCGAATCCCTGCCTAAGTCGCGGCTTCGGGCCTTTGCGTACGGTACTGCCTTCCGACCGCCGTGGGGGCGTTGTCAGTGGGTCGTCCTACTCTCAAGGGTGATGGCACAGGCGTGGAGATGCTCGGGGCTGCGGTGGTCGGCGGACGGTCCCGTCCTGGTGTGGGACGGCGGGCGGAGCAGCGCGTTGCCGTGGGGGAAGCGGGTGGCATTCGGGGTCGCGGAAGGGGGAGTGCGGACGTGTGTGGGGGCGCGCGGGCACCCCTGCCCGGTGCGGGCGGCGGTGCCGGGGCGGAGTACGGGGGCGCGGTGCGAGGAGTGTGCGCGGCTGGACCGGGCGTACTCCGTGGCGGCGGACACGATCGCGGACGATCCCCGGCCCTACCGCGTATATCTGGCGTGGTTCGGGCCCGGCATGGTCAAGGTGGGGATCACCGCGGCCGAGCGGGGCTCGGCGCGGCTGCTTGAGCAGGGGGCCGTCTGCTTCAGCTGGCTCGGCACGGGTCCGCTGATGGCCGCGCGGCGCACCGAGGAGTTGCTGCGCGCCGCGCTCGGGGTGCCGGACCGGATCCCGTACGCCGAGAAGCGGGCGGTGCGGACCGCGTTGCCCGCGTCGGCGGAGGAGCGGGCGGCGGAAATCGGGGAGCTGCATGCACGGGCCGTGGCGCTGGCCGGCTGGCCGGACTCGCTCACCCGGGCGCCGTACCAACCCGTCGATCACATGGGCGTGTTCGGGCTGGACCGGCTGCCGCCCGCCGCCCTGGCGGTGACCGAGCTGGTCGCCGGCGGCTCGGTGAACGGTGAGCTCGTGGCGGCCGCCGGGCCGGATCTGCATCTGGCGACCGGGGACGGGGTCGCGGTACTCGACACGCGGCTGGTGACCGGGTGGGAGCTGGTGCGCGTCGGCTCCGGTGAACTGACCGTGCCGACCCGGCAGTGTGTGAGAGCGAGGGGGACGCAGGACGAGCTGTTCTGATGGGGCGCTGACAGGAACTGGAAAGTCTGTTCACAGGTGACACAGATCACGTGCCTAGGTTTGTGCGTGTCAAATGGGCCACAACTGCCGGAAATGGGCCGGGAGTTCGGGCTTCCCTGAGAGGTCCCTGTGTGTTTCTCAGGAAAATCACAGACAAGAGAAAGCGTCTTCTCAGAGGACCCCGACAAGGTGTCCACCATGACCACGACCTCGCCCCAGGGGCGCACCGAACTGCTGAGGCCGGACGGGAGCCCCGTCCGAGTGCTTGTGGTGGACGACGAACTGTCGATCACCGAACTCCTGTCCATGGCCCTTCGCTACGAGGGCTGGCAGATCAGGAGCGCGGGCGACGGGCAGGGGGCCATCCAGACGGCCCGCGAGTTCCGGCCCGACGCCGTCGTCCTGGACATGATGCTCCCCGACATGGACGGGCTGACCGTCCTCGGGCGGCTGCGGCGCGAACTGCCCGACGTGCCGGTGCTGTTCCTGACCGCCAAGGACGCGGTCGAGGACCGTATCGCCGGGCTCACCGCCGGGGGCGACGACTACGTCACCAAGCCGTTCAGCCTCGAAGAGGTCGTGGCCCGTCTGCGCGGGCTCATCCGGCGGTCCGGTGCGGCCGACCGGCGGTCCGACTCCGTGCTCGTCGTCGGGGACCTGACCCTCGACGAGGACAGCCACGAGGTGTCGCGGGCCGGGGACTCCATACACCTCACCGCCACCGAGTTCGAACTCCTGCGCTTCCTCATGCGTAATCCCAGGCGTGTGCTCAGCAAGGCACAGATCCTCGACCGCGTGTGGTCGTACGACTTCGGCGGCCAGGCCAACGTCGTCGAGCTCTACATCTCTTACCTGCGGCGCAAGATCGACGCGGGGCGTGAGCCGATGATCCACACCCGGCGTGGGGCCGGCTATCTGATCAAGCCCGCCGCGTCATGAGCGGGCGACGACGGCCGCGTGCGCAGAAGCGAGCAGGTAAGCCGCGTACCCTGCGGACGCGGCTCGTCGTCTCGACGGTGATGCTGATCGCGGTGGTGTGTGCGGTGATCGGCACGGTGACGACACTCGCGCTGAAGCAGCACCTCGACGATCAGCTGAACGGCAAGGTGCACGATGTCGCCATGCGTGCCGGAGGCGGCCACATGCTGCCGAAGGACCCGAACGCGGCCGACCCGAACGCGAAGGCACCCACCGCCCCCGGGAACCAGGGCGTCGTGCAGAAGGTCGACACCTCGGCAAATGGCAAGGTGAAGAACCTCGTCACCAATGGTCCCACGCAGGCAAAGACCATCGCCGCCTACGTGGAGAACGGCAAGGTCACGAGCGCGGCCATCGCCAAGCCGAAGAACGACAGGGCCGGCTTCTTCCAGAGTATGAACGCCGGCCGTCTCGACGCGGCCCAGCGGGCCGCCCTCAACTCGGTGCCCAAGGACCAGAAGCCGCATTCCGTGGAGATCCCCGGTCTGGGGGGATACCGCGTCGAATACGTCCCGAGCCGCGACAGCAGTGACGAGTACTACGTCGCCCTGCCGACGGACGACGTCGACGGCACCATCAACACCCTGATCCTCGTCGAGGTCAGCATCACCGTCGCCGGCCTCGGCGCCGCCGTCATCGCCGGCTACGTCCTCGTCGGCCTCGCCACCCGCCCCCTCCGCAAGGTCGCCGCCACCGCCACCCGGGTCTCCGAACTCCCGCTCCACACCGGCGAGGTGAACCTCAGCGAGCGCGTGCCCGAGTCCGAGACCGACCCGCACACCGAGGTCGGCCAGGTCGGTGCCGCGCTCAACCGCATGCTCAACCATGTGCACGGCGCGCTGCACGCCCGGCAGCAGAGCGAGATGCGGGTACGGCAGTTCGTCGCCGACGCCAGCCATGAGCTGAGGACGCCGCTCGCCTCCATCCGCGGGTACGCCGAGCTCACGAGACGCGGACGCGAGCAGGTCGGGCCCGACACCCGGCACGCGCTCGGGCGTATCGAATCCGAGGCGGGGCGGATGACCCTCCTCGTCGAGGACCTGCTGCTCCTCGCCCGGCTCGATGCCGGGCGACCGCTCCAGATCGAGCAGACCGACCTGATCCCCCTGGTCGTCGACACGATCAGCGACGCCCGCGCGGCCGGCATGGACCACAACTGGCGGCTCGACCTGCCCGACGAACCGGCGCTGGTGGCGGCGGACGCGGCGCGGATCCAGCAGGTGCTGGTCAACCTGCTGGGCAACGCCCGCAAGCACACCCCGCCCGGTACGACCATCATCGCGCGCGTGCAGCGGCGCGGCCCGTGGATGTGCGTGGACGTCGAGGACAACGGCCAGGGCATCCAGGCCGACCTGCTGCCGCACGTCTTCGAACGGTTCGCGCGAGGTGACGCGGCCCGGTCCAGGGCGACCGGCTCGACCGGTCTGGGCCTCGCCATCGTCCAGGCGGTCGCGACCGCGCACGGCGGTGCGGTGACCGTGGACAGCGTGCCGGGGCAGACGGTGTTCACCGTGCACCTGCCCGCACTGGGCCCGGCCGTGCCGCGACCGGCGCCCGAAACGAACTGGCAATCGCACTCACAGGCACAGCACAGTGCCACCACATCGGTGCAACAGGGGGCTTGACCAGAGTCGTTGTCATGCGAACCGACTCTTCTCCCGGCACCCTGCCGGCGCGGGAGCACCTCCCGGCCGGCGACGCCGGTACGCCTGTCCTGGACGTAGTGATCCCCGTCTACAACGAGGAGAAGGACCTCCAGCCATGTGTGCTCAGACTGCACGAGCACCTCACGCGCACCTTCCCGTACGCGTTCCGCATCACGATCGCGGACAACGCGTCCACGGACACCACCCCCCAGGTGGCGGCGCGGCTGGAGGCGGAGATCGCGGAGGTCACCAACTTCCGCCTGGAGCAGAAGGGCCGGGGCCGCGCCCTGCGGACCGTGTGGTCCGCGTCGGACGCCCCGATCCTCGCCTACATGGACGTCGACCTGTCCACCGACCTCAACGCGCTGCTGCCGCTGGTCGCGCCGCTGATCTCGGGTCACTCCGACCTGGCGATCGGCTCCCGGCTGGCCCGCTCCTCGCGGGTGGTGCGCGGTCCCAAGCGTGAGTTCATCAGCCGCGCCTACAACCTCATCCTGCGCGGCTCGCTCCAGGCCCGCTTCTCGGACGCGCAGTGCGGGTTCAAGGCGATCCGGCGTGATGTGGCCCAGGTGCTGCTGCCGCTCGTCGAGGACACCGGCTGGTTCTTCGACACCGAGATGCTGGTGCTGGCGGAGCGCGCGGGCCTCAGGATCCACGAGGTACCGGTCGACTGGGTCGACGACCCGAACTCGACCGTGCACATCGTGAAGACGGCGACCGACGACCTCAAGGGTGTGTGGCGGGTGGGCAAGGCCCTGGCCACCGGTTCGCTGCCGCTGGACCGGGTCGCCCGGCCGTTCGGCGACGACCCCCGCGACCGTGAGATCAAGGACGTACCGAAGGGGCTGGCCCGCCAGCTGGTCGGGTTCTGCGTGGTCGGCGGTCTGTCGACGCTCTTCTACCTGCTGCTGTACAGCGTCTTCCGGCAGTTCTCCGGCTCGCAGATCGCCAACGCGCTGGCGCTGCTGGTCTCGGCCGTGGCGAACACGGCGGCCAACCGGCGGCTCACCTTCGGGGTGCGCGGCCGGGGCGGGGCCGTCCGGCACCAGGCGCAGGGCCTGGTCGTCTTCGGCATCGGCCTCGCGCTGACCAGCGGTTCGCTCGCCGCCCTGAACGCGGCCACCTCCGACCCCGCGCACTCCACCGAGCTGGCGGTGCTGATCGCCGCGAACCTTGCGGCGACGGTGCTGCGCTTCCTGCTCTTCCGCGCGTGGGTGTTCCCGGACCGCGGCGACTCCGACGAGGAGTCCACGGTCGTGGCCGCGCACCACCCGTCCTCGCCGACCTGCACCACGGCCGCCACCCCGGCGATCCCGCAGCAGGCGGGCCCGTACTCGCCGCTGCCGCAACGCCCGACGGGCCACCAGCCCCGCACGCCGTACGACACGGCATACGGCGGCACGACGTTCGACACGACGAACCAGTTCCGCGCCGGTGAAGCCGCGGACGGCACCTGGAGGGACGCGACGATGCGGCTACAGCCGGTCCGTCCCCACGACACCGACCCGGGGGACGCCCGATGAGCACCCACACCGACCACACGACGTATCCGGGGGGCACCGGCCCCTCCGGCTGGGGCCCGTCCCAGGCAGCCGCTCCCCCGGCCGTCCCCCGAACCGTCCCGCCGGCGCCCGGTTCGAGTGAGCCGCAGCAGCCCTTCGTACGGAGACTGTGGCGCGGCCGGCCCGAGGACCCGCGCTGGGTGCGCCCGGCCTTTCTCGGTCTGCTGGCCGCCACCTTCCTCCTCTACCTGTACAACCTGAGCGCCTCCGGCTACGCCAACTCCTTCTACTCGGCGGCCGTGCAGGCGGGCAGCAGGTCCTGGAAGGCGTTCTTCTCCGGCTCGCTGGACGCGGGCAACGCCATCACCGTCGACAAGCCTCCGGCCTCGCTGTGGCCGATGGCGCTGTCGGTCAGGATCTTCGGCCTCAACTCGTGGGCGATCCTGATCCCCGAGGTCATCATGGGCGTTCTGACGGTCGCCGTGGTGTACGCGGGCGTGCGCCGCCGGTTCAGCCCCGCGTCCGGTCTGATCGCGGGCGCGGTACTCGCGCTCACCCCCGTCGCGGCGCTGATGTTCCGGTTCAACAACCCGGACGCGATGCTGGCGCTGCTGATGGCCCTCGCCTGCTACCTGGTGGTCCGGGCCCTCGAGGACGGCCGTACGAAGTGGCTGGTCTGGGCGGGCGTGGCGATCGGCTTCGCGTTCCTCGCCAAGACCCTGCAGGCCTTCCTGATCCTGCCGCCGCTGGCGATCGTGTACGCGGTGTGCGCGCCGGTGTCGCTGAAGAAGCGGTTCGGGCAGCTGGCCGCGTCGACGCTCGCGCTGGTCGTCTCCGGCGGCTGGTGGGTCGCGATCGTCGAGCTGTGGCCCGCCTCCTCCCGCCCGTACATCGGCGGCTCGCAGAACAACTCCTTCCTGGAGCTGACCTTCGGCTACAACGGCCTCGGCCGACTGAGCGGCGACGAGACCGGCAGCGTCGGCGGCGGCGGTGGCGGCGGCGCGGGCGGCGGCACCGGCATGTGGGGCGAGACCGGCTGGAACCGGATGTTCAACTCCGAGGTCGGCGGCCAGATCTCCTGGCTGCTGCCGGCCGCGCTGATCCTCCTCGTCGCGGGCCTGGTGGCCACCCGGAGGCTGAAGCGGACGTCCGTCACCCGCGGCTCGTTCCTGGTGTGGGGCGGCTCGCTGCTGATCACCATGGTGGTCTTCAGCTACATGGCGGGCATCTTCCACCAGTACTACACGGTGGCCCTCGCCCCCTACATCGCGGCCGTGATCGGCATGGGCGCCGGGCTGCTGTGGGAGAAGCGGCAGGAGATGTGGGCGTCGATCACCCTCGCCGCCTCCGTGGTCGCGGCCGCGGCCTGGGGGTACGTGCTGCTGAACCGCACCTCCGACTACCTGCCCTGGCTGAAGTGGCTGGTGCTGATCGGCGGCCTGGCCGCCGCGCTCGGCCTCGTCTTCGCGGGCCGGGTGAGCCGTCAGCTCGCCCTCGGGGCGGCGGCGGTGGGCTTGGTGGCCGCACTGGCCGGCCCGACCGCGTACACACTCAGCACCCTCCAGGAGGGCCACACCGGTTCCATCGTGACGGCGGGCCCGGCGGGCGCGAGCATGATGGGCGGCGGCCCCGGTGGTGGTGGCATGCGCGGCGGCTTCGGCGGCGGCATGCCGGGTCAGAACCAGCAGGGCCAGCAGAACGGCAACGGGAACGCCCAGGGGCAGGGGCAAGGTCAGGCCCCGGGCCAGCAGGGCAACGGCACCGGCGGTTTCCCCGGCGGCGGTATGCCGGGCCAGAACCAGCAGAACGGCGGCACAACGCAGAACGGCGGCGGCACCACCCAGAACCAGCAGAACGGCGGCGGTTTCCCCGGCGGCGGTCAGATGGGCGAGGGCGGCGGAATGGGCGGCGCCGGCGGCCTGCTCAACGGTGCCAGCGTCAGCTCCGCGGCCAAGAAGCTGCTCGAGACGGACGCCGGCAAGTACACCTGGGTCGCCGCGTCCATCGGCTCCCAGAACGCCGCGAGCTACCAGCTGGCCACCGGTGACCCGGTGATGGCGATCGGCGGCTTCAACGGCACCGACCCGTCGCCGACGCTGGCCCAGTTCAAGAAGTACGTGGCGGAAGGCAAGATCCACTACTTCATCTCCGGCGGCGGCATGGGCGGCGGCGGCAACAGCGGTACGTCGTCGCAGATCACCTCGTGGGTGCAGAGCAATTTCAAGAAGGTGACGGCCGGTTCGGCCACCTTCTACGACCTCACGCAGAAGACCGGCAGCTGACGGTAGCCACGACGGTCGTCACGAAGATCGGTACGCGGGTGGAGGAAAGACCTCCCGGAGCGCCGCTCCGGGAGGCGGCCCGAGCCAGGAATCCCCTCCTCCCATTTCAGGGAGGGGAGCAGTCAACTTCGCCCTCGACCTGCTGGTGGCCGGCATCGAGGCGATGGCCATCCGCGGCTGACCGATTCCACGGGGCGCCCCGGACTACTCCTCGGCCACCAGCCGCGCCGGGAAGCCCCCGGTGGCCACCGGGCCCCAGCGCTCAGGCGTGATGCGGATGATGGACTTGCCCTGCTTCAGCATCGCCTGTCGGTACTCGTCCCAGTCCGGGTGTTCGCCGGCGATGTTGCGGTAGTACTCGACCAGGGGCTCGATGGAGTCGGGGGTGTCGATGACCTCGGCCGTGCCGTCGACCTGGACCCACGGTCCGTTCCAGTCGTCGCTGAGCACGATGACGCTGACGCGAGGGTCCCGCTTGGCGTTGCGGGTCTTGGCGCGCTCGGGGTACGTGGAGACCACGATCCGGCCCGAGTCGTCGACCCCGCAGGTCAGCGGCGACCCCTGGGGCCCGCCGTCGGCCCGCCGGGTCAGCAGGATGGCGTGGTGGCGGGGGCGTACGAAGTCCAGCAGGTCGTCGAGGGACACGGCGGTGTTGGTCGCGATGTTCGGTGCCATGCGGCCCAGCGTAGGCCGCGGGCACCGCGATCACGGGAACCGGGCGGTAAGCGCATCCATCAGGTCGTCGTACACCGGGACGTCCCGGCGTACGCCGGTCAGTTCCAGTACGCGGCCGGGGAGTTCCCAGGGGTGGGCGACCACGCGTACCTCGGTGTGCGGGCGCAGCCGGCGGCGTATGTCGTGGATCAGGCGGGCGCCCTGGGAGTCGAGGAAGGCGGTGCGTGTGAGGTCCAGGACGAGCACGCGCAGCCGGTCGGCGCGGGCGTGGCTGACGGAGAGGACGTGACCGAGCAGGGCGTCGGCGTTGCTCAGGTCGATTTCCGGGGGAAGCGTGATCAGCGTGCGCCCGGGCAGGCCGCGCGGGTCGCGGGGAGTCGGGAGGAGGGTCACGGCACTCACCTGACGGCAGACGGTCGTCCGCATTCATGACGGAATGGAACCCGGCCGCTTCCTGACCCGCGGCCCATTCCACCACGCCCCGTCCGGGCAGGGAAGCGTGCCTCCGTTGGACCGTCGGGCGAAGGTCACCTTGCCGCAACGGAGCAGCTAGAGTGCTTTACGTCCTGTGCTCGCAGTCGGGAATGTGCTGCGGAGCTCTCCTGCGCATGGCCGTGTGGCCGTGCATGCCGAAGAGGTTCGTGGTGGCTACGTCCGACTTTTCCGATGTGCCCGGTTTGCCGGTTGGCTTCGAGCTGGCCGAGGCGCTCACGGTGGCGGCGCAGCAACTGCACGAGACCACCACCCCGCACGGCACCCTGCGCACCGCGGTCAACCTGGCGGTGCACCTGCTGCCCGGCGCCGAGCACGCCGGGATCTCCGAGATCCAGCGCGGCGAACTGCGCCGGACGATCGCCTGGACCGACGAGGTCGTGCGCTCCGCCGAATCCCCGAACGGCGACGGGAGCGCCCGCCACTGGGAGCAGTTGTGGAACGCGCCGGTGGCGCGGATAGAGGACAGCGGGAGCGACGGCGCCGGTCGGCTGCTGTCCGACCTGGGCCTGCGCTCGGTGCTCTCCCTGCGGTTGCGTGCCGACCGCCGCCGGCTCACCGTGCTGACCGCCTACTCCCGCAAGCCCCGCGCCTTCGACGAGGCCTCCACCCGGGTCGGCCGGCTGTTCACCGCCCATGTCAGCCTGGCCCTCCAGTCGGTGACCGTCCGCGAGCAGCTCACCGAGGCCATGCGCACCCGGGACCTGATCGGCCAGGCCACCGGCATCCTCATGGAACGCCTCGACATCGACGCGGCGGAGGCCTTCGACAGCCTGGTCCGCACCTCCCAGCGCGAGAACATCAAGCTCCGCGATCTGGCCCGCCGCATCGTGGGCGGCACGGAAAGGGCTTGAGGGCGCCGGTCCCGGGATATCCGGTATTGCATGAACTCTGAGACCCCCGACACGCTGGACCGGGCGATGGTGCGCAGCGATGGTCTCGACACGCTGCTGCGCGATCTGGCCGACCGGGCCGTGCACGAGGTGCCCGGCGCGGTGGCGTGCAGTGTGACCGTGCGCCGCGGCGACCGGCTGCTCACCCTGGCGGGCAGCGGCGGCATGCCCGGCGGGCTGGACCAGCGGCAGTACGAGAACGGCTCGGGCCCGTGCGTGGACGCGGCCGCCTCCGGGCGGGAGCGGTACGCGGGGGATCTGGCCCGGGAGACGCGCTGGCCGGAGTACCGGAGTTACGCGCTCTCCGTCGGCATCCGCAGTGTGCTGGCGCTGCCGCTCGACGTCGTGGGAGAGACGGGCGCCGCCCTCAACCTCTACGCCGCCGAGCCCGGTGTGCTGGACTCCTGCCGGGAGCAGGCCCGGAACTTCGCGGCGCGGGCCGCGGACGCGGTCAACGTGGCCCTGCACATCGAGCGCGAGCACCAGTCCGCCGCCGACGTGCGCGTCGCCCTGCTCTCCCGCAGCGTCATCGACCAGGCCATCGGCATCCTGATGGCCCGTGAGCGCGTCGACGCCCAGAACGCCCTGGCGCGGCTGCGCCGTGTCTCCCAGGACCGCAACGTCAAACTCCGCGACCTGTGCACCGACCTGGTCACCCGGGTCGGCGGCACCCAACCGCCTGCGGCCGACCGCTAGCGACCCGTCCGACGCGAGCCATGGGCCGTCGCGGTTCGCCGGATGAGCGGGAGCCCGCCACGGGTCCGCGTGCCGCCTTGCCCGGATGTGGGTGGCCGGGTCGGTGGTGGCATCTCGCCGCCTCGGCCGGGCGAGCGGTAGCGGGCCGGGTGGGGTGGGGTGGGGTGGGGTTAGCCGGCCTCAGCCGAGCGGGAGCGTCTCGCCCTGGACCGCCTGGATGTCCAGTTCCACCTTGAGCGTGGTGCCGATGGCCGCGATGCCCGCCTGGAGGACCTGGTTGTAGTTCATGGCGAAGTCCTCGCGGTGCAGTTCCGCCGTCGCCCGGAAGGCCGCCCGGGTGCCGCCCCACGGGTCGGCGCCGGTGCCGAGGTAGGCGAGGTCGAGGTCGACCGGGCGGACGATGCCGTGCATGGACAACTCGCCGTGCACGGTCCAGCGGTCGGAGCCGGCCGCCCGCAGGGCGGTGCTCCGGTAGGTGATCTCGGGGTGGCGCTCGACGTCCAGGAAGTCCGCGGAGCGCAGGTGGGTGTCGCGCATGCCGTTGCCGGTGTCGATCGAGGCGGCCCGGATGACGGCCTCGACGCGGGACTTGGTGACGTCGTCGGGCGCGATCTCGATCGCGCCGGTGAAGTCCGTGAAGCGGCCGTGCACGCTGGAGATCCCCAGGTGCTGGGCGACGGCGCCCACCGAGGAGTGCGCCGGGTCGACGGTCCACGGGCCGGGCGGGGGCAGCTCGGTGCCGCCCTGCCGGGCCAGCGTCACCGTCCCGACCTCGGCTCGTCCGCTGGCGGTGACGAGCGCGCTGGCGGCGGCGGGCGCGTACCCGACGGCCGTGACGATCACCGTGTACGCCCCCGGCGCCAGCTCGGTGGCATCCCGCACCGCGCCCTCGGTGTCGGCCTCGGCGCGCAGCACCTGCGTGCCCGTCATGTCGGTCACCGTGACGACCGCGTGCGACACGGCCCATCCGTCCCGGGTGCGGATCCTCGCGGTCAGTCCCATCCCGTTGTCTCCCTGAAAAGCCTTGTGAATTGCGCGTCATGAGACCGGCCCGTGGCGAGCGCGTCCTTGTGGGTGCGCCTGCCACGGGCCGGGGTCGGACTACTCGCCGGGGTGGGCGAGTTCGATGTCGTGGCCGTCGACTCCGGTGCCGGAGACCGTCAGGGCCGTGGCCACCGGCGGGTAGCCCGTCGCGATGACGGTGTACTCGCCGGTGTCCAGGTCGGCGAAGGCGTACGCCCCGTCCGTCCCGGTGGTGGCCGAGCCGACCACGTTGCCCGCCGCGTCCACCAGCGTCACGCGGGCGTCGGCCAGCGGACCGTGCGGGGCCCGTACGACACCCTGGAGCTGGGCGCCGGCGTCCAGGTCGACGTCGATCCGGGTGACGCCTGCGGCGCCGATCTCGACGGGCAGGGCGCGCGGCCGGAAGCCGGTGGCGTTGACCGCGACGGTCACCACGCCCGGCACCAGCTCGGCGAAGCCGAACTCGCCCTGCTCACCGGTGTTCCCGGTGGCCAGCAGGTCGCCGCGGACATCGGTGACGATCACCATGGCGTCCTTGACCGGCAGCGCGCTCCCGGCCGCCCGGACCACACCGTTCAGCCCGCTGGTGCCGCTGAGCAGGATGTCGTACGACACCGGCTCCTCGCCCACCACCACGGTGGACGCCTGCGGCTGGTAGCCGTCGGCGGAGGCGATCAGGACGTACGATCCCGCGCCCGGCGCGTCCAGGGCGTAGGAGCCGTCGGCCTGCGCGACCGAGCGGCCCAGCTGGCGGCCGGACAGGGAGATCAGGGTGACCGCGGCCTGCGGGACCGGGGCGCTCTCGGCGCCGCGGACGAAGCCGTGCAGCGGGGTGCCGCCGCCGCTGCCTGCCGCGGTGGGCTCGGCGACCGTGGCGACGGCCGCGAAGCGCTGCGTGCCCTCGGGACCCGCCTCGGTGGCGGAGGTGGCGGCGGCCCAGCTGGGCACCCGCTCGTCGGCGGGCTCGGACACCGCGGCCACGGGGGCCTGGGCCTCGGCGACGACCGGGGCGGCGGCCGGGTCCACGGCCGGGGCCGCGCCCTCGGTGGCCTGCGCCAGCGCGCCCTTCGTCTTCAGCGGGACCTCCTTGATGAACAGCGTGATCAGGAAGGCGATGGCCGCGAGGCCTCCGGCGATGAAGAAGACGTCGGCGATGCCGTGGCCGTAGGCGCTCTCCAGCAGCGTCCGGATGGGCGCAGGCAGCTTGTCCATGTCCGGGATGCTGTCCGTGGAGCCGGAGCCGGCCATGGCGGCCTGGTACTTGGGGCTCAGGGCGGAGATGCCGTCCTGGACGTAGTGCGTGATCCGGTGCGACATCACCGCGCCGAGGGCGGAGACGCCGACCGCACCACCCAGCGAGCGGAAGAAGGTGACCGTGGAGCTGGCCGAGCCGAGGTCGGACGGCGCCACCTGGTTCTGCGTGGCGAGCACCAGGTTCTGCATCATCATGCCGATGCCGAGACCCAGCAGGGCCATCCAGATGGCCATCTTCCAGTACTCGGTGTCGTAGCGGATGCTGCCGAGCATCAGCAGGCCGGCCGATACCAGCACGCCACCGCTGACCAGCCAGGCCTTCCAGCGGCCGGTGCGGGTGATGAACTGACCCGAGACGGTCGAGGAGATGAACAGACCGCCGATCATCGGGATGGTCATGACGCCGGACATCGTGGGGGACTTGTCGCGGGCCAGCTGGAAGTACTGGCTGAAGAACACCGTGCCGGCGAACATCGCGACACCGACGAACATCGAGGCGAGCGACGCCAGCGTGATGGTGCGGTTCTTGAACAGGCGCAGCGGGATGATCGGCTCGCTCGCCTTGGACTCGACGAGCACGAACAGCGCGCCGAGGACGATCGAACCGCCGACCATCGCGTACGTCTGCCAGGACAGCCAGTCGTACTTGTCACCGGCGAAGGTGACCCAGACCAGCAGCAGGGAGACGGCGGCGGAGATGAAGAAGGCGCCGCCCCAGTCGACCTTGACCTCGCGCTTGACCACGGGCAGGTGCAGGGTCTTCTGGAGCACGATCAGCGCGATGACCGCGAAGGGGACACCGACGTAGAAGCACCAGCGCCAGCCCAGCCACGAGGTGTCGGTGATGACACCGCCGAGCAGCGGGCCGCCGACGGTGGCGACGGCGAAGGTGGCACCGAGGTAGCCGGAGTAACGGCCGCGCTCACGCGGGGAGATCATCGCCGCCATGACGATCTGCGCCAGGGCGGACAGACCGCCGACGCCGATGCCCTGCACGACACGGCAGGCGATCAGCATGCCGGCGTTCTGCGACAGACCGGCGGCGGCCGAACCCAGGACGTAGATGACCAGGGCTATCTGGACGAGCGCCTTCTTGCTGTACAGGTCGGCGAGCTTGCCCCACAGGGGAGTGGCCGCGGTCATCGACAGCAGGGCCGCGGTGACCACCCAGGTGTAGGCGGACTGGCCGCCGCCGAGGTCGCCGATGATGTGCGGCAGGGCGTTGGAGACGATCGTGGACGACAGGATCGCCACGAACATGCCGAGCAGCAGCCCGGAGAGTGCCTCCATGATCTGCCGGTGCGTCATCGGGGCGTCGGCGGCCGCGCCTCCCCCGTGCTTGGCGTGAGCCCGCACACCGGCTGGTGTGGTCGTTGCCATGGGCTTCCTTTTCTTACGTCTTATGCGGGTGTACGGGTGGTTTCGATTACGGGTGCGGTGGCCCGGGTATGGGTGGTCCGGCAGTCGCCGAAGCTCGCCCTGAGCCGCGTCATGAGCCGGATCAACTGGCCGACCTCCTCGTCGGTCCAGTCGCTCAGCCGCTCGGCCAGCAGCTCGGTGCTGCGCCGGGACAGCTCGCAGACCTTGGCCTCGCCCGCAGGGGTGAGCCGCAGGATGCGCGAGCGCTTGTCCGCCGGGTCGGGTGCCCGTTCGATCCAGCCCCGCTCGGCGACATGCGTCACGTGCCGACTGGTCACCGACATGTCCACGGCGAGCAGCTCGGCGAGCTTGCTCATGCGCATGTCCCCATGACGGCTGAGCAGCGTCAGCACGCCGGCGGAACCGGCCGGGCAGTCGGACGGCAGGATCCGCCCCAGGTCCCGTTTCACGGCGCCGAAGGCGCTGAGCTGACGCGCCAGTTCCTCGAACTGCGCCTGCTGCGCCATCACACCTCCCGTATTCGTTGCTTGGGGCAACCATAGACTTGTTTGGTTGCTGAAGGCAAATAAGCCTGGGGTGGCGCGGACAAAGATTGGGCAAAGGCAAGTATCGTGATCGTAAATACACAGGTGGGTGGGGCTCCGGGGTGCATCTCCGCCCGCCCTGCCCCCCACTTGGGCCGCACTGCCGGATTCGCTAGGGTCTCGGGCCATGGCTAACACCCAGGGCCCCCAGGGCAACTACGACCCCGCCGGCAGCACCCAGATGTTCCGCGCGTTCGTCGACGAGGCCCCCCAGGGCCGGCAGCAGCAGGCGGCCGCCTCGTCCGGCCCCCGCATCGGTCTGATCGTCGGTGTCGTCGCGGCGATCGCGATCGTGGCGGCGGTCGCCTGGCTCGCGCTCATGTAACCGCTCCGACTACTTCGACTCCACTACTTCCACCCCACTGCTTCCACTCAGCTACTTCCACTCCACGTCCACGTCGCGCGTCTCGACGTGCATGCCCAGCGGCACCCGCCATGCGTCGACGCATACAGTCCAGGTGTGGTCCTTCCGTGCCCCGGCGCGGATCGGCGCCGGCAGGTCCTCGGTCGACTCGACCGTCGCCCAGTCGATGCCGAGCGCGTCGACGACGTGCGTGCCGAAGGTCAGCGTGCCCGAACGCACCGCCGTGCCGCCGGAGTTGTGGAAGCTCATGGTCACGTCCTCGCACCACCGCTTCTCCGTGGCCTCCCGCGCGGGCTCGCCCCAGGTGAGGGCGGCGGGGCCGGGAGCCGTGGTGCGGCCGGGAGCCGGCGTGGGAGAGGGCGATTCCGACGTCGGAGACGACGGCTCGGGAGTCGTACGGCCGGGCTCAGGGGGCTCGGCGACTCCCGATGAAGCCGGGCGGGAGCTCCGGCCGGACGCGGACTCTTCGGAACGGCTCCCTGGTGCCGCGCCGCTCGCCGGAGGAGCGTGGCCACCCCGGCCGGCGCTCTCGCCGCCACCCCTCGTGGGGCCGTCGAGGGGCACCAGGGTCACCGCATCCGTGGGGCCCACCGCGGCCCCGCTCGGCGAGCCGTCCACCGGGCCGACCGCGACGTAACCCTCGCCGCCGCCGCTTCCGCACGCGGTCAGGGCCGCGCCCAGGCAGACGACGGCCGCCGACGCTGCCGTGACAACGGCGCACCGGCGGCCATGAGTCGAACCGGACTCTGTCGATCCCGTCGCTCGAGGCATCGAGCCATAGTGGCTGACGCCCCGTCAAACAGGAAGGGTCAGTCGGAGATGAGGCCGTCCCTGAGCTGGGCCAGGGTGCGGGTCAGCAGCCGGGAGACGTGCATCTGGGAGATGCCGACCTCCTCGCCGATCTGGGACTGGGTCATGTTGGCGAAGAAGCGCAGCATGATGATCCGCCGCTCCCGGGGCGGGAGTTTGGCCAGCAGCGGCTTCAGGGACTCCCGGTACTCCACGCCCTCCAGGGCGGTGTCCTCGTAGCCGAGCCGGTCGGCCAGGGAGCCCTCGCCGCCGTCGTCCTCGGGGGCGGGGGAGTCCAGCGAGGACGCCGTGTAGGCGTTGCCGACCGCCAGGCCGTCGACCACGTCCTCCTCGGAGACGCCCAGGACGGCGGCGAGTTCGGTCACCGTCGGGGAGCGGTCCAGCTTCTGGGAGAGCTCGTCGCTGGCCTTGGTGAGGGCCAGCCGCAGCTCCTGGAGGCGGCGCGGGACGCGGACGGACCAGGAGGTGTCGCGGAAGAACCGCTTGATCTCGCCGACGACCGTAGGCATCGCGAAGGTCGGGAACTCCACGCCCCGCTCGCAGTCGAAGCGGTCGATCGCCTTGATCAGGCCGATGGTGCCGACCTGGACGATGTCCTCCATCGGTTCGTTGCGGCTGCGGAAGCGGGCGGCCGCGTACCGGACGAGGGGGAGGTTGAGCTCGATCAGCGTGTCCCGGACGTAGGCACGCTCGGGGCTGTCCTCGCCGAGCGCGGCCAGCCGCAGGAACAGGGAGCGGGACAGGGTGCGGGTGTCGATGGCCTCCGTGGTCGGAACGGCCGGGGCCGAAGCGGGCTCGAGGGGCGTGACGTCGTCGAGGACGTCGAGCGCATCGAGCTCCTTGGGCGCTGCCTCGCTCAGCGTGGGCGTGAGCACCTTCGAGCTGCCCTGTTCTGCGGACATGCCACCCCCTTTGGGTCGCGGGACGGTCGCGGCGGCGCTCCCACGAAGGAACGCAGCCCTCACCTGAATACCGGAGCCGGAGCCACGGCAAACGCGCTTCCCGCAGAATGTCACATGTCGGCAACACGCTGTAGTGACATGTCGACACACGGGAAGCGAATCGGCCCTGGAAAGAAGGGGTCTGACGGTTTTTCGGGGCACAACTGTCGGGAAGTGCCCCGGTGGGTGATTCGCTCGCGCCGGTTATGCCTCGATCCTGCTTGCGAGTCTTATCCGTGACGCCCCGGATGAGCCCGTGCCCCACTCCGGTGCGCCCCTGCGCCCCTTCGTGCCCCGGCTTATGCCTCGATTCGGTTCGCGGAACGCAGTCGCTGGAAGCTGCGCGCGAGGAGGCGGGAGACGTGCATCTGGGAGACGCCGAGTTCCGCGCTGATCTGAGACTGGGTGAGATTGCTGTAGTACCGCAGGAGCAGAATTCGCTGTTCCCTCTCGGGGAGCTGGACCAGGAGGTGGCGTACGAGGTCGCGGTGCTCGACCCCGTCCAGGGCCGGGTCCTCGTAGCCGATGCGGTCGAGCAGCCCCGGCATCCCGTCGCCCTCCTGGGCGGCCTCCAGCGAGGTCGCGTGATAGGAGCGTCCGGCCTCGATGCAGGACAGCACCTCGTCCTCGTTGATGCGCAGCCGCTCGGCGATCTCGGCGGTGGTGGGGGTGCGGCCCAGGGCCGTGGTCAGGTCCTCGGTCGCGCTGTTGACCTGTACCCACAGCTCGTGCAGCCGGCGCGGTACGTGGACGGTGCGGACGTTGTCCCGGAAGTATCGTTTGATCTCCCCGACGACCGTGGGCATCGCGAAGGTCGGGAACTGCACGCCACGGTCCGGGTCGAAGCGGTCGATGGCGTTGATCAGGCCGATGGTGCCGACCTGGACCACGTCCTCCATGGGCTCGTTGCGGGAGCGGAAGCGGGCGGCCGCGTAGCGCACGAGCGGGAGGTTCGCCTCGATCAGCGCCCCGCGCACCCGGTCGTGCTCCGGGGTGCCCGGTGTCAGGTCCTTGAGCTCGGCGAAGAGCACCTGGGTGAGGGCGCGGGTGTCGGCACCGCGGCGCTTCTCGGGGGCGGGGGCGGGGGCCTCCTCCTGGGGTGGCGCAGTACTGGCCGACACGGTCAACGCCACCTCTTCATCGGTCAATCATCCGCCAAAAGCGGTCATAGCATCACAAGACATGCGCACGGTGCGCAAGCACCCCATAACGCCGTGTTGAACGCAATTCATGACGAAAACCATCCGTAAGAAGCAGTGCGGCCCCCGCCGTCCCGGCGGGGGCCGAAGGGCTGCTTGGACCCTGGAGGCTCAGAACTCGTAGTCGGCGATCACCCACGTGGCGAACTCCCGCCACAGGGCGACGCCGGCCTGGTGCTTCGGGTGCTCGGCGTAGTGGCGCAGCGCGTCCGGGTCGTCGAAGGCGGAGTTGATGGCGAAGTCGTACGCGATGGGCCGGTCGCTGGTGTTCCAGCCCAGCTCCCAGTGGCGGATCTCGGGGATCTCGCCGTCCAGGGCGCGGAAGGCCTCCTCGCCCGCCACGACCCGCGGATCGTCGCGCCCGACGCCCTCGTTGAGCTTGAACAGGACCAGGTGGCGGATCATGGGCTCCAGCTCTTTCCGCTAGCTCTTCGCCCCGTTGGCCACCCAGGTCATGAAGTCGCCTATGGCCTTGGCGGCGTCCGATATGCCCTCGAAGCCTATCTGGACGTAGTCCGCGGCCTTGGCCGGGTCTGTGATGATCACGTACAGCGCGAAGACCACGAGCACGTACATGGCGATCTTCTTGGCGTTCACCGCCACCGCGGCCTCCCCCTGTCGCTGACTGCCCCGAGCGCTGTTGATAATCGCACAAAGGGCCCCATCCAATGGACGGGGCCCTTTTACGGCGGTAGCGGAGGGATTTGAACCCTCGGTGACTTGCGCCACACTCGCTTTCGAGGCGAGCTCCTTCGGCCGCTCGGACACGCTACCGAGGGAGACCTTACAGCACGGTGGGCCATGCGCTGAAATCCGTTTCCGGGCCCACCCGGAAACGCCTGGCTTCAGCAAACGCCCGGCTCCAAACGCCTGGCTTCAGCGTTCCCGGAAGAAATCGGTGAGGAGCCGGGAGCACTCCTCGGCCAGCACACCCCCGACGACCTCGGGGCGGTGGTTGAGCCGCCGGTCGCGGACGAGGTCCCAGAGGGAACCGGCCGCGCCCGCCTTGTCGTCACGGGCGCCGTACACCACCCGGTCCACGCGGGACTGCACGAGCGCGCCCGCGCACATCGTGCAGGGCTCCAGGGTGACCACGAGGGTGCAGCCGCTCAGCCGCCACTCGCCCAGCTTGGCGGCGGCCCGCCTGAGGGCGATCATCTCGGCGTGGGCCGTGGGGTCGCCGGTGGCCTCGCGCTCGTTGTGTCCGGTCGCGAGCACCGTCGTACCGTCCGTGGACAGCACGACGGCGCCGACGGGAACGTCTCCGCCCCGGACGGCCGTACGGGCCTCGTCCAGGGCGAGCCGCATCGCGGCCCGCCAGCGGTCGCGTATCGGGTCCGGTGTCCTGCCCCACGGCGTCCCGTCCGGGGCGGTCAGCGGACGGTCTCCAGCACCTCCGAGGCGCCCAGGGCCTCGGCGATCGTACTCAGCGCGTCCTCCGCGTCCAGGGCACGCAACTCCTTCTCGCCGATGCCCAGGTCGTCGAGGATCTCGTTGTCGCCCACCGGGCTGTGCGGCACCGCGTCGGCGGAGGTGCCGCCCTCGTCGTCATCGTCCTCGGACTCGCCGTCCTCGGTGCCGTCGAGGTCCAGGGCGTCCAGGTCGGGACCGTCGGAGCCGGGCTCGCGGCCGAGCAGTTCGTCCGTGAGCAGCAGCTCGCCGTACGCACTGCGGGCAGCGGCGGCGGCGTCCGAGACGTAGATGCGAGGGTCGTCCTCGCCGTCCACGCGGACGACGCCGAACCAGGCGTCCTCCTGCTCGATCAGGACGAGCACCGTGTCGTCATCGGGATTGGCCTCCCGTGCCAGGTCGGCCAGATCCGACAGGGTTTCCACATCGTCGAGCTCTGTGTCGCTCGCTTCCCACCCGTCTTCGGTGCGCGCGAGCAGTGCGGCGAAGTACACCGTGACTCTCCCACTGGTCATAGGTGTGCCGGTTGGGGGTCCCCCCGGCGGAGGTTCTTGGGCGGAGAGAGCTCAGGCTCCGAGCCCCACCCACTCGGAATCGTGGCAGAAACAAGGCGTCCAGGGGACGTCTTCGGCTCCCTGTGTCCGGCAGTTCTGCTCGCACGGACGCGCAGAGGCCTCCGCGTGTCCGCGACGGAATCACCAGCGCACTCGTTGCCGCCACGTGCGGATCGTACGCGGCTTTTCCCGCAGTCCACGCGCGGCATTACCGGGAACACCCCGGGAAAGACGGATCTTCCTACCGGCTACCAGCGGAACGTGCGCATGCGCATGGCGTGTCGGAGTCTGGCCGCCTTCGCCCGGCGGGGCTGGACACGGTCGCGCAACTCCCGGGCCTCGGCGAGCTCGCGCAGAAACCGGGCCCGGCGGCGCCGGCGTTCGGTATCCGTCTCCGGCGGCGGCACGCGGTGCCCCGTCCCGGCGGTGTCCTCGGGCATGTCGGATTGGTTCTCTGGCAGGTCAGGCACAGTCACACCACCCCAGTCCGTCCCTCCACTTTCCCCGGACGGGCGGTTTGATGCCAGCGCGAGGTGCGGGTCGGCGCGGTTACTGTTATGGGCATGCGTCTCCACGTCGTCGACCACCCCCTGGTCGCCCACAAGCTCACCACGCTGCGCGACCAGCGCACCGACTCCCCGACCTTCCGCCGGCTGGCCGACGAACTGGTCACCCTGCTCGCCTACGAGGCCACGCGGGACGTGCGCACCGAAGCGGTCGACATCGAGACCCCGGTCGCCGCCACCACCGGAGTGAAACTCGCCCGCCCGCGCCCGCTGGTCGTGCCGATCCTGCGCGCCGGCCTCGGCATGCTGGACGGCATGATGCGGCTGCTGCCGACCGCCGAGGTGGGCTTCCTGGGCATGATCCGCAACGAGGAGACCCTCCAGGCCTCCACGTACGCCACGCGCATGCCGGAGGACCTCTCAGGCCGCCAGGTGTACGTCCTGGACCCGATGCTGGCCACCGGCGGCACGCTGGTCGCGGCGATCCACGAGCTGATCAAGCGCGGCGCCGACGACGTGACCGCCGTGGTGCTGCTCGCCGCGCCGGAGGGCGTCGAGGTCATGGAGCGCGAGCTGGCGGGCACCCCGGTGACCGTCGTGACGGCCGCCGTCGACGACCACCTCAACGCGCACGGCTACATCGTCCCCGGCCTGGGAGACGCGGGCGACCGGCTGTACGGGGCGGCCGAGTAGGCCTCAGGGCCTGTCGTCGAATTCCCGTCTGCCCGCGCGCCCGGCACGCTCCCCCAGAGGGGGCACCCCCACTCGCCGCACCGGGCGGAAGCCCAAGTACGGTCCAGTACGAGGACTTCCGCCCGGCCCGGCGAGAGCACGCACCAGACGCCGCGGGGCCGCCCGTCGGGCGACGACGGGAATGCGCCCTAGCAGTCCTTCTTCTTCACGGCGGACGCCGCGGGCGCGGTCAGTTCGGCCACGGCCTTGTCGGCGTCCGCCCGCTTGCTGAGGTCCTTGAACCCGTTGCCGATGATCAGGTCGACGGCGTCGCCCTTACGGGTGGCGTCGGTGCGCCGTTCGGCGCCGGCGAGCTGGGCGGCGACGACCGGCAGCGAGGTGTTCAGGGCCGAGGCGGGGCCGAGGAGCATCCCGGTGCCCTTGACCTTCTTGTCGTACTGCTTGGTCGCGTTGCCCACGTCGCCGATGCGGAAGCCGCGCTTCTTCAGCTCGTCCGCGGTGTGCTTGGCCAGGCCGGTGCGGGCCGTGGCGTTGTAGACGTTGACGGTGATCTTCGCGGGCTCCGGCAGCGGCTCGGTGCGCGCGGCCGGGCTCACCTTCGTGCTGGCCGGGCATTCCGCCTTGGCGCCGGACACGGTGTCCTTGTCCCCGCCGCCGGTGAACACGTCGATGAGCTGCACGGTGCCCCAGCCGGCGACCCCGAGTGCGGTGACGCAGGCGACCGTCAGGAAGACGAGCCTGCCGCGCCGGCGGGGAGGGCGCATCCGCGGGTACTTGCCTCCCGTGATCCGGTACTCGCCGCCCATGCCGGGAGGAGTCAGCATGCTCATGAGCGCAGCGTAGTGCGCTCGGGCGGCGATGCCTACTAGATGATCATTCGACGCCGGTCGGCAGAACCCGAAAGGGTCAACAACACCCGAAAAGGCGAGTAAATCCGGGTGATCAGTCGAGTTCGAGCACGCGCGCGTGCAGGACCTGACGCTGCTGGAGCGCCGCGCGGACCGCGCGGTGCAGGCCGTCCTCCAGGTACAGGTCGCCCTGCCACTTCACGACGTGCGCGAAGAGGTCGCCGTAGAAGGTCGAGTCCTCGGCGAGAAGGGTCTCCAGGTCGAGCTGGCCCTTGGTCGTCACGAGCTGATCGAGGCGGACCGGGCGCGGCGCGACGTCCGCCCACTGCCGGGTGCTTTCCCGGCCGTGGTCGGGGTACGGCCGGCCGTTTCCGATGCGCTTGAAGATCACACGGAAAGCCTACCGGTCCTGACGTTCCGGGCGCAGCCTAGGCGACGCAGTGCGACGCTGGAAAAGACGCCGCATTCCGGTCATACCGGGAACAGGGGGCTGCGATGAGTGACAGTGAGACCGTGCGGCCCGCCACCCCTCCCGAGGCCCCCGCCGGTGACCGGGCCCTTCCCGCCGAGGCCCTGCGGATCGCCTCGGGTTACGCCTTCACCGGTCCGGCCCTCGACCTCGGTGCCCTGCTGTGGGACGGAGACTCCTTCCCGGACGCCCGGATCCGCGTCCCCCTGACCATGCTGAACCGTCACGGCCTGGTGGCGGGCGCCACCGGCACCGGCAAGACGAGGACGCTCCAACTGGTCGCCGAACAGCTGTCGGCGCAGGGCGTGCCGGTCTTCCTGGCGGACGTCAAGGGCGATCTGTCCGGGATCTCGGCGCCGGGCGTGTCGAACGACAAGGTCCGCTCCCGCTCCGCCGAGGTGCACCAGCGGTGGACGCCGACCGCCTTCCCGGTGGAGTACTTCGCCCTCGGCGGCCTCGGCCACGGCATCCCGGTGCGGGCCACCGTCACCGGCTTCGGCCCGGTGCTGCTGTCCAAGGTGCTCCAGCTCAACCGGACCCAGGAGCAGTCCCTCGACCTGATCTTCCGCTACGCCGACACCAAGGGCCTGGAACTGATCGACCTCAAGGACCTCAGGGCGGTCGTCGCCTTCCTCACCTCCGAGGAGGGCAGGGCCGAACTGAAGGCCGTCGGCGGGCTGTCCACCGCCACGGCCGGGGTGATCCTGCGCTCCCTGACCGCCTTCGAGGCGCGGGGGACGGCGGACTTCTTCGGGGAGCCGGAGTTCGACACCGGGGAGTTCCTGCGCACGGCCGAGGACGGGCGGGGCGTCGTCTCCGTCCTCGAACTGGCCGCCGTGCAGGAGGAGCCGCGGCTGTTCTCCGCCTTCCTGATGTGGCTGCTGGCCGACCTTTTCCACGACCTTCCGGAGGCCGGCGACGTCGACAAGCCGAAGCTGGTCTTCTTCTTCGACGAGGCGCATCTGCTGTTCGACGACGCCTCCAAGGCGTTCCTGGAGTCGATCACGCAGACCGTTCGTCTCATTCGCTCGAAAGGGATCGGCGTCTTCTTCGTCACCCAGACACCGAAGGACGTACCGTCCGACGTCCTCGGCCAGCTCGGCAACCGCGTCCAGCACGCGCTCCGGGCCTTCACCCCGGACGACCAGAAGGCCCTCAGGGCCACGGTGAAGACGTTCCCCGACTCCGCGTACGACCTGGAGGAGCTCCTCACCGGCCTCGGCACCGGGGAGGCCGTGGTGACCGTCCTCAGCGAGAAGGGCGCCCCGACTCCGGTGGCCGCCACCCGGTTGTGTGCGCCGGAATCGTCGATGAGCCCGGTCGACGCGGCGGCCCTCGACGACGCGGTGCGGTCGTCCGCGCTGCATCACCGTTATGCACAGGCTGTGGACCGCGAGTCGGCGTATGAGAGGCTCGCGGCCGGGCGGGAGAAGGAGAGCGCGGGTGCGCCCGGGAGGGCTCCCAGGGAGGAGCCGTCCCTCGTGGAACAGGTCGTCGGGAGCGGCGTGTTCAAGTCCTTGGCCCGGTCGGTGGGCACCCAGATCGGCCGTGAGATCACCCGCTCCCTGTTCGGCACGGCACGGCGGAGGCGGTAGGCCCGCCCCCGCCGGTGCGTCAGCGGTTCCGGTGCGTCAGCGGTTCCGGTGCTTCTCGGGCGGGTCCTGAGGCTGGGGTCTCTTCACGTCCGGTCTGGCCGTGTTGCGGACGGCCTCGGCGCGCAGCAGGGCGCGCAGGACCGCGTAGGGGTCTGTGGGCATACCTGTGTTCCTTGCGTCGTACTGGGCGGCTTACTGGGCGTTCGGGGCGGGGCCCGTCAGCAGCGCAGGACCACGGAGCGCAGGGTGTGTGAGGTGTGCGGGGGCCGGCGCGGCGCCGGGAGGGGGCGGTGGCTCCGCGTACGACCGGGGGCCGGGTCGGGAAGGGGCGCGGGGCGCAGCGGTACGCCGGCCCGGTGTACGGAGCAGGGGGGAGGCCGCAGGGCCGGCTCGAGGAGGTCGTACTCGACGGTTTCGCCCGATGACACGGACAATCCGGGCGGCGCGGACGGCACCGGGGCCGCCTGCGTCTGCGTGCCCGGCACCGACAGCGCCAGCAGCAGCACGAGCACCCGCAGCCAGGCGCGGCCGCGCGGGTGGCGGCGGGCGGCCCACAGGGCCTGGCGCCCTGGGCGCTTCACACGGTGACCGGGATCTGCTTGGCCCGGCTCCGGATGCCGATCGAGGTGACGATCTCGACGATGCCGACCACGACCAGCCACCAGCCGGCGAAGAGGGTGAGCACGACGACCGACCGGAAGGGCGAGACGATCAGCACGATCCCGGCGACGAACGTGACGATCCCCAGGAAGATCTGCCAGCCGCGGGCGGGCACGGTGCTGTCGTGGGCGGCGGCCAGGGTCTGGGTGATCCCGCGGATCAGCCAGCCGATGCCGATCCACAGGGCGAGCAGCAGGATCGACTGCATCGGTCCGCGGAAGCAGAACAGGCCCAGCAGGATCGACAGGGCGCCGCTGATGAAGGCCAGCATGCGCAGCGAGGTCGCCTTGTGCGTGCCGAACGCGGCGGCCAGCTGGAAGACGCCGCTGATCAGCAGGTAGATCCCGAAGAGCACACCGGCGGCGAGCAGGGAGGGGCCCGGCCAGATCAGCACCAGGATCCCCAGGACCAGCGACGCGATGCCGGTGATGAGCACGACTTGCCAGGCGGCGCGGGACAGGGTGTGCAACGGCCCCTCGAACGGCGGCTCCGGCTCGTGCCCGCCCGCGGCCCGGCCGGCCGTGTGCGCGTGCGCGGCCCGGTCGTCGAACTCCCGGCCCCAGGTGGGATCACTGCTCGGTGACTCGGTCATACTCCATGCTCGGCCCGCCCGAGACCGCCCCGCCATCCGAGCGGGGCCGCACGGATGAGCCCGGGTTTCCGGCATGCTGCGGCGGGGCGCCGCCTGATCTGGCCCTCGCCCGGGCGGGGGCACGTTGCGGCCCGCGGCGCTGCGTGCGGTGCCGGGTTTTCGCCCCCGCCGCCCCTACCCTTCCCGTCCTCCAGGGGGCTCCGCCCCTTCGACCCCGCCGGGGCTGCGCCGCTATACCCCGCCGGGGCTGCGCCGCTATACCCCGCCGGGGCTGCGCCGCTGTACCTCCACGGGGCTGCGCTCCTGTGCCCCGCCGGGGCTGCGCCCCTGCACCTCCACGGGGCTGCGCCCCTGCACCTCACGGGGCTGCGCCCCTGCACCCCCACGGGGCTGCGTGTCGGCGCAGGCCGGACCGCCGAGGGCGCTTGCAGCCGTCCCGCCTACTTGCCGGAGGCCTTCGCCGCTGCCTTCATCTCCTGTTTGTGGGCGCGGACCTTGGTCAGGGATTCCGGGCCGGTGATGTCGGCGACGGAGCGGAAGGACTTCGGTTCGCCGTAGGCGCCCGCGGCCTCGCGCCAGCCCTTGGGCTGGACGCCGAGCTGCTTGCCCAGCAGGGCCAGGAAGATCTGCGCCTTCTGCTTGCCGAACCCCGGCAGGTCCTGGAGCCGCCGCAGCAGTTCCCGCCCGTCGTCGACGCCTTTCCAGACCAGCTCGGCGTTGCCGTCGTAGTGCTCGACGAGGTACTGGCACAGCTGCTGGATCCGCTTGGCCATGGACCCGGGGTAGCGGTGCACGGCCGGCTTCTCCGACAGCAGGGCCGCGAAGGCCTCCGGGTCCTGGGCCGCGATGTCGTGCGCGTCGAGGTCGTCGGCGCCCATGCGCCGGGCGATGGTCGACGGCCCCTTGAACGCCCACTCCATCGGGACCTGCTGGTCCAGCAGCATCCCGGTCAGCGCGGCGAGCGGGGACCGCCCGAGGAGCTCGTCGGCCTCGGGGTCCTGGGCGAGGTGCAGGGTGACGTCCATGACCCCGATCATCCCTCGAAGCGCCCCGCGACGCCGCCCACCTCGATGCGGGCCCCGCATCGCGTACGATCTCGGCAGATAAGTTAGGGAAGGCTAACCTAAAGGGAAATGGGGCCCACGGGTGATCACCGGGACCTACCGCGACGCCTGGGGAATTCCGCACCTGCGCGCCGACAGCGCACGCGAACTCGCCCGCGCCCAGGGCCGCGTCACCGCCCGCGACCGGGCCTGGCAGCTGGAGGTCGAGCGGCACCGGACGCAGGGCACCTCGGCCTCCTTCCTCGGCGCGCAGGCCCTCGCCTGGGACGTCTTCGTCAGACGGGCCCGCCTCGCCGACACGGCCGAACGCTGCTTCACGGCCCTGGAGAGACATGACCCCGAGACGGCCAACTGGCTGCGGGCGTACGTCGACGGCGTCAACGAGGGGCTGGCCCGCACCGACGTCCCGGAGTTCGCCCGCACCGCCCTCACCCCCGGCCACTGGGAGCCCTGGACCCCGCTCGGCGTCTGGCTGTCCACCCACATCCTCTTCGCGGGCTTCCCGGCCAAGCTCTGGCGCGAGCAGGCCGTACACCACCTGGGCCCGGAGGCGGTCGGCCTGTTCGCCACCGACGGCCCCGGCACCTCCGGCAGCAACGGCTGGCTGCTCGCCGGCGAACGGACCACCACCGGCCATGCCCTCATCGCGGGCGACCCGCACCGCTTCATCGAGGACCCGGGCGTCTACCAGCAGATCCACCTGTCCTGCCCGGAGTTCGACGTCGTGGGCCTCGCCGTCCCCGGTGTCCCCGGCATCGCCCACTTCGGCCACACCGGCACCGTCGCCTGGGCCATCACCAACGCGATGGCCGACTACCAGGACCTCTACCGGGAGCGGCTGCGGCGCACCGGTGCCGGGGTGGAGGCGCTCGGCCCCGACGGCACCTGGCGCCGCGCCCACCGGCACACGGAGACCGTCCGAGTCGCGGGGGAGGAGCCGGTCGAGGTCGAGGTGATCGAGACGGAGCGGGGGCCGGTGATCGCCGGCGGACCGGAGGGCCTCGACGGACACGACCCCGCCGCCGACCTCCTCGGAACGCCCACCGCCCTCGCCCTCCGCCACCCGCCCCGGGTGACCGGGGACCTCGGCTTCAGCGCCCTCCTGCCCCTCCTGCGCGCCCGCCGGGTCGCCGACGTGGACCGCGCGCTGGACGCCTGGACCGAGCCCGTCAACGTCGTACAGGCCGCCGACACCGAGGGCGGCCTGCTGCACCGGGTCGCGGGCAGTGTGCCCATCAGGGCGGAGGCCAACCGCGTCCGGCTGGTGCCCGCCTGGGAGCCCGGCCACGAGTGGCGGGGCCGGCACGAGACGCCCCGCGCCGGGCTCACCGACGGCATCGCGGTGATGGCCAACCAGCGCGGCCCCGCGACCCCGCTCGGCGTGGAGTTCGCCCCGCCGCACCGCGCCGACCGCATCACCGCCCTGCTGCGGGAGAGGGACCGGTGGTCGCCCGGCGACATGCCCGCGATCCACATGGACACCCACCTCGCCTCCGCCGCCCCCCTGCTGGAGCACCTCGCGGCGCTGGACGGCCTGTCCACCGAGGCCGCCGGGCTGCGCGACCGCCTCCTCGCCTGGGACCGCGGCATGGACGCGGCCGGCACGGACGCGGCGGCCTACGCGGCGGTGCGCGGCGCGGTCGCACGCCGGCTCGCCGCCCACCCCGCGTTCGCCGCCCTGACCGAACCGCCCGCCTACCCCGAGGTCCTCCTCCCCTGGCTCGCCCTCCTCCCGCGCATCGGCTTCGCCCTCGAACACCTGCTGACCGCCGAGGACCTGTACGGCATCGACCGCCCCGCCGCCGTCCGCGCGGCCGTGGAGGAGGTCGCCGCCGCGGAGCCCACCGGCACCTGGGGTGACAGCCACCGCCTCGCCCCCTGGCGGGCGCTGCCGACGACGTCGTACGACGCACCGGGGCTGTCCGGCGACCACGACTGCGTGCTGTGCACCTCCGCCGTGCCCGGCCTCTCCGACCTGAGCGCGCGCGGCCCGGCCGCCCGCTACGTGTGGGACCTGGCCCGGCGCGAGGACAGCCGCTGGGTGGTCCCCTTCGGCGCCTCGGGCGTGCCCGGCTCGCCCCACCGCCACGACCAGCTCCCCCTGTGGCTCGCCGGAGACCTCGTCCCCGTCGTCACCGACTTCGACCAGCTCACGAAGGAGACCGATGTCTGACCCGTACGCCACCCGCGAGGCCGTCCACGAGCAGGTGACCGACGGCTTCGGCACCGTCCGCATCCTGCCCCTCGACCCGCACGCCGACGCCGGGACGGTCCATGCCTGGGTGAGCGAGGAGCGGGCCGTCTTCTGGGGCATGACGGGCCTGACACGGGACCAGGTCGCCGAGCTCTACGCCCACATGGACACGCTCGACACCCACCATGCCTTCCTCCTCCTCAAGGACGGCGCCCCGGCCGGGCTCCTCCAGACGTACGAACCGGAGGCCGACCGGGTCGGCGAGTGCTACGACGTCCGCCCCGGCGACATCGGCCTCCACCTGCTGCTCGCGCCCGCGGGACCCGGCGCCGCGCGCACCGGCTGGTCGTCACACCTGCTGACCGCCGCCACCTCGTACGCTCTGCGCGGCCCGGACCGGCGGCGGATCGTGGTCGACCCCGACGTGCGCAACGAGAAGGCGATCGCCCGCTTCCTCAAGCAGGGCTTCGAGGCGGGCGAGGCCGTCGTACTGCCGGAGATCGACATCCCGGACGTGTACCTGCCGGAGAAGCGCGCCCAACTGGCGTTCCTGACCAGGGAGGTAGCCTGCCCGGATGACGGTGACTCATGACGGGCCGGCGAACCCCCACGGACCGGTGACGCCCGCCTTCCTGGTCGCCCGCTACGGACTGGAGCCGATACCGCGCGAGGGCGGGCTGTTCCGGCAGACCTGGGCAGGGCCGGAGCGGGCCGACGGCCGGCCCGAGGGCACGGCGATCGTCGCCCTGCTCACCGCGGACGACCACTCGGCCCTGCACCGCCTGCCCACCGACGAGGTCTGGCACTTCTACCTCGGCGACCCGCTCCACCTGCTGCTCCTCGCCCCCGACGGGACATCGGCGAGCCCCGTGCTGGGACCCGGCGTCCTCGCCGGGCAGCACCCGCAGCTCACCGTGCCCGCGGGCACCTGGATGGGCGCGCGGGTGGCGCCGGGCGGCGCCTGGTCCTTCTTCGGCTGCACGATGGCACCCGGATTCACCTACGCGGGCTACGAACACGGGAACGCGGCGGACCTCACCGCGCGTTATCCGTCCGAGGCGGACCGGATCGCGCAACTGTGCCGCCCATGAGCCTGCTTCAGGGACAGATCGCGCTGGTCACGGGCGCCGGCGGCGGCATCGGCCGGGGGATCGCGCTGCGCTTCGCGAGGAGGGCGCGGCGGTCGCCGTGCTCCCCCACCGGGGGCACCCCCAGCCGTACGGCGCTCGAGCCCGCCCGGGAACTCGCCGCGGCCATCGAGGACCTGGGCAACCGTTCGGTCGTCCTCCAGGCCGACCTCACCGACGAGGACGCCTGCCACCAACTGGTCCGCAAGGCCGCCGCATGGGGTGGCGGGCGGCTGACCGCGCTGGTCGACAACGCGGACGTCCAGCCGGTCCGGCCGCTGCCCGGCATGCCGGCCGCCGAGTGGCGGGCGGTCGTGGACACCAACCTCGCCGGCGTCTTCGCCTGCACCCAGGCCGCCGCCGAGGTGATGCGGGAGTGCGGCGGCGGCAGCGTCACCCACATCGCCTCCATCAAGGCCGCCCACCCGGCCCCCGGCCACGCCCACCACAGCGCCTCCAAAACGGCCGTCGTGACGCACGCCCGCGCCGCCGCCCTGGAGTACGGCCCGCACGGCATCCGCGTCAACACCGTCTCGCCCGGTCTGATCGACCGCGCGGGCCTGGCCGAGGCCTGGCCGGAAGGCGTACGGCGCCGGCAACAGGCGGTGCCCACCGGCCGGCTGGGCCGGCCCGAGGACATCGGGCGTCTTCCTCGCCTCCCCGCTCGCCTCCTGGATCACCGGCCACGACCTGGTGGTGGACGGCGGGGTGTCGGCGCGCCCCACGTGGTGAGCACAACGGTTGTCCGCCGCGTACATACAGGGAAGTACGCGAGTCCGAAGACGGAGCGGTGACGTGGGCGAAGTACGAGGACCAGACGCACGAGGCGGTGTCGCGCATGGCGGGAAGCGGCGAGTTCGGGGGCTGGTGCTGCTGGGCACCATGCTGGTCCTGCTCCTCCTCGGCGGAGCCGGTCCCGCCTCGGCGCACGCAGCCGTCCGCAGCACCGACCCCGCCGACGGAACCGTCCTCAAGTCCGCGCCCCGACAGGTCACCCTGACCTTCACCGAGTCCGTCGCCCTGCTCGACGACTCCTTCCGGGTGTACGACCCCTCCAACCACCAGGTCTCCACCGGCGAGGCCCAGCACGCCCCCGGCCGATCCGACACCGCCCGGGTCACCCTGCCCGCCAAGCTCGGCGAGGGCACCTTCACCGTGGCCTGGCGGGTCGTCTCGGCCGACAGCCACCCGGTGTCCGGCGCCTTCACCTTCTCCATCGGCAAACCCTCCCCGACCGCCGCGCTGGTGGACCCCGGACAGACCGAGGACCCCGCCACCGGCAGCCTCTACAACATCGGGCGGTACGCGGCGTACATGGCCGCGGCCCTGCTCATCGGCACGTCGGCGTTCGCCGCGGTCTGCCGCCCGCCCGACTTCACCCCGCTGCGCAAGGCGGTCAGGACCGGCTGGTGGACGCTGGTCGCGGCCACCGTCGTCCTGCTGGTGCTGCGCGCCCCGTACGAGGAGGGCACCTCACCGGCGACCGCCTTCGACATGTCCGCGCTGGCCCGCACCGCGACCGGCCGCCCGGGCCTGCTCCTGCTCATCCGCCTGGCCCTGCTGCTCGTCGCGGGCGCCCTCCTGCTGCTCCTGCGCCGCCGGGCCGCCCCGCCCGGCCGTCCCGCGCTCGCGGCCGGCGCCGCGCTCGCCGTCGGCCTCGCGCTGACCTGGGCGGCCGCCGAACACGCCTCGGCCGGCATCCAGGTGCCGGTGGCGATCACCTCCTCCGTGCTGCACCTGCTGGCGATGGCGGTGTGGCTCGGCGGACTGGCCGCGCTGCTCACCCTTCTCAGCCGGACGGCCGAACCCGTCACCGTGCCGACGGACACGGTGACCCGCTTCTCCCGTCTCGCCTTCGCCTCGGTGACCGTCCTGGCCGTCACCGGCGTCTACCAGTCCTGGCGCGGCCTCGGCTCCTGGCAGGCGCTCGCCGACACCTCGTACGGCCGGCTCCTGGTCGCCAAACTGGCCGCGGTGACCGTGCTGTTGGTGATGGCGGGCTTGTCACGGCAGTGGACGGCACGGCTGGCGGCCGTCGAGGTGAGCGGGGCCGTACGGGAACGGGTGCCGGAGCCGGTCGGGGCGCGGCCGGCCCTGCCGGAGGCGGAGCCCGCCGCGGAGCCGGGTGACGAGTCCTCCCCGGCCGCCCGGCCCAAGCCCGCCTCGCCTTCTTCGTCCTCCTCGCCCGACGTCCACCGGGCCCTGCGCCGCTCGGCCCTGGCCGAGGTGGCCGTCGCCGTCGCCGTGCTGGGGATCACCACGGTCCTCACGGGCACCCTGCCCGCCCGGGCGGAGGCCGCGGCCGCGGCGGACGGCTCGGCGTCGGCGGCCGTCGGTATCCCGACCGCCTCCGTCACCATGGTCCCCTTCGACGTCGGCCAGGGCCGCCACGGGAAGGTGCAGATCACCCTCGAGCCCGGCAAGGTCGGCCGCAACTCCGTCGAGGCGGTGGTCTACGGCCCCGACGGCGGCCTGTCCAGCGTCCCCGAACTCCGCATCTCCCTGACCCTGCCCGCCCAGAAGATCGGCCCGCTCGACACCAAGGTCACCGACCGCGGCGGCTACTGGGCCTCCGACTCCCTCAACGTGCCCATTCCCGGCACCTGGACGATGAAGGTGACGGTACGGGTGTCGGACCTGGACCAGGTGACCGAGTCGAAGACGGTACGGATCACGCGTTAGGCATGCCCCGGCCGGCCGCCGGGGCGCCGTCCCGGCTCACAGGGCGGAGTCGGCGGGGTCGCCGAACTGTTCGAGGAGGACGTCCACCGGCGTGGGCGCCGCCATCCCGGGGGCTCCGCCGTGGACGTCCTGTTCCGCCCAGATGACCTTGCCGCGGGCGGTGTACCGCGTCCCCCACCGCTGCGCGAACTGGGCCACGAGGAACAGTCCCCGCCCGCCCTCGTCGGTGGTCGCCGCCCGCCGCAGCCGGGGTGAGGTGCTGCTGCCGTCCGACACCTCGCAGATCAGAGAGCGCCCGTAGAGCAGCCGCACCCGGACCGGCGGTGATCCGTACCGGATCGCGTTCGTGACCAGCTCGCTCACGATCAGCTCCGTGGTGAACCCGGCCTCGTCCAGTCCCCACTCCCGCAGTTTCCGCCTGCACTCGCCCCGTACCCAGGGCACCTCCGCCGGGTCCTGCGGCACGTCCCACTCGGCCACGCGGGAGGCCGGGAACAGCCGGGTACGGGCCGCCAGCAGCGCGATGTCGTCGCTGCGGTGGGCCGGCTTCACCGCGTCGATCACCGCCTGGCAGGTCTCCTCCGGGGCGCGTCCCCCGGCGCCGCCCAACGCCCGGCGCAGCCTCGCCAGCCCGACGTCGATGTCGCGGCCGCGGTCCTCCACCAGGCCGTTGGTGTACAGCACCAGCTGGGAATCCTCCGGCAGGTGCAGTTCGGCGGTCTCGAAGGGATAGCCGCACAGACCGAGCGGGGCCGAGGCCGGTACCTCGGGACAGACGACCGTACCGTCCGGACGCACCACCACCGGGTCGGGATGCCCCGCCCGGGCCACCGTGCACGTCCCCGACACCGGGTCGTAGATCGCGTACAGGCAGGTCGCCCCCGACACTCCCACCCCCTCTTGGCCCTCCGCGCCGGTGCCCTCCTCGTTGTCCATGCGCACGACCAGCTCGTCCAGGCTCCCGAGCACCTCGTCGACCGGCAGGTCCAGCGCGGCGAAGTTGTGCACCGCCGTGCGCAGCCGCCCCATCGTCGCGGCCGCGCGCAGCCCCCGGCCGACCACATCGCCCATCACCAGCGCCACGCGCGCACCCGGCAGCGGGATGACGTCGAACCAGTCCCCGCCCACCCCCTCCTCGGCCGGCAGATACCGCCAGGCCACCTCCAGCGCGTCCTGCTCCGGCTGCCCGCGGGGCAGCAGACTGCGCTGAAGCGTCACCGCCATCGCGTGCTCCCGGGCGAACCTGCGGGCGTTGTCGATGGCCACCGCCGCCCGCGCGGCCAGCTCCTCCGCGAAGGACAGATCGTCCGGGTCGAAGGCCGAGGAGTCCGCCGTCCGGTAGAAGTTCGCCACACCCAGCGACACGCCCCTCGCCCGCAGCGGCACGGTCACCAGCGAACGCAGACCGCTCTGAAGCGCCTTGCGGGCGCGGTCCGGGTCCTGCTCCTGCCAGTCGGGCGCCTGCCGCAGGTCGGTCTCCAGCACGCCCCGGCCCTCCCGCAGCGTCCGCATCTGCGGGGTCGCGGCCGAGAACGTGATCACTTCGCCCAGCTCGTACACCGGTATCGTCCGGTGATCGCCGGCGATCGCCACGCGCCGCAGATGCCGCCACCCCTCGGCCGTCGGCTCCCAGCCGCGCAGTACCGCGTCCAGCAGCTCCACCGTGACGAGGTCGGCGAACCGTGGCACCGCGACCTGCGCCAGCTCCCGGGCCGTACGCTCCACGTCCAGCGTCGTCCCGATCCTCACCCCCGCCTCGTACAGCAGATCCAGCCGCTCCCGCGCGACCTCGGCCCGCCCCGTGATCGCCGCGAGCTCCGTGGTGTCCCGCAGCGTCACCACGCTGCCGCCCGGGCCCGCGCGCGGGAACGTGGGCCGCTTGTTGACCGCCAGCAGCCGGTCGCCCACGAAGAACACCTCATCGGTGACCGTTTCCGGCGCCGTCAGCAGGCGTTCGAGCGGCACCGGCAGCCCCAGCTGGTCCACCTTTCGCCCCTGTGCCTCCGGCGGCAGCCCCAGCAGCCGCGCCGCCTCGTCGTTGGCCAGCACCAGGCACCCTTCGGCGTCGGTGATCAGTACGCCTTCGCGGACCGCGTGCAGCACCGCTTCATGGTGGTCGTACATCCCCGCGAGCTCGGCGGGAGCCAGCCCACGCGTCTGCCGCAGCAGGCTCCGGGCCACCAGCGTCGTCCCGGTTCCGGCCAGCGCCAGCGCCAACGCACCGGCGCCGAAAGCGATCGGCACCTGCGGTATCCACATCCGCAGGACGTTCTTGACCGTGATCCCGGCGGACACCAGTCCGACGACCCTGCCGCGCGCGTCGGTCACCGGCACGGTCGCCTGCACGGCCGTCCCCCGGCCCGCCGGCAGGGGTGGTCCCCCGGCCTGTTCGACGACGGTACGACCGTGCAGCGCGGGCTCGATGTTCCCGACGAACTTCTTCCCGATCTCCCGCGGATAGGGGTACGTGTACCGGATCCCCCGTGTGTTCAGGACGACCACGAAGTCCACGCCCGCCCGCTTCCGCGCCTCCTCGGCCCGCGGCTGGAGCACCGCGGACGGATGCGGGCCGTGCAGCGCCTGCACCATGCCGGGCGCACTCGCGAACGACTGGGCCGCGATGACCGACTCCCGCCGCCCTTGCGTGACCGCGTCCCGCGCCGCCTGGAGCACCACGGCCACCACCGCGGCCAGCACCAGCAGCACCACGATCCCGACCTGGAGCAGGAACACCCGTCCGGCCATCGTGCGCGGATCGAGCAGCGAAACACGCCGCTCACGCGACCGTCCGACGCCCACCGGCCCGGTAGGGCTCCGAGCACGCCCGGAAAATACCCTCATGCACCCTTCATAACACCGGCGGGCGCCCCTCACCGGGCGACCGGAACGAAGAGCAACCGGAATGAAGAGCGGCCGGAATGAGGAGCGGCCAGAAAACAAAGAGCGGTCGGGCGGACCGGCCTCCGCGGAGCCAGTCAGAGCCGCGCGACTGCGGTCAGCCGTGTCTCACCTGTTGCAGGCGGCGAGGATGCCCCCGATCAGCGGAGCCATGAAGAACATCGCGAGGCAGCCGCCTACCCGTCGGCCGTCCGAGGCGCGCGTCGATGGCGAGATCGGTCCGGTTTCACCCGCGATGGGTGAGGTCGCCGACCCGGCGGCGCCTGACGCTTGGCCTGCGCGGTCGCGGCGGGGTCCGCCCGAGCGCGGACGTGCGTCATCGGTGCGTCATCGCCCAGGAGGTCTCGTGAACCGGTACCCGCCCATCGCGGAGCACGGCATGGTCGGCGATCTTCAGACCGCGGCCCTCGTGTCGTCCGGCGGCACGATCGACTGGTGGTGCACGCCCCGCTTCGACTCGCCCAGCGTCTTCGCCTCGCTGCTGGACAGTGAGCGAGGAGGCCACTGCCGTCTCGCCGCGGAGCTCCCGGACGGCAACGGAATGACGGTCCGCCAGCTGTACCTGTCGGACACCGCCATCCTGGTCACCCGGTTCATGGCGCCCGGCGGTGTCGGCGAGATCGCCGACTTCATGGCACCCGTCGACTCCTCGAAGCCCACGGACCGGCACACCCTCATCAGGGTCGCCCGGGTCGTCCGGGGCAGCCTGCCCTTCACCCTCACGTGTCGCCCGCGCTTCGACTACGGACGTGCCCCGCACACGCTCACGCGGCACGACGACCACTCCGTGGTCTTCCACGGACCGGGCACCGACCTGCATCTCCAGTCCACCACCGGCGTCCCGCTCCGCCCGGACGACGACGACATCACCGCCCGTTTCACCCTCTCGGCCGGCCAGGCGGCCGCCGTCGTGCTGACGAGCACGGTGAGCGGCGGCTCCGCCCCGCCCCCGCCTTCCCTCGACGGCATCGCCGAGGAGGTGGAGGCGTGCCGCGGCTTCTGGCTGTCCTGGCTGCGTTCGTGTACGTACCGGGGCCGCTGGCAGGACATCGTGAACCGTTCGGCGATCACGCTCAAGCTGCTCACGTACGCCCCCTCGGGAGCGCCGATCGCCGCGGCCACCATGGGACTGCCCGAGCAGGTCGGCGGAGAGCGCAACTGGGACTACCGGTACACCTGGGTCCGCGACGCCGCACTCTCCGTCAGGGCTCTGATCGACCTGGGTTTCGAGTCCGAGGCGCACGCCTTCCGCCGCTGGCTCCGCGACCGCATCGAGGCCGGAGGCACCGCCTCGGGCGACCCGTTGCAGATCATGTACCGCGTCGACGGCGACCCGCACCTGACCGAGGAGACCCTCGATCACCTGGAGGGCTACCTGGGCTCACGTCCGGTACGGGCGGGCAACGCGGCGGCCGGCCAGCTCCAGCTCGACATCTACGGCGAGGCCGCCGACGCCCTGGTCGTGGGCGGCGACATGGGCGCGATCCGCGGCTGGAAGGCGCTGCGCGGTGTCCTGGACTGGCTCGCCGACCACTGGGACCGGGCCGACGAGGGCATATGGGAGACCCGTGGCGGCCGGCAGAACTTCACCTACAGCCGGCTGATGACCTGGGTGGCGTTCGACCGCGGCGTCCACGCGGCCGTCGAGTTCTCCCGGCCGGCCGACGTCGAGCGCTGGACCGAGGTCAGGAACAGGGTGTTCGACCAGATCGTCGAGCACGGATGGCACGAGAAGCGGCAGGCCTTCGTGCAGCACTACGACACCGACGTGCTCGATGCCTCGCTGCTCCTCATGCCCCGGGTCGGCTTCCTCTCCCCGCGCGACCCGGACTGGCTCAGCACGCTCGACGCCATGGAGGAGGAACTGGTCAGCGACAGCCTGGTCTACCGTTACGACCCCACGGCGTCTCCGGACGGTCTGTGCAGCTTCTTCCACGTCGAGGCGCTGGCCCGCACCGGCCGGCTGAACCAGGCCCGGCACGCCTTCGACAAGATGCTCACCTACGCCAACCATGTAGGCCTGTTCGCCGAGGAGATCGGGCCGTCGGGGGAGCAACTGGGGAACTTCCCGCAGGCGTTCACGCATCTCTCGCTCGTCATCGCGGCGATGGCGCTGGACGAGGAGCTGGGGAAGGCCGAGAACAGGCCGGGAACCGGCGACCACGGACACCCGGCCACCCATGGCCTGACGGTGCCCACCGAGAGCGGGGGCGGTACAGGTGGCTGAACCGGTCGGCGCGCGGTCGTCAGGCGGGGCTTCGGGCGGGGCTTCGGGCGGGCAGAGTCGGGTTCTCGCCGCTCTGGCGCTTGCGCAGTTCATCTGTAGCTTCGCCGGCTCCAACATGAACGTGATGATCAACGACATCAGCAAGGACCTGGACACCACGGTCCAGGGCGTGCAGGTGGCCATCACGGTCTTCCTGCTGGTCATGGCCGCGCTGATGATCCCGGGCGGCAAACTGACCGACCGCTACGGCCGCAAGCGCTGCTTCCTGACCGGCCTCGTCGTCTACGCGATCGGCGCCCTGCTCAGCGCCGCCGCGCCGGGACTCGGTGTGCTGATCCTCGGGAACTCGATCCTCGAAGGCGTCGGCACCGCCCTGCTCATCCCGCCCGTCTACATCCTCACGACCCTGCTCCACCCGGACGTCACGTCCCGGGCCCGCGCATTCGGGATCATCATGGCGCTGGGCGGCGTCGGGGCCGCCGCCGGGCCGCTGATCGGCGGACTGATCACCACGGCGATCAGCTGGCGCGCGGCCTTCGTGTTCCAGGCCCTCGTCATCGCCGTGATCGTCTGGCTCAGCCGGCACATCGACGATCCCCTGCCGCCCGACCCGGCCCGCTCCTTCGACACCGGCGGGGCCGTACTCTCCGCCGCTGGGCTCGTCCTCGTCGTGATGGGCATCCTGGCCGCCGACAACAACATCTGGCTGATGATCGGCCTGCTGGTCCTCGGGGCCCTCGTACTGATGTGGTTCTTCCGCTGGGTGCGCGCCAGGGAACAGTCCGGCAGGGAGCCCTTGCTGTCGCTCGGCCTGTTCCGCGACCGCACGTCCAACCTCGGGCTCATCACCCAGAACGTCCAATGGCTGTTGCTGATGGGCACCTCGTTCACGGTGGCGGCCTACCTCCAGGTCGTACGTCACTACGACGCCATCCAGACCGGGGTCGTCTTCACCGCGGCCACGCTCGGACTGCTGGCCACTTCCCTGTCCGCCCAACGCCTCGCGGAGCGGCGCCCCCAGCGCACGCTCGTCATGACCGGCTTCCTCGTGTCCGTGGCGGGCATCGCGGTGCTCATCGCCCTGGCCGGCAGCTTCACCACCGCCTGGGCCTTCGTCCCCGGACTCCTCCTGATCGGGCTCGGCCTCGGCGTGATGCTCACCCCGTCGGTCAACGTCGTCCAGTCGAGCTTCCCCGAGGAGCAGCAGGGCGAGATCTCCGGCCTGTCCCGCAGCGTCTCCAACCTCGGCTCCTCGTTCGGCACGGCGATCGCCGGCACCATCCTGGTCTCCGGCCTCACCAGCGGCGCCTACGCGGCCGCCATGAGCACCCTGGCGGTCATCGGCCTCGGCGGCCTCGGCGCCGCGGCCCTCCTCCCACGGCCCGCACGGCGACCGCAGACGCACCAGGGGGCCGGACCGCTGTCACGGTCCGGCCCACCAGGCCGGCGGAGGACCCGGGACATGGACTCCTGAGGGGCAGCCCCTGGTCAGGCCTGCGGGCTCCACGCGCCGGTGTCGGCCCGCGGGGTCAGTGCCACGGGGCGGGGCGCGAGGTGATGGCCCACCTCACCGGCACGCCGTGACCGCCGAAGGGGCCGCGTACCCGTTGGGTACCATCGCGGGGTGAACACGTACTGGCACGTCGTCCTGCCGCCTCTCTGCGGCTGACCGGGCGCAGACACCGGCGGTTTGATCCCCGGCCCCCGTCGACCGGCACTCCGGTCAGGGGCTCCTGTCGTGCGCCCGTTTCGGATCGAGTCCCAGACGAATTCGATGACGGAAGTTCACGACTGTGCCGAACCGCACCTCTCCCCTCACCCCCCGTACTCCCGCGCGCCCGGACGCCATCGGCCCGCGCCCTTCCCGCGCCGGCCTCCTCGGCGGACCCGCACCCATCCTGACCTCGGCCGTGCTGTGGGGTACCACCGGGACGGCGAGCACCCTGGCCCCGGCCGGCGCACCGGCGGCGGCCATCGGCTGCGCCGGCCTCGTCCTCGGCGGCATCCTGCTGTTCCTCACCTCCCGAAGCGCCCGTTCCCTGCCCGCCGCCTGCACAGGGCGCGAGCGGTGGCTGCTCGTCCTGGGGGCGCTCGCGGTGGCCGGGTATCCGGTCACCTTCTACCCGGCCGTGGCCCGGACCGGGGTGGCGGTGGCCACCGTGATCGCGCTGGGCAGCGCGCCGGTCTTCGCCGGACTCCTGTCCTGGGCCACCGGGCAGGCCCGGCCGACCGCACGCTGGACCGGCGCGACCGCGGCCGCCGTGCTCGGCTGCACCCTCCTGGTACTGGGCCCCGAGCTCACCGGCCATGCCACGCCGATGGACCTGCCAGGCGTCGTGCTCGCCGCCTGCGCCGGACTGTCGTACGCCGCCTACTCGCTGATCGGGGGCACGCTCATCACGGACGGACACCCTTCCGGCGCCGTGATGGGCGTGCTGTTCGGCGCGGCCGGGCTGCTCGTCCTGCCGCTCGTGCTGTCCGTCGACGCGCACTGGCTCACCACCGCCCGCGGTGCGACCGTGGCGGTGTACCTCGCCCTGTTCACCGTCTGTCTGGCCTACCGGCTCTTCGGGTACGGGCTGCGCCGCACTGCCGCGTCGGTGGCGACGTCACTGACCCTGGCCGAGCCCGCCGTCGCAGCGGTCCTGGGCGTCACCGTCCTCGGCGAACGCCTCCCGGCCGCCTCCTGGTGCGGGCTCACCGTCCTCGGCCTGGGCCTGGTCCTCCTGACCCTCCCCACCCGCCGGGCTCGATAGCGACGCGGAACACGCCGAAGGCCCCGGCGACATCAGGAGCCGGTCCTGCTCACGCCCTGCGCCGGGCGGTGAGCAGTTGCTCGGGGCCGTACGCCGCCTGAAGACCGGAACAGCTGATCCCGTTACGGGAGACCGCCACCAGCGGTACCGGCGTCTTCGCCGGGCCGCCAGACCATCCAGGCGTGATCATGTCCACCGAGTACAGCTGGAAGCCGACGAGGCGGCCAAGCAGGGAGTTCGTCTCGGGGTTCGGCGGCGCTCCGGGGTGTCCTCACCGGTGGCGGAGCGGGGCATCGGGCGGGTGACGGACGGTGCCGGACGGGGGTGAATGAGACCAGAACGGAGACCAGGGCGCCACCGGCGGTCGGCTGGTGCTGACCACGCGCGGACGGGCTACCCGCCGAGAACCCGCCGTTGACCCACACACCGTGGAGCGGCCGTGGTTCATGGCGTCCGGGTGGAGCGCGCCACTGTACGAACGACCTGGAGGCTTCTCCGGGATGCGGGTGTACGAGACGGCCGCCTCCATGACGCTCGCCACACCGCCGCGACCGGAAACTGAGACGGACAACGTCGAAGGGCCCCACCGCGAACGGTGGGGCCCTTCGACATCGTGCCCGGTGAGGCACTGGCGGAGGATACGAGATTCGAACTCGTGAGGGGTTGCCCCCAACACGCTTTCCAAGCGTGCGCCCTAGGCCTCTAGGCGAATCCTCCGCCGGAAACATTACATGACCGAGGAGGGTGCTCGCGAACTCGTTCCCGCAGGCCGGCATCGGGTACTCTGTGCGGAGCCCCTCACGCGGCGCTATCTGACTGAACTCCCCCAGGGCCGGAAGGCAGCAAGGGTAGGTTGGCTCTGGCGGGTGCGTGGGGGGCGCTTGCGTTGTGGGCCGGGGGCCGGGGCCGATGGGGGCCAGGGGCTCGGGCGGGGCCCGTTGTCGGTGGGCGCCTATAACCTCGTAAGCGTGTCGTCTCTCGCGCTGTACCGCCGCTACCGGCCGGAGTCCTTCACCGAGGTCATCGGGCAGGAGCATGTCACCGACCCGCTGCAGCAGGCGCTGCGGAACAACCGGGTCAATCACGCGTACCTGTTCAGCGGTCCGCGCGGCTGTGGCAAGACGACCAGCGCGCGGATCCTGGCCCGCTGCCTGAACTGTGAGAAGGGGCCGACGCCGACCCCGTGCGGGGAGTGCCAGTCGTGCCGTGACCTTGCCAGGAACGGGCCGGGGTCGATCGACGTCATCGAGATCGACGCCGCTTCCCACGGTGGTGTCGACGATGCCCGTGAGCTGCGCGAGAAGGCCTTCTTCGGGCCCGCGAGCAGCCGGTACAAGATCTACATCATCGACGAGGCCCACATGGTCACGCCGGCCGGGTTCAACGCTCTGCTGAAGGTCGTCGAGGAGCCCCCGGAGCATCTGAAGTTCATCTTCGCCACCACCGAGCCCGAGAAGGTCATCGGGACGATCCGGTCGCGGACCCACCACTATCCGTTCCGGCTCGTGCCCCCCGGGACGCTCCGGGACTACCTCGCAGAGGTGTGCGGGAAGGAGAACATCCCCGTCGAGGAGGGTGTGCTTCCGCTCGTCGTGCGGGCCGGCGCGGGCTCCGTGCGTGACTCCATGTCCGTGATGGACCAGCTGCTCGCCGGCGCGGGGGAGCAGGGTGTGACGTATGCCATGTCCACCTCGCTGCTCGGGTACACCGACGGGTCGCTGCTCGACTCCGTTGTCGAGGCCTTCGCCACCGGGGACGGCGCCGCCGCCTTCGAGGTCGTCGACCGGGTCATCGAGGGCGGCAACGACCCCCGGCGGTTCGTCGCCGACCTGCTGGAGCGGCTGCGGGACCTGGTGATCCTGGCCGCGGTTCCGGACGCCGTGGAGAAGGGGCTCATCGACGCCCCCGCCGACGTCCTGGAGCGGATGCAGGCCCAGGCCGGCACCTTCGGCGCCGCCGAGCTCAGCCGCGCCGCCGACCTCGTCAACGAGGGCCTGACCGAGATGCGCGGGGCCACCTCGCCGCGTCTCCAGCTCGAACTCATCTGCGCGCGCGTGATGCTGCCCGCCGCTTACGGCGACGAGCGCTCCGTCATGGCCCGCCTCGACCGTCTGGAGCGGGGGGTCAACTTCTCCGCGGGGCCCGCGGGCGCGCCCGCCGTGGGGTACGTCCCCGGTCCCGAAGGTCACGCCCACGCGGGTGGTGGCGGTAGCGGTGGCAGTGGCAGTGGTGGTGCCAGCGGTGGTGTGCAGGTGCCGCCCGGTGGCGGGGTCGCGGCGGCCCGCGCTGCCGTGCGCGGTACCGGCGGCAATGGCGCGCCTGCCGCCACCGTGCCCGAGCCCGCCCCCTCCCCGGCGCCCGCGCCCGCCCCTTCCCCCGCGCCCCCCGCTTCCCCGCAGGCCCCCGAACCCACCCCGACCCCTGCTTCGGCGACCGCTCCGGCCCCCGGCGCCTGGCCCACCGCCAAGCCCGCCGGCGGCGGCCGACGGCCCGGCGGCTGGCCCACGGCTGCCCCGGCCGGCGGCGGACAGCCGTCCACACCCACGGCACCCCCTGCCCCTGCCGCCGCCCAGCCCACCCCCGCCCAGCCCGCGCCCGCGCACCAGGCCCCCGCCGCCACCGGTGGCCTCGACCCACGCATGCTCTGGCCGAACATCCTGGAGGTGGTCAAGAACCGCCGCCGCTTCACCTGGATCCTGCTCAGCCAGAACGCCCAGGTCGTCGGCTTCGACGGCACCACCCTGCAACTCGGCTTCGTCAACGCGGGTGCCCGCGACAACTTCGCGAGCAGCGGCAGCGAGGACGTGCTGCGGCAGGCGCTGGCCGAGCAGTTCAACGTGCAGTGGAAGATCGAGGCCGTCGTCGACCCCTCCGGTGGCTCGGCACCCCCGTCGGGCGGCGGGGGCGGCGGCTTCGGCGGATCCGGCCCCTCCGGGTACGGCGGAGGCGGCGGCGCCGGTGGCGGCTACGGCGGCCCCGGCACCGCGAGCGCCTCCCCGCAGCGCCCGGCCGCTCCCCAGCCGTCCGCGTCTGCCCCGTCCGCGCCGCAGGCCGGGTCTTCGGCCCCCGCCGCCCCGGCCTCCGCCCCCCGCCAGGCCTCCGCCCCCGAGCCGGCCCCGGTCTCCCCCGAGGACGACATCCCCGAGGACGACGACCCCGACCTCGACGAGTCGGCCCTCTCCGGCCATGAACTCATCGTGCGGGAGCTGGGGGCGACGGTGGTGGAGGAGTTCACCAACGAGTAGCTCTTCGGGGCCCGCGTCCGCCGTGACGTCCTTCGTGTGTGGCGTCCTTCGTGCCCCTCGCGCCCCTCGTAGGAACGCACAAGCTCCCCACCCCCCGGCTCTTATGAGGAACGCCGGATAGGCTGACCCCGTGAAGGTCCTCGTCATCGGTAGCGGCGCCCGCGAACACGCCCTGTGCCGCTCCCTGTCCCTCGACCCCGACGTCACCGCGCTGTACTGCGCCCCCGGCAACGCCGGCATCGCCGAGGTCGCCGAGCTGCGCCAGGTCGACGCGCTCGACGGCAAGGCCGTGTCCGCGCTGGCCACCGAGCTGGGCGCCGACCTGGTGGTGGTGGGCCCGGAGGCCCCGCTGGTCGCCGGGGTCGCCGACGCCGTGCGCGCGGCGGGCACCGCGGTGTTCGGCCCCTCCCAGGAGGCCGCGCAGCTCGAGGGGTCCAAGGCCTTCGCCAAGGACGTGATGGCGGCGGGCGGCGTACCGACCGCCCGCTCGTACGTGTGCACGAGCGCCGACGAGGTCGCCGAGGCCCTCGACGCCTTCGGCGCCCCGTACGTGGTGAAGGACGACGGGCTGGCCGCCGGCAAGGGCGTCGTGGTCACCTCCGACATCGACGCCGCGAAGGCCCACGCGGCCGGCTGCGAGCGCGTCGTCATCGAGGAGTTCCTCGACGGCCCGGAGGTCTCGCTCTTCGCGATCACCGACGGCCGGACGGTGGTCCCGCTTCAGCCCGCCCAGGACTTCAAGCGGGCGCTGGACGGCGACGAGGGCCCGAACACCGGCGGCATGGGCGCGTACTCCCCGCTGCCCTGGGCCGACCCGAAGCTGGTCGAGGAGGTGCTCGAAACCGTCCTCCAGCCGACCGTCGACGAGATGCGCCGCCGGGGCACGCCGTTTTCCGGCCTTCTCTACGCCGGTCTCGCGATCACCAGCCGGGGCGTACGGGTCATCGAGTTCAACGCCCGCTTCGGCGACCCGGAGACCCAGGTCGTGCTGGCCCGTCTGAAGACCCCGCTGGCCGGAGTCCTGCTCGCCGCCGCGAACGGCACCCTGACCGACCTGGAGCCGCTGCGCTGGAGCGACGACGCGGCCGTCACCGTGGTCGTGGCCTCGCACAACTACCCCGGCACCCCGCGCACCGGTGACCCGATCACCGGCCTCGACGACGTGGCGACCGTGGACGCCCCCCACGCCTACGTCCTGCACGCCGGCACCAGGCGCGACGGCGACACCGTCCTGAGCGCCGGCGGACGTGTGCTGTCCGTCACAGCCACCGGCAAGGACCTGACCGAGGCGCGCGACCGGGCGTACACCGCCGTCGCCCGGATCCGCCTCGACGGATCCCAGCACCGCACGGACATCGCGGCGAAGGCGGCTCTGGACGCGGCGGGCGCGTAAAACCGCCGGTCGTAAGCCCCTTGTGGAGACCCGGGCCCCGGATGCGAATCCGGGGCCCGATCCTTGCTGTGCGTCGTACACCTCTGACCAAGGCCATTCCATCGAGTGACCGATGCCCCATCCGGCTGACGGGGCCGCAGGCCCCAACTAGGGTGCGGCGCAAGCTTTCCGGCACTTGGCCCACCGGCATTGCGATGTCAGTGGTGGGTGCCACAGTGGGGGAGTGACCAACGCCAGGACAGCGCGAGGACAGCACGGAGGGGGTGAGGTCCGGTCGTGACCGGTATGGGTATGGAGGCGGGCGCACAGGCCGCGCGTTCCCGGGCCCTCGCCGTGCTGCGGGTGCGCGGCCGGGCGCTGGCCGTCGCCGTACTCCCCGCGGCGGTCGCCGTGATCCTGCTGGCGGGAGGTACCAGCGGCCATCTCGTCGGCCGGGGCTGGGACGTCGCCCGCTGGGTCGTGGGCGCGCTGGCGCTGGTGGTGCTGCTGGCCGCCGTGGGCATCGGCCTCGTCGTCGCCCGCGCCAGGCCCGCGGTGACCCCCACGGTGCCGATCGCCGAGGACTCCGCGCCGGACCTGTACCGCATGGTGCGCGACCTCGCCGACCGCCTCGACGTGCCCGTGCCGTCCGCGATAGCGCTCACGCCGGACTGCGACAGCTGGCTGGAGGACCGTACGCACCCGGCCCACGGCCCGCCGCCGCGCGAGTCCGGCGACGAGATAGCGGGGCCGGGGCGGCGCCATCGCCGTACGCCCGCCGCGCCCGTCCTCGTCATCGGCTCCCCGTTCCTGTGGTGGATGCGGGTCGGTGAGCTACGGGCGGTCCTCGCCCCGGTCGTCGCCGGTACGGGGCCCTCCGCGCAACCGGACATAGCGGCGGCCCGGCGCTTCGTACGGGGGCTGGACGCGGCGGTGGCCGTGGCCTCGACGCCCGGTCGCTGCCCGCTGACCCGGGGAGCGTGCGCGGGCCTCGGCTGGGTGGCCCGGCTGCTGCTGCGGGGCTGCCGGGAGCACGCGGCCCTGATGGAGCGCGGGGTCGCGGCGGCGGCCGCCGAGCGTGCACAGGCTGTGGATTACGGGCTGCGGATCGTCGCCCAGGAGCAGGTGGGGCTGGCGTACGCGGGCTGGGACCGGCTGCTGACCCGGGTCGCGCTGCCCGCCTGGCGGATGGGCCGCTGGCCGTCCCGGCTGGACGCGGGCGTCGTCGCGGCACTCACCGAACTGTCCCGGCGCGACCGGCTGGCCGAGGGCTTCGCCTCCCGGCTGGGCGAGCGTCCCGCCTGCGATCTGCTCGAGGAGCCCGGCGCGGTGGACGAGGCCGCCTCCCTGCTCGCCGCCCGCCTCTTCCACGGCGGCCCCGCCGAGCCCTGCCCGCACTGGTCGCCGGTCGGCTGGCAGGAGTACCCGGAGGAGGTCGTCGACCGCACCTGGCGCACCGACGCGGCCCGCCTCCACCGGGTCCTGGACTCCCTGGGCGTCCGCCCCGCCCCCGCCCCCACAGCGGCCTACGGCCCGACCCTGTCCCGGGTACTGGACCACCTCGCGTCCCCGCCGGCCGGCGGGGACGCGCAGGCCGACCCGGGCGGGCAGCCGCCTCCGGGTGCCGAGGCCGCCGAATCCGGCCACGAGCCCGCCGACGCCGACCCCCTGAACGAGCGCAGCGCCATGCTCGCCGCCAGGCTCAGTGCCGAGGTGGCCCGTGAGGAGTCCGCCGGGTCGGGCCCGGCAGCCGCGGCCGGTCCGGGCGCCGCGGGCCAGAGCCCCGCCGCCGCCTTCTGGGACGACGGCGCGCTCCCCCTGTTCCCGCTCCAGCCCCCGCGCGCCGACCGCGACCTGCTCGCCGATCACGTCACGGCGATGGTGTGCTGCGCCGCGGTCGACACGGCCGGCGCGAGCCCGGGGATGGACTGGCTCGACGGCCCGTTGCTTCTCGTCAACGGCGAAAGAGCCTCCGACCTCTCCTCCCGGGTGCTCAGCCTGATCGAGGAGGGGGACCCCAGCCCGCTGCGGGCCTGGCTGGTGGAGTCGGGGATACGTCCGGAGAAGCCGGTACGCCTCGTCTGACGACCGCTGTACCGGAGCAGGCACTTCCAGTTCAGGTCAATTCGCAACGAATAGTGACCGTACGCGTGCTGAATGTGATGTGCTGGGACCGACCACGCGCATGGCAAGCGCATACGACATACGACAGGCACGCGAGCGCACGGGCGCACAGGCACAGAGCACGTAGGCACGCAGGCTCGCAGGCACGCAGACCGAGTCGCACAACACAAGCCGCACGAGTACAAGTCGCACAGACGAGTCACGGGGGCACGAGGGAGGGGAGTGGCCATGGCCTCGGACCACATCCGCCGCTGGGAGTCGGGAGCACTCGCGCACGCCGTCACGGACCCCTTCGGGCAGGGCCCTGTCCCCTGGCTGCGTGGCAGCGAGACGTACTTCGACGACACCGGACACGTCGTCCCCTGGTACGTGGACACCACCCAGCAGCACACGCAGACGACCCGCACCGGCCGGGACACCCCGCGCGTCCCGGCCCCCCGCACCTCCGGCGGCGGTCCGCGCTCCGCCGACGACGTGCACCGCCAGATCAAGGGCTTCACCTCCACCGGAGCGGTCGCGCCCGGCGAGGCCGTCGACTTCCACATCACCGTCGACCCGCCCCAGCAGTTCAGCGTGGACATCTACCGCATCGGCCACTACGGCGGCGACGGCGCGGCGAAGATCACCACCAGCCCCCGCCTCTCCGGCATCGTCCAGTCCCCGCCGCTGACCGCCGACCGCACGGTCTCCTGCCACCACTGGTGGCTCTCCTGGCGCCTACAGGTGCCGTCGTACTGGACGATCGGGGCGTACGTCGCGGTGCTCACCACGGCCGACGGCTACCGCTCCCACGTGCCGTTCACCGTCCGGGACAACCATCCGGCGGACCTGCTCCTGCTGCTGCCCGACATCACCTGGCAGGCCTACAACCTCTACCCGGAGGACGGCCACACCGGCGCCAGCCTCTACCACGCCTGGGACGAGAAGGGCCGCCTGCTGGGCGAGGCCGACGCCGCGACCACGGTCTCCTTCGACCGCCCGTACGCGGGCGCGGGCCTGCCCCTGCACGTCGGTCACGCCTACGACTTCATCCGCTGGGCCGAGCGCTACGGCTACGACATCGCCTACGCCGACGCCCGCGACCTGCACGCCGGCCGAGTCGACCCCACCCGCTACCGGGGGCTGGTCTTCCCCGGCCACGACGAGTACTGGTCGACGCAGATGCGCCGCACGGCGGAGCTGGCCCGGGAGAACGGCACCTCCCTGGTCTTCCTCTCCGCCAACACCATGTACTGGCAGGTCGAGCTCGGCCCGTCCCCCTCCGGCGTCCCCGACCGCCTGCTGACCTGCCGCAAACGCAAGGGCCCGGGCAAGCCCGTGCTCTGGCGCGAGATCGACCGCCCCGAGCAGCAGCTGGTCGGCATCCAGTACGCGGGCCGGGTCCCCGAGCCGCATCCCTTGGTCGTGCGCAACGCCAAGCACTGGCTGTGGGAGGCGACGGGCGCACACGAGGGCGACGAGATCGCGGGCATGGTCGCAGGCGAGGCCGACCGCTACTTCCCGCGCACCCCGCTCCCCGAGCACGAGGAGCGCATCCTGCTCTCCCACTCCCCGTACACCGACAGCGAAGGCGTCCTGCGCCACCAGGAGACCTCCCTCTACCGCGCCCCCTCCGGCGCCCTGGTGTTCGCCGCCGGCACCTTCGCCTGGTCCCCGGCCCTGGACCGCCCCGGCCACACGGACCCCCGTATCCAGCGCGCCACCGCCAATCTGCTGGACCGTATCTGCAAGCGCGACTGACCGCCCCGCGCGATCACGACCGACCCGCCGTCCTCGACCCCTGTCCCATACGGGACAATCAAGTCATTGGACAGAACCACGGGGAGGAACCGTGTCCGGATTCGTCGAAAAGCCCGAACCGATCCAGGTTCCGGGTCTGGTGCATCTGCACACCGGCAAGGTGCGCGAGCTGTACCAGAACGAGGCGGGGGACCTCGTGATGGTCGCCAGCGACCGCATCTCCGCCTACGACTGGGTGCTGCCGACCGAGATCCCCGACAAGGGCCGGGTCCTCACCCAGCTCTCCTTGTGGTGGTTCGACCAGCTGCGCGACCTGGTCCCCAACCATGTGATCAGCACCGAGCTGCCGGCCGGGGCCCCCGCCGACTGGCGGGGCCGCACCCTGGTCTGCAAGTCCCTGAAGATGATCCCGGTCGAGTGCGTGGCCCGCGGCTACCTCACCGGCTCGGGCCTCGCCGAGTACCAGGAGTCCCGTACGGTCTGCGGCCTCGCCCTCCCCGAAGGCCTCGTCGACGGCTCCGAGCTGCCCGCCCCGATCTTCACCCCCGCCACCAAGGCCGAGGTGGGCGAGCACGACGAGAACGTCTCCTACGAGGAGGTCGCCCGCCAGGTCGGCGCCGACACCGCCGCCCGGCTGCGCCAGGCCACCCTCGCCGTCTACACCCGCGGCCGGGACATCGCCCGTGACCGCGGGATCATCCTGGCCGACACCAAGTTCGAGTTCGGCTTCGACGGCGACACGCTCGTCCTCGCCGACGAGGTCCTCACCCCGGACTCCTCCCGTTTCTGGCCGGCCGACCAGTGGCAGCCGGGCCGCGCGCAGCCCTCGTACGACAAGCAGTTCGTCCGTGACTGGCTGACCTCCGCCGAGTCCGGCTGGGACCGCAGGAGCGAGCAGCTCCCGCCCGCGCTGCCGCAGCAGGTCGTGGAGGCGACCCGGGCGAAGTACGTGGAGGCGTACGAGCGTCTGACGGGCGTCAGCTGGTCGTAGAACACGAAGAAGCCCCCCGGCGGAAACCGGGGGGCTTGATCAGAGCGGACGACGAGGCTCGAACTCGCGACCTCAACCTTGGCAAGGTTGCGCTCTACCAACTGAGCTACGTCCGCATTGCGCCGTGGCGCGAGAGCAACTATACCCAACCTCGCTCCCGAGCGAGACGCACAGCGGTATGCCGGTTCTCCGCCCCGAGCTTCGTCGCGGCCGAGGAGAGGTAGTTCCGCACGGTCCCCGGCGACAGCGCGGCCCGCTCGGCGATCTCCGCGACCGGCGCCCCGTCCGCGGCCAGCTCCAGCACCTCCGCCTCCCGCGCGGTCAGCGGCGAGTCCCCGGCGGAGATCGCGTCGGCGGCCAACTCCGGGTCGACATAACGGTTCCCGGCGTGCACGGTACGGATGATCTCCGCGAGCCGCTGCGCACTGACCGTCTTCGGAACGAATCCGCGCACACCCGCCGCAAGGGCCCTTTTCAGATGTCCGGGCCGCCCGTGACCGGTGACGATCAGCACCTGGCAGCCGGGCAGTTCGGCACGCAGGGCTGTGGCGACCTTCACACCGTCGGCGCCCGGCATCTGGAGGTCCAGGACCGCCACATCGGGTGCGTGGGCCCGCGCCATCGCCAGCGCCTCCGGGCCGGTGGCCGCCTCCGCGACGACCAGCAGGTCGTCCTCCAGCGCGAGCAGCGCGGCCAGCGCGCCCCGGATCAGATGCTCGTCGTCGGCGAGCAACAGGCGTACCGGAGTGCTCATGACGCGACCTCACTCACACCGGTCACACGAGCCAAGGGCACCTCTGCGACCAACCTGTACCCGTCCGCCCCGACCGGCCCCGCCTCCAACGCCCCGTCGACCGCCGCCAGCCGTTCCCGCAGCCCGGCGAGCCCCGAGCCGCCGCTTCCGCCGGGGCGGGCGGCCCCGCCGCTTCCGCCGGGGCCGGCGAACCCGTCATTCTCGACCGTCAGCACCACAGACCCCTCCGCTACCCGCAGTCCCACCGTGCACCGCCCCGCGTCCCCGTGCCGCAGCACGTTCGTCGTCGCCTCCCGCACCACCCAGCCGAGCGCGGACTGCACCTCGGAGGGCAGCCCGTCGGCGTCCCCGGTGACCTCGCAGTCGATCCCGGCCGCCGTCAACACGCCCTGGGCGCCGAGGAGTTCCACGCCGAGGTCGGCTTCCCGGTAGCCCCGTACGACCTCCCGCACCTCCCGCTGGGACTCCTGCGCGATGCGCTGCACCTCGATCATCTGTTCCACCGCCTCCGGCCGCCCGCGCCGGGACAGTTGCACGGCCAGTTCGCTCTTCAGCGAGATGACGGACAGGTTCCGTCCCAGGACGTCGTGCAGGTCCCGCCCGAACCGCAGCCGTTCCTCGGCGACCGCGAGCCGGGCCCGGGTCTCGCGGGCGGCGTCGAGTTCGTAGACGCAGTCGAGCAGCCAGACGGAGAAGAGGCAGGTGGTGGCGAGGGATCCGGCGCCGATGAGCACTACGAACGTCGTGACCAGCACTTCGGCCAAGGGCGCACCGAACGGCAACGACGCCGTGCTCGCGCCGAACACGGATCCGAACACGGACGCGAACACACGCCGCCGCTTGCGGACACCCAGCGCCATGGTGCCCGCGCCGAAGGTCAGGATGCCCGCGAAGACCGTGCCGACGGCGGTGTCCATGCCCGGGCCCCCGGGCTGGTACTTCCTCAGGCCGAGAGCGATGTTCGCGAGCACGAAGGTGAGTGCGGCGAGTGCCCACAACAGCCGTATCGGCCGGCCGCGCCGGCCGCGGGTCCAGTCCAGCGCCCGGGAGGCGGTTACGCAGCCCGTCACCGCGTGGACGGTGACCATGGCCATCAGCCAGACCGCGATGCCCCCGTGCACCTGCCCGAACACCGGCAGCCCGATCGCCGCGACCTCGATCACGCCGAAGAGGTGGAACGACCAGCGGGTGTAGGTCTCGACCTTCTCCGGCGTGCTCTTGCGCCGCCACCAGCCGGCGGGCCTGCCCGTGTCCGCCATGCCCTGCCCCCCGTAGGTCACCGCCGCGGTTCCCAGCGGAACCACCGCCCTACAGCAAACACCGCCACGACGGTCCAGGCCAGCGTGGTCGCCAGGGCACCCAGTGCCTCGTACGCGCTCAGCTCGCCGGTCCAGCCGGCGCGGACCAGCCGGACCGCCGGGGACAGCGGCAGGAGTTCGCAGACGGAGGTGAGGCGGTCCGGCATGACCTCCGTCGGGATCGCGATGCCCGAGCCCATCATGGAGACGAACACCAGCGGCAGCGCGGTCACCTGGGCGCTCTCGGCGGTCCTGGTGAAGGAGGCGGTGAGGGCCGCGAGCGCGGCGGACAGCACCAGGCCCAGCAGCAGCCCCAGGACGGTCAGATACGGCGCCTCGGGCGCCCCGGTGTCCAGGAGCACCGTGCAGGCCGCGGCCAGCAGCAGCGACTGGGCGAGGCCGAGGCCGACCGCGGGCAGGGCGGTGCCGGTGAGGATCTCGGCGTCGCCGAGTTCGCCGGTGCGCAGCCGTTTGAGGACCAGTTCCTCGCGGCGGGCGACGAAGGCGCTCACCAGGGAGGTGTACACGGCGAAGAGGAAGGAGAAGCCGATCGCGGCGGTCAGCATCACCGTGCCGGCGGTCAGTCCTTCGGCCTTGAGGTCCATCTGGTCGATCGCCGGCCCCACGCTGAACGGCACCGCGAGCGGCACGAGCAGCGCGGTGGTCACCGCCCCCCGGTTGCGGCCGAGCAGGGCGAGTTCGGCGCGGGCCAGGGCACGCAACCGCCGGGCGACGGGAGAGAGGGCCAGGCTGCTCATGCCGCCGCCTCCTTCCCCCACTCCCGGCTTCGCTCGAGCGGGGGGACCCCCATCCGCGCGATCCCCAGGAACGCCTCCTCCAGCGAGGCCGACCGCACATCCAGCCGGCGCAGTTCCACTCCGGCCCGCTCGGCCCACACCAGCAGTCCGGTCGCCGTGCGCTGGAGTTCGTGCGTGCGCAGCCGTACGGACCTGCCGGCCACCTCGTGTCCGCACACCCCCAGCTCGGCGAGTGGGGGCAGGTCCCCGAGGAAGTAGCCCTCGGGCAGGTCGAAGGAGAGCCGCGAGGGCTGGCCGGCGGTCACCTCGGCGGGGGTCCCGGCGACCGCGACGCGCCCCTCGTGCAGGATCGCGAGCCGGTCGGCGAGGCCCTCGGCCTCCTCCAGGTAGTGGGTGGTCAGCAGCACGGTGGTGCCGGTGTCGCGCAGCGCCCGCACCAACTCCCAGGTGTCCCGGCGCCCTTCGACGTCCAGGCCGGTCGTCGGCTCGTCCAGGAACAGGACCTCCGGCCGGCCGAGCAGGGCGAGCGCGAGGTCCAGCCGCCGCCGTTCACCCCCGGACAGCTGCTTCACCCGCACCCCGGCCTTGCCGGCCAGCCCCACCAGGCCCAGTGCCTCCCCCTCGGGCCGGGCCCCGCTCGTGCACCCCGCCCACATCCGCGCGGTCTCGGCGACCGTCAGTTCGGAGGGGAAGCCGCCCTCCTGGAGCATCACGCCGGTGCGTGGGCGGACGGCGGCCCGCTCCAGGTAGGGGTCGTGGCCGAGCACACGCACCCGGCCCCCGGCCGGTGCCGCGAGCCCCTCCAGGAGTTCGACCGTCGAGGTCTTGCCGGCGCCGTTGGTGCCGAGCAGTGCGAAAACCTCCCCGCGGGACACGGAGAAGCTGATTCCGCGCACCGCCTCGAACCCGTCCCCGTACACGCGCCGGAGGTCGGTGACCTCGATCACGTGCTCGTGTTCGTCGCTGTTCATGTGGTCCATGTGGTCCATGGATTCAGCGTCCCGGCAGCCGGGGCCGGGCAGCAGTGCGCGGTGTCATCACTCGGCATGACAAATGTCAGACGGCGCCGGGTCCGCGTTCGCGGTATACGAAAAAAACCCCGGTCATGATGACCGGGGCTTCTCTGGAGCGGACGACGAGGCTCGAACTCGCGACCTCAACCTTGGCAAGGTTGCGCTCTACCAACTGAGCTACGTCCGCACTGCTCCCGACCGGCTCCCACCGATCGGTGCGAGCACCAGCCTACCTGATCCACAAGCTTCTCAGGACCGGCGGTGCAGAGCGGGTGACAGGAATTGCACACTGCGCCTTCCCCCTGGAAGGGGGATGTTCTACTACTGAACTACACCCGCATGTACTCCGTGGGCTCCGGCCTTTCGGCCCCGCCCCTCGGCGTGCTCCGAACATTAGCTGATCAGCAGGGGGGTTGCGCAAGTCGGCTGCTCCCAGGGGTCGCCTCCCGCGCAACTCGGCTGCTCCCAGGGCCCGCTGACGGACCCTGGGAGCTCACCCCTCGCGGGCGTCACTGTGCCGCGCTGAACGCCTCGTAGACCCTCTTGGGGATACGGCCGCGCGCGGGTACGTCCATCTTGTTCGCCTGGGCCCAGGCGCGGACCGCCGCGGGATCGGGGGCGACCTCCGTCTGGCGGTACGCCTTGCCCGACTTCGACCGCTTGCGGCCGGCCGTCACGTAGGGCTCAAGAGCCTTACGCAGTTTCTTGGCATTGACCTGGTTCAGGTCGATCTCGTACGACTTGCCGTCGAGTCCGAAGGCGATCGTTTCCGCCGCTTCCGAGCCGTCGATGTCGTCAAAGAGAGTGACCACGACCTTCTGCGCCACGAATATCGGTCCCTTCGTGCGACACCTCGCCGGTGATGACGTGCCAAGACGCCCGGGAGATGTCGACTGTCCGCCTGTTATTGGGCAAAGTATCGACTATTGCCAATTCATTTGTACAGTGCCCGGCATTGCAAAGTGAAGCCCGACTAAATCCGTCCGCGTGTCCGAGCGCAATAGGGGCCACGGGTGGATCCCGGAACTTTCCCAGAACTTTTCGCGCCGGTCGCGGTCCGACACCGGATCGTGATGGCCCTCACGTAGGTTCCTACAACTCTACCCGCGTAGAAATTTTGTGCGGGTAGTCTGAAGGAACCTGCTCAGCACCACACACCGGGAGTGCCAGTGGCACGCGTCGTAGTCGACGTCATGCTCAAGCCGGAGATCCTCGACCCCCAGGGCCAGGCGGTGCAGCGCGCACTGCCGCGACTGGGTTTCGAAGGCATCTCCGACGTACGTCAGGGAAAGCGATTCGAACTGGAAGTTGACGGGCCGGTCGACGAGGCCACGCTCGCCCGCATTCACGATCTTGCCGAATCCTTCCTCGCCAACACCGTGATCGAGGACTTCACCGTCAAGGTGGAGGAAGTCGCGGAGGCCGCGAAGTGACCGCTCGTATTGGCGTCGTCACTTTCCCGGGAAGCCTCGACGACCGGGACACCCAGCGGGCGATCCGTCTCGCGGGTGCCGAACCGGTCGCTCTCTGGCACAAGGACAAGGACCTCAAGCAGGTCGACGCCGTGGTGCTGTGCGGAGGTTTCTCCTACGGCGACTATCTGCGCGCCGGCGCCATCGCCCGCTTCTCGCCGGTGATGGAGCCCCTCATCGAACAGGCGAAGGCCGGTCTGCCGGTCCTCGGCATCTGCAACGGCTTCCAGATCCTCACTGAGGCCCACCTGCTCCCGGGCGCGATGCTCGGCAACGACCACCTCCACTTCATCTGCCGCGACCAGAAGCTGCGGGTGGAGAACGCGGAGACCTCCTGGACCAGCGACTACCGCGCGGGCCAGGAGATCAACATTCCGCTGAAGAACATGGACGGCCGGTACGTCGCCGACGAGTACACGCTCGACAAGCTGGAGGCCGAGGGGCGGGTCGCGTTCCGGTACGTGGCCCGCGGCGAAGCCGCTGATGGATACGGCAACCCGAACGGTTCGCTCCGGGACATCGCCGGCATCACCAACGAGGCCGGGAACGTCGTCGGCCTGATGCCGCACCCGGAGCACGCCGTCGAGCCCCTCATCGGGTCCGGCCGTACCGACGGCCTCCCCTTCTTCACCTCGATCCTCAAGAAGCTGGTCAACGCATGAGCCGGACGCCTCTGGACACGGTCGAGCACGCGGCCGCGACCCCCGACGTCGAGCTGCCCTGGGCCGAACTCGGCCTGAAGAAGGACGAGTACGAGCGGGTCGTGGAGATCCTGGGCCGCCGGCCCACGGGTGCGGAACTCGCGATGTACTCCGTCATGTGGTCCGAGCACTGCTCGTACAAGTCCTCCAAGGTCCACCTCCGCCAGTTCGGCGAGAAGGCCCCCGAGTCCGACGCCCTCCTCGTCGGCATCGGCGAGAACGCCGGTGTCGTCGACGTCGGCCAGGGCTACGCGGTCACCTTCAAGGTCGAGTCGCACAACCACCCCTCCTACGTCGAGCCCTACCAGGGCGCGGCCACGGGTGTCGGCGGCATCGTGCGCGACATCATCGCGATGGGCGCGCGCCCGGTCGCCGTGGTCGACCCGCTGCGCTTCGGCGCGGCCGACCACCCGGACACCAAGCGCGTCCTCCCCGGTGTCGTCGCGGGCATCGGCGGCTACGGCAACTGCCTGGGCCTGCCCAACATCGGCGGCGAGGTCGTCTTCGACGCCTGCTACCAGGGCAACCCGCTGGTCAACGCCGGTGCCATCGGCGTGATGCGGCACGAGGACATCCACCTCGCGAAGGCGTCCGGCGCCGGCAACAAGGTCATCCTGTACGGGGCCCGGACCGGCGGCGACGGCATCGGCGGCGCGTCGATCCTGGCGTCCGAGACCTTCGACGACGCGAAGCCTTCCAAGCGCCCGGCCGTCCAGGTCGGCGACCCCTTCCAGGAGAAGCTCCTCATCGAGTGCACCCTGGAGGCCTTCAAGGAGAAGCTGGTCGTCGGCATCCAGGACCTCGGCGCGGCCGGCCTGTCCTGCGCCACGTCCGAGCTGGCCTCCAACGGCTCCGGCGGCATGCGCGTCACGCTGGACGACGTACCGCTGCGCGACTCCACGCTCTCGCCCGAGGAGATCCTCATGAGCGAGTCGCAGGAACGCATGTGCGCGGTGGTGGAGCCGGAGAAGGTCGACCGGTTCCTGGAGATCTGCGAGAAGTGGGACGTCATCGCCACCGTCATCGGTGAGGTGACCGACGGCGACCGCCTCGAGATCTACTGGCACGGCGGCAAGATCGTCGACGTCGACCCGCGCACGGTCGCGCACGAGGGACCGGTCTACGAGCGCCCGTACGCCCGCCCGTCCTGGCAGGACGAGCTCCAGGCCGACGACGCGAACAAGCTTCCGCGGCCGGCGACTTCCGAGGAGCTGAAGGACCAGGTCCTCAAGCTGGTCGGGTCGCCGAACCAGGCGTCGAAGAAATGGATCACCTCGCAGTACGACCACTTCGTGCAGGGCAACACCGTCCTCGCCCAGCCCGAGGACTCCGGCATGATCCGCGTCGACGAGGAGACCGGCCTCGGCGTGGCTATCGCCACCGACGGCAACGGCCGGTACGCCAAGCTCGACCCGTACGCGGGCGCGCAGCTGGCCCTCGCGGAGGCGTACCGCAATGTCGCCACCACCGGCGCCAAGCCGCTGGCGGTGTCCGACTGCCTGAACTTCGGCTCGCCCGAGGACCCGGCGGTCATGTGGCAGTTCGCGGAGGCCGTACGCGGTCTCGCCGACGGCTGCCAGCAGCTCGGCACGCCGGTGACCGGCGGCAACGTCTCGCTCTACAACCAGACGGGCGAGGCGGCCATCCACCCGACGCCGGTGGTCGCGGTCCTCGGCGTGATCGACGATGTCGCGCGCCGCACGCCGGTCGCCTTCCAGGAGGAGGGCCAGCTGCTCTACCTCCTCGGCGACACGCGTGAGGAGTTCGGCGGGTCCGCCTGGTCGCAGGTGATCCACGACCACCTCGGTGGTCTGCCCCCGAAGGTCGACCTGGAGCGCGAGCGGCTGCTCGCCGAGATCCTGATCTCCGCCTCCCGCGACGGCATGATCGACTCCGCGCACGACCTGTCCGACGGCGGTCTGATCCAGGCGGTCGTGGAGTCGGCGCTGCTCGGCGGCAAGGGCGCCCGGCTGATCGTCCCCGACGGTCTGGACGCTTTCACCTTCCTCTTCTCCGAGTCCGCGGGCCGCGCGATCGTCGCCGTGCCGCGTTCGGAGGAGGTCCGCTTCAACGACATGTGCGGCGCCCGGGGCCTGCCGGCCACCCGCGTCGGTGTCGTGGACGGTACTGCGTCTGATGCAAATGCAGTGGTGGAGATCCAGGGAGAGTTCACCCTCTCCCTCGCCGAACTGCGCGAGGCCCACGAGGGGACCATCCCGGCGCTGCTGGCGTAAGCGCGGCTTGCTGGACGGCCCCACCTGTTTCGACAGGTGGGGCCGTTTCTTGTGCTCTGTCGCCTCGTGGACCGCGAACGATGAAACAGTGTCACTCTTCAGTGACCCCGAGGACGGAGACCGGCGATGCTGTTGCGTGACGTCACCGCGGACGACGTGGAAGCGTATGTCCGGATGCGCTGCGACCCCGTGATGATGAAGGATCTCGGCGGGCCGTTGCCCAGCGAGGGCATGAAGGACAAGGTGCGCAGGGATGCCGAGGCGGCGATGACCGACACCTCCTGGATCAAGATGATCGTCCCGGATCCCGGCGCCCCCGAAACCGTCGCGGGCAATGTGTGCATCTGGTCGCACGACTCCGGCGAGGAGTCGATGTCGGAGATCGGTTGGATGGTCCTGCCCGAGTTCCAGGGCCGTGGCTTCGCCAAGCTCGCCACCCGCGCCCTCCTGGAACAGGCCCGGGACGAGGACCGCTGGGGAGACATCCACGCCTTCCCGGCGACGAGCAACGGCCCCTCGAACGGCATCTGCAGATCCCTCGGCTTCCGCCTCCTCGGCGAAACCGACGTCGACTTCGCCGACCGGGTCATCCGCAGCAACCACTGGGTGATCACCCCGAGCTCCGACCTCGCCTCCTGACAGCTCCTGGCGCCGGTCAGACCCGGACCGGGTCCGCCGCGCGCGCCGGTCCGTTCCCCGGGGCCTGCGCCGGCCGGTGCTTCGGCAGTAGCAGTGCCAGGGCCACGGACAGGCCCATCACGCCCGCCCCGCACAGGAACACCGCGTCCATCGCGTCGACGTACGCCGCCACGCCCGCCGCCCGTGCCGGGCCTCGCAGCGAGGCCAGGGCGCCGATGTCGCCGGGCCCGTCGTACAGGCGGGTGAGGAGGGTGCCGAAGAGGGCGGCGCCGAGGGCGGTGCCTAGGGTCTGGAAGAAGCGGATGCCGGTGGTGGCGACGCCCAGCTGGTGTCGGGGGGCCGCGTCCTGGACCAGCTGGATGAGCTGGCCGATGAGCTGGCCGAAGCCGATGCCGAAGAGGAGGAGTTCGGCGCGGATCGTCCACAGGGGGGTGCCGGTGCCGGTCGTGGACAGCAGGAGGAAGGCGATCGCGGTGACGGCCGTGCCGCCCACGACGAAGGTCCGCTCGGGCCGGCCGCGTTCGGTGAGCCTGCCGACGACCACGCCGACGATTCCCATGCCGGCCGCCATGGGCAGCAGGTAGAGCCCGGCCGAGGAGCTCGCGATGCCGCGTGCGACCTGGAGGTAGACCAGCACGTAGTACATGGCCCCGGCCATGCCCGCGCCGACCAGCCCCTGGATGGCGAAGCCCCAGCGCAGCTCCGGGACGCGGAACATGGACAGCGGCAGGATCGGCTCGGCCGCCGTGACCTGGCGCCACAGGAACAGGCCGAGCGCGGCCGTGGCGGCGAGGGCGAGGCCGAGGATCTGCGGTGAGGACCAGGCGTACTGCTTGCCGCCCCACTGGGTGACCAGCAGCAGCGCGGTGGAGAAGGCGGCGGCGAGGGCGGCACCGGGGAAGTCGATCGAGCGGCTGAGCGTGTGCCGGGGCAGTTTCAGGACGAGCGCGCCGACGGTCAGGACGGCGAGGCCGAGCGGCAGGTTGATGTAGAAGATCCAGCGCCAGCTCGCGTGGTCGGAGAGCACCCCGCCGATCCAGGGCCCTATCGCCATGCCGCCGCCGGCGACGATTCCGCCCATCCCGGCGCCCTTGCTGTCCTTCTTCGTGCCGGGCTCCTTGAGGTGGGCCATCACGACCATCGTCACGCTCATCAGGCCGCCCGCGCCCAGGCCCTGCACCGCCCGGGCCGCGATCAGCCAGCCGATGGACTGGGCGGCTCCGCACAGCGCCGAGCCGAGCAGGAAGGTGCCGATGGCGCCGAGGAAGACCCGCTTGGCGCCGAGCACGTCGCACAGCCTGCCGTACAGCGGGAGCATCACGGCCGACGCCAGTGAGAAGGCGCTGACCAGCCAGGGAATCCTGTCGATGCCGTGGCGGGGGTCGAGGTCCCGGACGATCGGGACGGTGGCCGCGGACACGATCTGCATGTCCAGGACGGCCAGGACGATCGTGACGAGGCAGACGAACATGCCGATCTTGCGCTGGGTTCCGGTCATGGGCAGCACCATGCCCCAAGCTTATGTACTCGGTCAATGTTTCATCCAAGATTAAGTATCATCCAGGCCTAAATTTCGGCTTGGTACAGTTGCGTCATGGCTGATCAGGTGATGGGGCTGCGCGACCGGAAGAAGATGCAGACGGCCCGGCGGATCTACCGGGTGGCGGTCGACCTGTTTGCCGAACGGGGGTTCGACAATGTCTCCGTCCAGGAGATCGCCGACGCCGCCGAAGTCTCGAAGATGACCGTTTTCAACTACTTCGGCACCAAGGAGGACCTGGTCTTCCGGCCCATGGAGGAGCACTTCGGCGACGCGGCCCGCGCGGTGCGCGAGCGGAAGCCCGGCGAGTCCGCCGCGGACGCCGTGCGCCGGCAGTTCCTGGAGATGGTCGAGGAGCGTGACCCCTCGGTCGGGCTGAACCCCGAGCCCTTCGCCCGCCAGGTCCGCCAACTCGTCGTGGAGACCCCGGTCCTGATGGAACGCGCCTTCGTCGCCTCCCAGAAGGGCACCCGGGAGCTGGCCGACCTGCTGGCCGCCGAGACCGGCGACCTGATGTGCGCCACGATCGCCGCCGCCACCCTCAGCGCGGCACGCAACGCCCTCGTCGAGGAGCACCACCGCCGTGTCGCCGAGGGCGAGAGCCCCGACCAGGTCGCCGCCGACGCGGCCGAACGCGCCCGGCTCGCCTTCGGCCTGATCGAGAACGGCCTGAGCGGATACGCCGTGAAGCAATAGGCTCCCCGTCATGCCCACGGCCAAGAAGCGCACCCGGACGTACGACCCCGCCAAGACCCGTTCGGCGGTCTTCGGCCAGCTCGCCCACGTCAGGGAAGCCGTCCGCGGGCTCACGCCCGGGCAGCTCGCGCTCCCCACCCGGCTCGGCGAGTGGACCGTACGGGAACTGGTCGCGCACATGGGGATGGCACTCACGGCCGTCGAGCGTTCCCTCGCCCTGCCGGAGCCGTCCAGGCAGGACGCCGCCCACGCCGCCCACGCCGCCCTCCTCGAATGGCCGTTCGCGACCTCCGCCAGCTCCTCGGCCATCGACGAGTTCACCCGGCGGCTCGCCGGGCAGCACCCCGACCTCGACACCTACCTCGACGGCATCGCCCGCGCTCTCGCCGAGCAGCTCGACACCCACCCCGGGACCCGGCTGCTCAAGACCAACGCGGGCGCCCTGCCGCTCGCCGACTACCTCGTCACCCGCGCCGTGGAACTCGTCGTCCACACCGACGACCTGAACGCCGCCGTGCCCGGCCTCGAGGTGCCGTACGACCGTCAGGCGCTCGCCGCCACCACCCGGCTCCTCGCCGACGCGCTCGCCGTGAAGGCGCCCGGCGGCTCCACCGAGGTGCGCGTACCGCCGTACGCCGTCGTGCAGTGCGTCGAAGGGCCCCGCCACACCCGGGGCACCCCGCCCAACGTCGTCGAGACCGACCCGCTGACCTGGATCCGGCTCGCCACCGGCCGACTGGCCTGGAAGGACGCCCTCGCGGAGGCCCGGGTCACCGCGAGCGGGGAGCGGGCGGACCTCGGGGGCCTGCTGCCACTGATGTCGTGAATCGGGCCGCGTGCCCGGGAAACGGGCGCGCGTGCATCTCGTGGCGTCGTCACCGCCCGGCTCCTGGCCGACGCGCTCGCCGTGAGGGCGCCGGGCGGATCCGCGGACCGGCGCCCCCGGGCACCCCGGCTGCCGCTGATGTCGTGAACGAGGCCGCGCGCCGCGGAACCGGGCGGGTGTGAACCTCGTCGAATCGTCATGAACCGGACCAGGAAGCAGCGCATCACCCGGACCGCGGCCGCCGCCTTCGTCCCCCTCGCTGTGGCCTGCGGCACCGAACGGGCGGGCAGCGGCTCGGTGGTGGTCCGGGAACCGGTCACCGGCGTCGACTGGCACGTCGACAGCGTCACCGTCGACGGCACCACCCACCGCGCCCCCGCCGCCGCCCGCCTCCGCGTCGACGAGGGCGGCAAGGCGGCCGGAAACCTCGGCTGCAACCAGTTCAGCGCCCGCGCCACCGTCCACGGCGACCGGATCACCTTCGGTGACCTCCTTACCACCCGGATGGCCTGCGACCGCCCCCGCATGACCTTCGAGCGCGCCCTCGCCGGGATCCTCGCCGGCCAGACCCTCACCGGCAGGACCGACGACGGGAAGCTCACCGTCACCAACAGTCACGGCGACCGCGTGCACCTCACCCGCGGCACACCCGAATGATGTGCGACAGCTCACTCATGTACGGGTACGAGAGCCCCGCGACGGCGTCTCGCCGCAGGTGCGGCAGTCGAGCCACTCGCGGTTGCATCGCCCTGACCAGGGGAAACGTAGAAAGCCCCAAGGTGATCGACACCGCCTGCCCGGTTACGGGCACGAATCCCCAATTCGGACCAGTGGTCGACCTCGCCTACACTCGGAAGCGTGCCACGTGGTGACGGTCGACTCAATCACGATCTGCTCCCCGGTGAGAAGGGCCCCCAGGACGCTTGTGGCGTCTTCGGTGTCTGGGCTCCGGGCGAAGAGGTCGCAAAGCTCACGTACTTCGGGCTCTACGCCCTCCAGCACCGGGGTCAGGAATCCGCGGGAATCGCGGTCAGCAACGGCTCCCAGATCCTCGTCTTCAAGGACATGGGCCTCGTCTCCCAGGTCTTCGACGAGACCTCGCTCGGTTCGCTCCAGGGTCACATCGCGGTCGGACACGCCCGCTACTCGACCACTGGCGCCTCCGTGTGGGAGAACGCCCAGCCGACGTTCCGGGCCACTGCGCACGGTTCCATCGCGCTCGGCCACAACGGCAACCTGGTCAACACGGCGCAGCTCGCCGAGATGGTCGCCGACCTGCCCAAGGACACCAACGGGCGTTCCACGCGGGTCGCGGCCACCAATGACACCGACCTGCTCACCGCGCTCCTCGCGGCCCAGGTCGACGACGACGGCAAGCCGCTGACCATCGAGGAAGCCGCTCACACGGTCCTGCCGAAGGTGCGCGGCGCCTTCTCGCTCGTCTTCATGGACGAGCACACCCTCTACGCGGCCCGCGACCCGCAGGGCGTCCGCCCGCTGGTCCTCGGCCGCCTCGAGCGCGGCTGGGTCGTCGCCTCCGAGAGCGCCGCCCTCGACATCACCGGCGCCAGCTTCGTCCGGGAGATCGAGCCGGGCGAGTTCGTCGCCATCGACGAGAACGGCCTGCGCACCTCCCGGTTCGCGGAAGCGAAGCCCAAGGGCTGTGTCTTCGAGTACGTGTACCTGGCCCGCCCGGACACCGACATCGCCGGCCGCAACGTCTACCTCTCGCGCGTCGAGATGGGCCGCCGCCTGGCGAAGGAGGCCCCGGTCGAGGCCGACCTGGTCATAGCGACCCCGGAGTCCGGCACCCCGGCGGCCATCGGCTACGCCGAGGCCAGCGGCATCCCCTTCGGCAGCGGCCTGGTGAAGAACGCCTACGTCGGCCGGACCTTCATCCAGCCCTCGCAGACGATCCGCCAGCTGGGCATCCGGCTGAAGCTGAACCCGCTGAAGGAAGTCATCAAGGGCAAGCGCCTGGTGGTCGTCGACGACTCCATCGTGCGCGGCAACACCCAGCGCGCCCTGGTCCGGATGCTCCGTGAGGCGGGCGCCGCCGAGGTCCACATCCGGATCTCCTCGCCGCCCGTGAAGTGGCCCTGCTTCTTCGGCATCGACTTCGCCACCCGCGCCGAGCTCATCGCCAACGGCATGACCATCGACGAGATCGGCACCTCGCTGGGCGCCGACTCGCTGGCGTACATCTCCCTCGACGGCATGATCGAGGCGACCACCATCGCCAAGCCGAACCTGTGCCGCGCCTGCTTCGACGGCGAGTACCCGATGGAACTCCCGGACCCCGAGCTGCTCGGCAAGCAGCTGCTGGAGACCGAGCTGGCGGCCGGTCCGGCGGCCACGGCCGCCGCCGACGCGATCCGTCGCCCGTAAGCCCCGTCGTACGACACGAAAGTTCTCAAGGTCATGTCTTCCGAGACCAGTAATGCCGTGGGCGGCGCCAGCTACGCGAGCGCGGGCGTCGACATCGAGGCGGGCGACCGCGCGGTGGAGCTCATGAAGGAATGGGTGAAGAAGACCCGGCGCCCCGAGGTCCTCGGCGGCCTCGGCGGCTTCGCCGGGCTCTTCGACGCCTCCGCCCTCAAGCGCTACGAACGCCCGCTGCTCGCCTCCGCCACGGACGGCGTCGGCACCAAGGTCGACATCGCCCGGCAGCTGGGCGTGTACGACACCATCGGCCACGACCTGGTCGCCATGGTCATGGACGACATCGTCGTGTGCGGTGCCGAGCCGCTGTTCATGACCGACTACATCTGCGTCGGCAAGGTCCACCCCGAGCGGGTCGCCGCCATCGTCAAGGGCATCGCGGAGGGCTGCGTCCTGGCCGGCTGCGCCCTGGTGGGCGGCGAGACGGCCGAGCACCCGGGTCTGCTGGGCGAGGACGACTTCGACGTGGCGGGCGCCGGTACGGGCGTCGTGGAGGCCGACCGGCTGCTGGGCGCGGATCGCATCCGTAAGGGTGACGCGGTGATCGCCATGGCGTCCTCCGGGCTTCACTCGAACGGGTACTCGCTGGTCCGCCATGTGCTGCTGAAGACCGCGGGCCTCTCGCTCGACTCGCGGATCGAGGAGTTCGGGCGCACCCTGGGCGAGGAGCTGCTGGAGCCGACGAAGATCTACTCCCTGGACTGCCTGGCCCTCACCCGCACCGCCGAGGTGCACGCCTTCAGCCACATCACCGGCGGCGGGCTGGCCGCCAACCTGGCCCGGGTGATCCCGGACACACTGCACGCGACCGTCGACCGCTCCACCTGGACGCCGGGCCCGGTCTTCGACCTCGTCGGCAGGACCGGCGGCGTCGAGCTTCTCGAGCTGGAGAAGACCCTCAACATGGGCGTGGGCATGATCGCGATCGTCCCCGAGGAGTCGGCGGACGTCGCCCTCGCGACGCTGGCCGACCGCGGGGTCGAAGCCTGGGTGGCGGGCGAGATCACCGACCGCGGCGACAAGGAGACCGGCGCCGAGCTGGTCGGCACGTATTCAGTCTGAAGGCGCCGCCCTCTGACCTGCGGGTAGCACAGAACCCGGTCGGTGGCTGTGCCACCGACCGGGTGAGTGCTCAGTGCAAGGTCAAGCGCCGCGACGGTGTTGTGAAGGACCTTGATCCTCACCCTCGTCGTCGTCCTCATAGAGGTCGGCGTATCGAGAGTAAAGATCGTCCTCGTCCTGCTCATCGTCCTCGAACGGCTCGCCGTTCGGCGGCTGGCTCGAAGTCGATGCGCCCAGTTCACTGGCCAGACGTGACAGGTCAGTCCCACCGCTGTTGTACTTCAGCTGGCGGGCGACCTTTGTCTGCTTGGCCTTGGCCCGGCCGCGCCCCATGGCTCGACCCCCTCGGTGACGGGGCTCGACGGCCCCAGAGTCTGACACGCGTTCATGATCCGGAACGGACCCTCCGCGGAGAGGCCGGTCCGTAGGGCTTCCACGGTACCTGAGCCCACGCCCATACGGTACGTCGCCCGCAGCACGCGCGTGTGCACAGGAGCTTCAAGGTGCCCCGTCCTTGCTGGTCAGTGGCGATTTTAACCACTTATCCGGGGGCGACCCGCCGACGGAAGTGAGAGTTCTCTCCAAGTTCCCGCCGACGGGTACCGCTCAGCTGTGCGAAGCCCTGCCTTCGGCCATCCGCTGCTCGGCGATCCGGTCGGCCGCGGCGGCCGGCGGAATACCGTCTTCCTTCGCGCGTGCGAATATGGCCAGCGTGGTGTCGAAGATCTTCGCCGCCTTCGCCTTGCACCGGTCGAAGTCGAACCCGTGCAGCTCGTCGGCCACCTGGATGACCCCGCCGGCGTTCACCACGTAGTCCGGCGCGTAGAGGATCCCGCGGTCGGCGAGGTCCTTCTCCACGCCCGGGTGGGCGAGCTGGTTGTTGGCGGCGCCGCACACCACCTTGGCGGTCAGCACCGGCACGGTGTCGTCGTTCAGTGCCCCGCCGAGCGCGCAGGGGGCGTAGATGTCGAGGCCCTCGACACGGATCAGCGCCTCCGTGTCCGGGACGGCGGTGACGCCCGCGGCGTACTGGTCCAGGACGCGCCGCACGGCCTCCGCGCGCACATCCGTGATCACGACCTCGGCACCCTCGTCCCGCAGGTGCCGCACCAGGTGGTGCCCGACCTTGCCGACGCCCGCGATGCCGACTCTGCGGCCGCGCAGCGAGGGGTCGCCCCACAGGTGCTGGGCGGAGGCCCGCATGCCCTGGTAGACGCCGAAGGCGGTGAGCACGGAGGAGTCGCCGGCCCCGCCGTTCTCCGGCGAGCGGCCCGTGGTCCAGCGGCACTCGCGCGCCACGACGTCCATGTCTGCGACGTACGTGCCGACGTCGCAGGCGGTGACGTACCGCCCGCCGAGCGAGGCCACGAACCGACCGTAGGCGCGCAGCAGCTCCTCGGTCTTGTGGCGCTCGGGATCGCCGATGATCACGGCCTTGCCGCCGCCGTGGTCGAGACCGGCCATGGCGTTCTTGTACGACATCCCGCGCGCGAGGTTGAGGGCGTCGGCGACGGCCTCCGCCTCGGTCGCGTACGGGTAGAAGCGCGTACCGCCGAGCGCGGGGCCCAGGGCGGTGGAGTGGATGGCGATGACGGCCTTGAGTCCGCTGGCGCGGTCCTGGCAGAGCACGACTTGCTCATGACCGCCCTGGTCCGAGTGGAACAGGGTGTGCAGTACATCAGCAGGTGCGCCGGTTACGTCGGTCACTGTGGTGACTCCTGAAGCGAGTAGCGGCGGTGGTCCTGAGACCAGCTCCCTTGGGGTCCCCCCACGCTTTTGGCGGTGGGGGAGGGTGGCGGGGCTGTGGCATGAGCGTAGAGCCTGTGCCAACGCGCCATCCGCGCAGTGTTCAGGATCACTCTCCGGTGCCTTCCGCGCACGTATCGGCGTGGCACGATTTGCAGTGTTTTCCCGTCCGCGTCGAGCCCGTCTCGTGCGGATCCCGTGCCCGTCCCGCGAGGGTTTCGAGCCGAATCCGGTGGGGAGGGAGCAGGCGTGCCCAAGGTGTCCTCGGTGGTCGTCCCCTATGCCACGTACCTGCGCGTGTACGAACCGCTGGCTGCCTTCCCCGAGCCGGAGCGCGGCTACTGGGCGCGGTACGCCCGGCGTCCCGACCGCCCCTCCTACCAGGATGAACTCCGTCGCTCCCTGGCCGACCTGCTGCCCACCCCGCCGGTCCCGGTGCCGGTGCACGAGAGCGGCGACGCCTTCATCCTCGATGTCGACGGCGTGGTCTGCGTCTGCCCCTGGCGGACCCGGCTGCGCGGCTGGCAGGCGCTCGGCGATCTCGCCGAGGAGCTGCCGCCGCCGGTCCTGGACGCGGCGCTGCCCCCGGTCGTACGCCAGCAGGCCGGCCGGGACCACGAGCGCTGGCTCGCCCGCAACCCGGACGCCCGCCCCTGGATCCGCACCGCGACCTGGCAGGTGCCGATCAACTGGTTCGTCCTGGTCTCCGACGAGGAGCGGGAGTACGCCAAGGGGACCGGGGACCCCGGGGCGGCCGGCGCCGAACCGCCCGTGCTGCGCTACCGCACACCCATGGTCCAGGCCCGGCGGCGGGTGGCGCGCGGGCTGCGCGCGCTGAGGGACGCCATCGAGGAGGGGCCGCTGATCGACGGCCTGGTGGACGTGGGCCGCTGGCTGGAGGAGTTCCACCCGCGCTCGCTGGTGGAGCTGGACTACGGCGGCCTGGTGCATGTGCTGCCCGCCGGCGAGCTGGAGGGCGACCACTCGGCGGCCGACGTGGCCGAGGGCATCGACGCGCTGCGCCGCGGGGACGGGGCCGCCGCCGGGGAGGCGTACGGGCGGCTCGTGGAGCGCTGGCGGTCGGTTCGGGACAGGCGTTCCGCGAACTGACGAGGCGTAAGTGACGTACGTCACGGCCGATACCGCGTCGAACAGCGTACGGTAACGCCACCTTGGTGACCTGACGGGATGTTGGCCCCGATCCGGGCGTTTGCGCCGAGGGCGGCACAAGGGTGATGGACCGCACGTACACCGCTCTTGCGCCACTTGCCCCCCCTCATGCCAAAATAGGACAAGGAGTCCGGGGAGGGCTCCTTCCGTCCACTTGTGCTTGATTGTGGGGGGAATCTCAGCATTGCACTGCTTTGGGGGGTCTGGTGCCTCCTGATCGTCCTGTGACTGATCGTCACAGAGGCGTGACTGTCCGCTATGGCATGGTCCATCGGCTTCCGTCGCTGATGAACACCTGGGAGGGCAATTCCATCGGTTTGGCCGACGCGGCTGGACAGATGGTGTAGTTGTAGTGCCGAGGACAAGCCGTTCGTCCTATAACCGACTCGACTCGCGTCCGCCATTTCGGGCAACGCGGGTCAAGGTGCAGAATTTAGAGGAAAGAACCGAGAAGGTTCGGTTCTCCCGAGGAGGCCGCTCATGACCGCTCGCACCCCTGATGCCGAGCCGCTGCTGACCCCGGCTGAGGTCGCCACCATGTTCCGTGTCGACCCCAAGACGGTCACGCGGTGGGCGAAGGCCGGCAAGCTCACGTCGATCCGTACGCTCGGCGGGCACCGCCGCTACCGCGAGGCCGAGGTCCGCGCTCTGCTCGCGGGCATCCCGCAGCAGCGCAGCGAGGCCTGAACAACTGAATAACGGGTACTGCGGCAGGTTCCCCCAACCGGCCAAGGCGCCCGAAACCCTAGCTCCAAGCGACGCGGGACCTGCCCCAACAGGCCCCTCTCCCAAGCCGAACAGAACTTTCTGGGCAAGTGACACAGGGTGCGTCGTAGATCGCGCTGGACTCCGCCGGGTCCAGCGCGATCTTTTTTGTGCGCTGAACCGGGTGTCCGCAGGTCCCTGTGAGCGGGCTTGTCGGTCTCTGGGGGGCGCTGTCGGATCCGCTGTGGCCGAGTCTCCAGGCTGGTGCAATTGCACATATTAAATTGACCAGTTGTAGGTGGTGTGTAAATACCTCGGTTCCAGAAACTCATGCGGTGACACCCGTCACATGCCAGAGTGCTTGTTGCCACTGGCGTATGTGCGCTAACAGTCAAGCCCTGGACGGCTTTTCGTCCTCGGCGGCCTCGTCCGGGCCCTGTGCGCCGGGCGGGGCGGAATCCAGCGCCAAGCGCAGCAAGTGGTGGCAGATCGGGCAGTGGCGGGTGAGGTGCCGGTAGGACGAGGCGGCTGACAGATGCGCCCTGAGCAGCGCCCGCGTCTCGTGCCTGGCCGATGCCGTCATACGCCACCTCCGGGGCCGCTCGGGGGAACCGAGCCCTGGTTTCTGGGTACCGGCGGAATGTGACGCCGTCAAGACCGCCGCGTGGCTCCGCCGGTTCCGCCGTCTGGTCCGGCTGGGCCGGTGCTTGCCAGTGCGGGTGCTCGTGTGGCCGGCCGCCTGCTGGGGGCTGCCGCCCCCACGACCCCCGCTTCGGCCTGAACGGCCTCGTCCTCAAACGCCGGACGGGCTGGATCATGCGGACCGGCATCGAGAGCCTCTGGCACGAGAGGGGCTCGTGTCCGGCGGGGTGCGGGTGGGAGAGGGGCCCGTGTCTGTCGGGGGGTCGGGCTCGGCTGGGCGGTCCTGACGGGATTTGCTGTGTTGATTGCGGCTCCGCCGCGGGCGCGGCCTCTGGGCCGACGGGGTGCGGGTGGGAGAGGGGCCCGTGTCTGTCGGGGGGTCGGGCTCGGCTGGGCGGTCCTGACGGGATTTGCTGTGTTGATTGCGGCTCCGCC
>NZ_JBSGZV010000043.1:0-11951 GCF_053611185.1 Streptomyces sp. NPDC054834 | reverse complement strand
GCGGGCGCGACCTCTGGGTCGGCGGGGTGCGGGCATGAGTGAGGCCCGCGTCCCTTCTGGGATGCGGGCCTCTTCTTGTTGCGGTCCTGACGGGATTTGAACCCGCGGCCTCCACCTTGACAGGGTGGCGAGCACTCCAAACTGCTCCACAGGACCAGGTTTCGCGGCGCTTTTGTGCGTTGCGCTGCGAGAAGAGACTGTACAGGAGGGTGAGGGTCCTGGTCGAACTCACCCCCCGTACGCGGACGATTACGGGACAGCCGCGTCGATCGCCTTCACGATCCGCTTGTCCGAGACGGGGTACGCCGTGCCCAGAGCGTGGGCGAAGTAGCTGACCCGGAGCTCCTCGATCATCCAGCGGATGTCCAGCACGGAGGACGGGACAGGGCGGCCCTGTGGGAGCTGTTCCAGGAGCCAGGCGTACTCGTCCTGCATCTCGTGGACCTTCTGCATGCGCGAGATGTCCCGCTGGACGTTCGTCGGCATCTGCTGAAGCCGCCGGTCCGCGGCCACCAGGTACCGCATGAGGTCGGGGAGGCGCCGTATGCCCGCCCAGGTCACGAAGCCGGGCTTCACGAGGGCGTCCAGCTGCTTGCGTACGTCCGTCAGATTGGCCAGCAGGACGGGGCTGCGCACGGACTTCAGACGCCGCTCACAGGCCTGCCAGGCGGCCAGCACCTGCTGCACCTGGCCCACGGTCCGCACGGTCGTGTCGACGATCTCCGCGCGCACCTTGTCGTAGAGCTTGCGGTACGACTCCTCGTCCCACGCCGGCCCCCCGAAGTCCCCGATCAGCTTGTCCGCCGCCGCCATCGCGCAGTCGTCGAACAGCGCCTGGATCGACCCGTGCGGATTCGCGGACAGCCCCAGCTTCTGGGCGTTGGTCAGCTTCTCGGACGCGAACTTCGCAGGATTCACCGGGATGTTGCGCAGGATCAGCCGTCGCGTGCCCTTCCACATCGCCTCGGCCTGCTCCGCCTCCGTGTCGAAGAGACGGACCGAGACCGTGTCGCCGTCGTCCACCAGCGCCGGGTACGCCTTCACCGGCTGGCCGGCCCGGCGGGTCTCGAAGACCCGGCTCAGCGTGCCGATGCTCCAGTCGGTGAGGCCCTTGCGCTCCAGGGACTCCCCGCCCTGCCGCTCGGCGGTGGCCGCCGCGGCCTGTGAGAGGGCCTGGCGCGCCTTCGGCTTCAGCCGGAGCTTGAGCGCCTCGAGATCCTTGTCCTCCGCCAGCTTCCGCCGCCGCTCGTCGACGACCCGGAAGGTGATCCTCAGGTGGTCGGGGACCTTCGCCCAGTCGAAGTCGGCGGCCTCGAAGGGCACGCCGACCATGAGCCTCAGCTCGCGCGCCATGGTCGTGGTGAGGGGCTCGGCGAGCGGGGTCGCCTTCTCCAGGAAGGCCTTCGCGTAGTTCGGCGCGGGCACGTAGTGGCGGCGGATCGGCTTGGGCAGGGAACGGATCAGCTCCGTCACCAGCTCCTCCCGCTGCCCCGGGATCTGCCAGTCGAAGCCCTCGTCCGTGACCTGGTTCAGGACCTGGAGGGGGATGTGGACCGTCACGCCGTCGGCGTCCGCGCCCGGCTCGAACTGGTACGTGACGCGGAACTTGAGCGGGCCCTGGAGCCAGGAGTCCGGGTAGTCGGCCTTCGTGACCGCCTCCGCCGACTCCCGGATGAGCATCTCCCGCTCGAAGTCCAGGAAATCCGGCTGCTCGTGCCGCTTCCGCTTCCACCACGAGTCGAAGTGGGCACCGGACACGGCGTGTTCCGGCACCCGCTGGTCGTAGAAGTCGAACAGCGTCTCGTCGTCGACCACGATGTCCCGGCGCCGCGCCCGGTGCTCCAGCTCCTCGACCTCGCTGAGGAGCCGGCGGTTGTCGGCGAAGAACTTGTGGTGCGTCCGCCAGTCGCCCTCGACCAGCGCGTTCCGGATGAACAGCTCGCGGCTGACCTCCGGGTCGATACGGCCGTAGTTGACCTTCCGGTCGGCGACGATCGGCACGCCGTACAGCGTGACCTTCTCGTACGCCATCACGGCCGCCTGGTCCTTCTCCCAGTGCGGTTCGCTGTACGTCCGCTTCAGCAGATGGCCGGCGAGCGGCTCGACCCACTCGGGCTCGATCTTCGCGTTGACCCGGGCCCAGAGCCGCGAGGTCTCCACCAGCTCGGCGGACATGACGAACCGGGGCGTCTTCTTGAACAGCGCCGAGCCGGGGAAAATCGCGAACTTGGCGTTCCGCGCGCCCAGGTACTCGTTCTTCGCGCCGTCCTTCACGTCCTTCATCCCGATGTGCGAAAGCAAACCGGCGAGGAGGGAGACGTGGATGCGGTCGTCCGGGGCGTCCTGGTCGTTGAAATGGATGCCCATCTGCTTGGCGACCGTGCGCAGCTGTGTGTAGATGTCCTGCCACTCCCGGATGCGCAGGAAGTTCAGGTACTCCTGCTTGCACATCCGGCGGAAGGACGACGAGCCCCGTTCCTTCTGCTGCTCGCGGATGTACCGCCACAGGTTGAGGTAGGCGAGGAAGTCGCTGGTCTCGTCCTTGAAGCGGGCGTGCTGCTGGTCGGCCTGGGTCTGTTTGTCGGCGGGGCGTTCGCGCGGGTCCTGGATGGACAGCGCGGCGGCGATCACCATGACCTCGCGGACACAGCCGTTCCGCTCCGCCTCCAGCACCATGCGCGCCAGACGCGGGTCGACGGGCAACTGGGCGAGTTTGCGGCCGGTGTCCGTCAGACGCTTGCGCGGGTCCTTCTGGGCCGGGTCCAGTGCGTGCAGCTCCTGGAGCAACTGCACGCCGTCGCGGATGTTTCGGTGGTCCGGCGGGTCGATGAAGGGGAACTTCTCGATGTCGCCGAGGCCGGCCGCGGTCATCTGGAGGATGACGGAGGCCAGGTTCGTACGGAGGATCTCCGCGTCCGTGAACTCGGGGCGGGAGAGGAAGTCGTCCTCGGTGTAGAGGCGGATGCAGATACCGTCGGACGTACGCCCGCAGCGGCCCTTGCGCTGGTTGGCGCTGGCCTGCGAGATCGGCTCGATGGGCAGCCGCTGCACCTTCGTGCGATGGCTGTAGCGGCTGATCCGGGCGAAGCCGGGGTCGATGACGTACTTGATGCCGGGGACGGTCAGGGACGTCTCCGCCACGTTGGTCGCGAGAACGATCCTGCGACCGGTGTGCTGCTGGAAGACGCGGTGCTGCTCCGCGTGGGAGAGGCGGGCGTAGAGGGGGAGTACCTCGGTGCCCTGCCAATTGGCGCCTCCGGCGCGGGGGTACTTCTTCTTCTCCAGCGCGTCTGCGGTGTCCCTGATCTCGCGCTCCCCCGAGAGGAAGACGAGGATGTCTCCCTTCCCCTCCGCCATCAGCTCCTCGACGGCGTCGGTGATCGCGGTGATCTGGTCGCGGTCGGCGTCGTCCGAGTCCTCTTCGAGGAGGGGCCGGTAGCGCACCTCCACCGGGTACGTCCGGCCGCTGACCTCCACGATCGGGGCATCGCCGAAATGCCGGGAGAAGCGCTCGGGGTCGATCGTGGCGGAGGTGATGACGACCTTGAGGTCCGGCCGCCTGGGCAGCAGCTGGGCGAGGTAGCCGAGCAGGAAGTCGATGTTCAGGGACCGCTCGTGGGCCTCGTCGATGATGATCGTGTCGTAGGCGCGCAGCTCGCGGTCGGTCTGGATCTCGGCGAGCAGGATGCCGTCTGTCATCAGCTTGATGAAGGTCGCGTCCGGGTTCACCTGGTCGGTGAAGCGCACCTTCCAGCCGACGGCCTCACCGAGGGGCGTGTCCATCTCCTCGGCGATGCGCTCGGCCACGGTCCGGGCGGCGATCCTCCTGGGCTGGGTGTGCCCGATCATGCCGCGCACGCCGCGCCCCAGCTCGAGACAGATCTTCGGGATCTGGGTGGTCTTCCCGGAACCGGTCTCACCGGCGACGATGACGACCTGGTGATCGCGGATGGCGGCCGCGATCTCGTCCTTCTTCTGGCTGACCGGCAGCTGTTCGGGGTAGGTGACGGCGGGCACGTGGGAGCGCCGCTCGTCCATCCGGGTCTCGGCCTTGTCGACCTCCGCCTCGATCTCGGCGAGGACGGCGGCGCGGGCCTCCGGCTTACGGATCTTGCGCGCGCCCTCGAGCCTGCGCCCGAGCCGGTGCGCGTCGCGCAGCGACAGCTCGGTCAGGCGGGGGGCGAGGGTGCCGAGGGCGGGGGCGGGGTGCGTAGACATACGGGGTCCAGGATCTCACCTCGGCGAAATTCCTGGCTAACGATTTGCCTCCGGCGGTTCAGCAGGGGGTTCTTCTTCCACCCGCCCACCCGTACAACTCTCGTCGCCGGGTGCGGGTGGCGCCCCGTCACGCCGGGTTGCGCGCCCCTCGCCCCAGCGGCAACCCCGGGCGGCCTTCTACTCGCTTCGCTGGGTCTGGGACGTCGCCGCCGCCGGAGGCTCGCGGCGGGAGCCGTCGCCCAGAGCGATCGACCTCGCCGTGTTGGATATGGCCTTGATCCCCAGGTAGGCCGTGGTCATGCTGCTCACCGCTGTGAACGCGGCCGTCAGCACGCTGACGATCACCGCCTTGTCCCCGTCGAGCCGCCACACCCCGAAGATCGCGACCCCGGCGATCGCGAGGTTGCTCACGACCACCGCGAGCAGCCCGTACCGCGCCCGGTCCTTCTCCAGCTCGACGTCCCGAATGGCTTTCGCCTCGTCCCGGCTCATCGTCCCCCCGCCCCCAGACATCACGGTCGATCGGCCAGAACGTAGCGCCGGTCGGGCCCGCTGCCAAGCGTCCGTACGGTCAGACGACCGGCCCCGAACCCCGCAGTTCCGCCACCCGTGCGTCGACCTGCGCCCGGTCGTACCCCCGGCGGACGATGTCGAAGGCGGGCGGCGGCACGTCGGGGCCCGCGCCGGCCGTCAGCAGCGCCAGGTAGGCGTCGACCTGGGCCCGGTCGTAACCACGCCGCGCGATGTCGAACCCCTGCAAACCGTCCTCCAAACGAGTCCGTCCGTATGCGTGGGCACCCTCACCTGCGCAGGCTGGAGAGTGCCGCAACCTGTACCCACGGTGAGGGACGATGATCGTATCGGTGATGTCGATGCCGGAAGGGACCGTCACTCAAACACACGTGTCCGAGGCACGTGAGCGTCTCGCGGCGGCCCGTTTCCTGTTCGTCGACATCGAGCTGCCCGAGCCGACCCGACCCGACGAAACACCGGTCGCCCGCCTGCTCGGTCTGGAGGCAGCGGACCTGGCGTGGTTCGGCACGGAGGGCGAAGCCGCGCGGGCCGAGTTCCTCGGGGACAGCGCCGGGTTCGTCGTACCCATGGTCGAGGAGGGCCAGGTCACTCATGTCCATGCCTTCGTCACCGAGCGGTACCTGATCACGGTTCACCGAGGACCGATCACCCTGATGCGCAGTATGACGGCCCGGCTGCCGAGCGAGAGGCCTCCGGACACCGTGGCCACGCTGTTCCTGCTCCTCCAGGAGGCCCTGGAGACGTTTCGCCGGTCGGCCGTGCAGGCCCTGCTGGAGGTGGAGGAGCTGGAGGACGAGATGTTCCAGCGGCGGAACTCCCAGCAGATCTACCGGCTGGCACTGCTACGACGCCGCTCGGCCCTCCTGCACCACACGCTCCTCCCCTACCTGGAGGTGACGGATGAGGTCTTCACGCGCAGGATGATGAACCCCCGTTTCCCGGAGGAGCGGCAGAGGCTGGCTCGCGCCTTCCAGCACAGTTCGAGGCTGGTGCTCAAGGACATCGAGTCCCTCCAGGACGCCTCCCGGCGGGCCTTCGCCAGTTACTCCACCCTCGTGTCCGGCGAGCAGAACGGCGTGATCAACCGGCTGGCCATCGTGTCGGTGATCTTCCTGCCGCTGACGTTCCTGACCGGGTTCTTCGGCATGAACTTCACCTACATGACCGACGAGTTGGAGAGCAAGCCCGTCTTCTGGCTGCTCGCCGTGGGACTACAGGCGACCGTCCTCTGCGTCGCCCTCTACGTACTCCACCGCACCCGCCTCTGGCGCAGGCTGCGCGACGACGGCCCCGAGGAGCCATGACACGAGAACGACCCCACTGGATGATCTCCAGTGGGGCCGTTTGCCCTGGTGGGGCGGTTGTGGCTGGGGCCGGGGTCGAACCGGCGACCTATCGCTTTTCAGGCGATCGCTCGTACCAACTGAGCTACCCAGCCACGGGGTTTCACGTGAAACAAAACCCCAGCGGTCCTGACGGGATTTGAACCCGCGGCCTCCACCTTGACAGGGTGGCGAGCACTCCAAACTGCTCCACAGGACCAAGCGTTGTGTACGACAGTGTCGCACACGGTCTTGCGTGCCCCCAACGGGATTCGAACCCGTGCTACCGCCTTGAAAGGGCGGCGTCCTAGGCCGCTAGACGATGAGGGCTATCGGCCCGCCTGGGCGCTTCATCAGCGCGTCGGGGACGTGAGAAGCATATGGGATGGCGAGGGGTATCGCCAAAACGGTTTACGGCGACACGGACGAGGAGGTGGACGGCGCGGGCGTCGGATTCGTCGGGCTCGGGGTCGCACCCGGCTGGTTGTCCTCCGGGAGGTGGCGGCTGACCTCGGCCGTCGTCAGGCCCAGGCCGCCCAGTTTGATCGCGTCCCAGGCCTGGAGGCGACGGGTGTCCCGGTCGAAGTAGAGGATCGACGCCTCGATCGGAGCCGGGTACTTGTGCTCGACGGCGCGCAGCCCGCTGCCGCCCGTGGAACCCTCGATACGCAGCCGGGTGCCGTGCTTCATGATCTCGTCGCCCTCGTGGTGCAGATGCCCCGCCAGCACCAGGGGTACCTCGCCGTCCGTCTCCCGCGCGGCGGAGGGCTCGTGGATCATGGCGACGTCCACCGGGGTCCCCGCCGTCCGCTGGTCGCGCAGGGCGGAGGCCAGACGGTCGCCCGCCAGCTGCTCCGCGTCGTCGCTGGACCGGCCCGAGCGGTCGGGGGTGAACTGCGGATCGCCCATGCCCGCGAAGCGCAGGCCGGCCACCGACTCCGCCTTGCCGTCGTCGAGGATGTGCACGTTCTTCATTCGCCCCAGGTACCGCTGGGTGACACGCGAGTCGTGGTTGCCGCGCACCCACACGTACGGCACGCCCAGGTCGGCGATCGGGTCCAGGAAACCGTTCTCGGCCGCCGTGCCGTGATCCATGGTGTCGCCGGTGTCCACGATCACGTTCACCTTGTACTCCGCCACCAGCGAGGTGATGATCTTCCAGCTCGCCGGGTTGAGGTGGATGTCCGACACGTGCAGAACCCGGATGGTGCTGGGGTCCGGCTGGTAGGCCGGCAGCGTGGAGGTGACGTCGTACAGCTTCGTCACGTTCGTCACCAGGCGGGCCAGCTCCCTCTGGTAGACGTCGAACTCCGTCACGATGCTGCGGGCGTTGCCGACCAGCGAGGGCGCGGAGGACAGCAGGCCGGAGAAGCGCGGCTCCAGGACCGACTCGGGGTTCCAGGTGGCGTACGCCGTCGCGCCGGACGCCGCGAGGAGGGTGAACGCGAGTCCGCCGGCCGCCAGGGCGCGGCGCGGGCGGCGGTAGACCGCGAGACCGAGCGCCGTCGCGCCGGAGACCACTGCGGCGCAGGAGCGTACGGCCAGGTCGACGGTGCCGTGCTCGACGTCCCGGGCGATCTCGTCCTGGAGGCCGGCGATGCGTTCGGGGTGGTCGACCAGCGCCTGGGAGCGGACCGGGTCGAGCTGGTCGACGCTGACGTCGAGGCGGACCGGCGCGATGTGGCTGTCGAGCGAGAGCGCGCCGAGCGGCGCGACGTTGATCTTGGTGCCGCCGGTCAGGGACGGGCGCAGCGTCATCGTCGTGTTCATCGGGCCGACCGGGGCCCGTACGTTGCCCACGATCAGGAGCCCCAGCCAGGCGCCGACCAGCACGACGCCCGTCAGCCCGAGGGCGCGGACCCAGGGGTGCGGCCGGGCGGCGAGTTCGAGCGAGGGCAGGGCGCTGGTGCCCTTCCGGGGGCGGGGCTTGCGGATGCGGTTCGTGGTCCGGTTCAGCATGTGGTCCAGGGCTGCGACGGGGACGCGGGCCATTGGTGCCGTATGCCCGGGTCCGGGCATGGATATGCGGCGGTCCGCGACTCTCGTACGGCGGTGTCGTCCCGGACGACGGCCCTTTGCTGGAGATGGCGCGCGAGGAGTTCGAGGAACTGGTCGCCGAGGGCTCGACCGGATCCCGCCGGTTGACGCGGCTGATTCACAACGTCGCGGTGTTCGTCGAGGACGAACCGCCCACCGACGATCCCGAGCTGCTCGGGCGGTACGAAGGAGCCCCGAGGACGTCGCCCGATGGGCGTGGCGTTGGCCCTGTTCAGGGACCGGATGGGGCGTGAGTGCGGGCCGCCGGGGAGTCAGCCCCAGCCCAGTTCGTGGAGTCGCGCGTCCTCGATGCCGAAGTGGTGCGCCACCTCGTGGACGACCGTGACGGCCACCTCGCGGACTACTTGCTCCGGCGTCTCGCAGTAGCGCAGGGTCGGGCCCATGTAGATCGTGATGCGGTCCGGCAGGACTCCGGCGTACCACTCCCCGCGCTCCGTGAGGGGGGTCCCCTCGTAGAGGCCCAGTAGCCCCGGGTCGTCGGCGGGCGGCTCGCCCTCCACGAACACAGCCACGTTGTCCATGACCCGCGTCAGCTCAGGCGGGATCTGGTCCAGGGCCTCACTCACCAGCTCTTCGAACGCATCACGAGTCATCTCCAGCACAGAGCCATTGTCAACGACGGGGCGCGTAATCGGAGGGGCACGGAAGCCCCGCCCATCCGCCACGGGGGAACGACGGACGGGGTGAGCCGGGCTGTGAGTGAGTGCAGGGAGACCACTCGGAGCCGTCGCATGACCACGCCCCGGCCGGTTGCCTCGGCCACCACGTCCAGCCACGGCCGCCACCACGAAAACTTCTGCGTGCACGAGATCGCGCACCACTTCGGGACGACGAGCGGCTGCACACGCTCGGCTACGGCTGAGTCGTCCCCGGGCCCTTTCCGGCGGGTCGCGTGTCCTCTTGTGGGCGGCGGGAGTTGGGCAGGTTGACTCCTTCACTCCTCCATCGGAGGTGGCCGCCGTGCGCCCCTTGCCCGTACCCGTCCGTCTGGCCGCCACGGCGATCGTCCTCGCCGTCACCTCCGGCTGTGTGAATGTGGGCGACGACGCGGGCCCGGCCAGACCGTCGCACTCGGCGGGCCGACGGGGCGGCGACGCGCCCGACGGTCTGACGGTGGTGTCGGGGCGCGGCGGGGGATACGGCGGCGAGGCGGCCGACGGCAAGCACGGGCACGGCGGAAAGCCCAAGCCGGGGAAGTCGGCCTCCGCCTCGGCCACACCGTCGGCGAGGGGCAGCGCTCCCACGTCCGCGCCGACCGGGCCGCGCAGGACCGAGAAACCGGGCGACCCGGCGCCGACCAAGGCCCAGCCCACCCCCTCGCGAACGCCCGAGCCGACGCCCACGCCGCCGCCCCCTCCGCCGCCGCCACCCGCTTCCAGCGAGCCCCCGACCGCCGAGCCGTCCTCGTCGGCCCACGAGGAGACGGGGCCGCAGCTGGCCCAGCGGGAGCCGGCGCCGGCGGCCGGGTCGCCGGTGTAGCAAGCCCCCGGGGCAGGGGCGTGTGGCGAACTTCCCGCGTGTGACGTACGTCTACCGGGCTCGGTTTGCCTTCGAGGGTGGAGGGTGCGTATGGTGGTAGATCGTTTGATCCAATTTGCCCGGCGCCACCGCAGAGCGCGCCGTGTGGCGCGTACTCTCCCTTGCCGTGGCGGACCGCATAGAGGCGGTCATCATGCGACTCACGGAGTTGACGGGCGCGTGCCGACGAGACTCCGGAAGGTTTCCCATTCGCATGTCCATTGTCAGTACTGATCACGTCGTCATGCCCGAGAACACCGAGGCCGAGACCAACGACGAGACCAGCACGCCCGAGGTCACCTTCGCGGACCTCGGTCTCCCCGAGGGCGTCGTACGCAAGCTCGCGCAGAACGGCGTGACCGTCCCCTTCCCGATCCAGGCCGCGACCATCCCGGACGCCCTGGTCGGCAAGGACATCCTCGGCCGTGGCCGCACCGGCTCCGGCAAGACGCTCTCCTTCGGTCTGCCGACCCTGGCCACGCTGGCCGGCGGCCGCACCGAGAAGCACAAGCCGCGGGCCGTCATCCTCACGCCCACCCGTGAGCTCGCCATGCAGGTCGCCGACGCGCTCCAGCCGTACGGCGACGTCCTGGGCCTGAAGATGAAGGTCGTCTGCGGCGGTACGTCGATGGGCAACCAGATCTACGCCCTGGAGAAGGGCGTCGACATCCTGGTCGCCACCCCGGGCCGCCTGCGCGACATCATCAACCGCGGCGCCTGCTCCCTGGAGAACGTGCAGATCGCGGTCCTCGACGAGGCCGACCAGATGTCCGACCTGGGCTTCCTGCCCGAGGTCACCGAGCTGCTGGACCAGGTTCCGGCGGGCGGTCAGCGGATGCTGTTCTCGGCCACGATGGAGAACGAGATCTCCACGCTGGTCAAGCGCTACCTGAGCAACCCGGTCACGCACGAGGTCGACAGTGCCCAGGGCAACGTCACGACCATGTCGCACCACATCCTCATCGTGAAGCCCAAGGACAAGGCGCCGGTCACGGCCGCGATCGCCTCCCGCAAGGGCCGCACGATCATCTTCGTCCGCACCCAGCTGGGCGCCGACCGTATCGCCGAGCAGCTGCGTGACGCCGGTGTGAAGGCGGACGCGCTGCACGGCGGTATGACGCAGGGCGCGCGGACGCGGACGCTGGCGGACTTCAAGGACGGTTACGTCAACGCGCTCGTCGCGACCGACGTCGCTGCCCGCGGTATCCACGTCGACGGCATCGACCTCGTGCTCAACGTGGACCCGGCCGGCGACCACAAGGACTACCTGCACCGGGCGGGCCGTACGGCCCGTGCGGGGCGCACGGGCACGGTCGTGTCGCTGTCGCTGCCGCATCAGCGGCGCCAGATCTTCCGCCTGATGGAGGACGCGGGCGTCGACGCCGGGCGTCACATCATCCAGGGCGGTGCCGCCTTCGAGCCGGAGGTCGCCGAGATCACCGGCGCCCGTTCGATGACCGAGGTCCAGGCCGAGTCGGCGGGCAACGCCGCCCAGCAGGCCGAGCGCGAGGTCGCCCAGCTCACCAAGGAGCTTGAGCGCGCCCAGCGCCGCGCCGCGGAGCTCCGCGAGGAGGCCGACCGGCTGGTCGCCAGGGTCGCCCGCGAGCGGGGCGAGGACCCGGAGGCGGCGGTCGCGGAGGCGCAGGCCGAGGCACAGGCCGTCGCCGAGGCCTCGGTCCCTGAGCAGCCGGCCGCGCCGGACGCCGAGCGCGCCGAGCGGCCCGAGGCTTCCGCGCCGTACGAGCGCCGGGAGCGGCGCGAGGAGCGGGGCGGGTTCAACCGCGACCGCGATCGTGACCGGGGTGACCGCGGTGGTTTCCGCCGGGACGAGCGTCGTGACGACCGCGGTGGGCGTTCCTTCGAGCGCCGCGACAACGACCGTGGCTTCGAGCGCCGCGACAACGACCGTGGTGGTTTCCGCCGGGACGAGCGTCGTGACGACCGCGGTGGGCGTTCCTTCGAGCGCCGCGACAACGACCGTGGCTTCGAGCGCCGCGACAACGACCGTGGTGGTTTCCGCCGGGACGAGCGTCGTGACGACCGCGGTGGGCGTTCCTTCGAGCGCCGCGACAACGACCGTGGCTTCGAGCGCCGCGACAACGACCGTGGTGGTTTCCGCCGGGACGAGCGTCGTGACGACCGCGGTGGGCGTTCCTTCGAGCGCCGCGACAACGACCGTGGCTTCGAGCGCCGCGACAACGACCGTGGTGGTTTCCGCCGGGACGAGCGTCGTGACGACCGCGGTGGGCGTTCCTTCGAGCGCCGCGACAACGACCGTGGCTTCGAGCGCCGCGACAACGA
>NZ_JBSGZV010000042.1:83702-89532 GCF_053611185.1 Streptomyces sp. NPDC054834 | reverse complement strand
GCGGTGTCATGCCACCCGGATGCCGACGATGCAGGTGTCGTCGTCGGTGTCCGACCTGCTGTAGGTGAGCAGCCGGTCCAACTGCTGGTCGAGCGTCCTGGGCGCGGACCCGGCGGTGGCCAGCAAATGCGACAGGGACTCCTCCACGGACCGGTCCCGGCGCTCGATCAGGCCGTCGGTGTACAGCAACAGCGTGTCGCCGAGCGCCAGTTGGACCTCGGTCTCCTCGTAGACCGCCTCCGGCACCGCTCCGAGCAGCAGTCCCTTCAGCACGGGCAGCGCGGTCGCCTCGGCGTCCCGGACGAGTACCGGGGGCAGGTGCCCGGCCCGGGCCCAGCGCAGGGTGCGGCTGTCCCCGTCGTAGAGCGCGCAGACGGCGGTGGCGGTGACGGCCCCCGTGAGGTGGTGCGCCACGATGTTCAGCCAGGACAGCAGCTGCGCCGGCCCCGCGCCCGTCACGGCGAGGCCGCGCAGCGCGTTGCGCAGGACCACCATGCTGGTGGCCGCCTCGATGCCGTGCCCGGCCACGTCCCCGACGCACAGCAGCACCAGCCCGGAGGGCAGCACGACCGTGTCGTACCAGTCGCCGCCGACCAGTTGCTCCGCCTCGGCGGGGCGGTAGCGCACCGCCACCTGGAGGTCCGGAACGTGCAGCGGGGCCTGCGTCGGGGGCATGATCGCGTGCTGCAACTGGAGGGCCAGCCGGTTGCGTTCGTCGGCCTGCTGCTCGCTGTGGGCCAGTTGGTCGCGGGTGGCGGCGAGGGCGACCTCGGTCCAGTGCTGCGCCGAGATGTCCTGGTAGGCGCCGCGTACCACGAACAGCCGGCCGTCGGTGTCGAGGACCGGCTCCGCCACCACCCGGATGTGGCGGGTGACCCCGTCGGGCCGTAGCAGGCGGAAGGCGGCGGAGGCCGGACGCCGGTGGTGCAGCAGCGTCCGCAGGAACCGCCTGATGGCGCCGGCGTCGTCGGAGTGGGCGTGGGCGGGCAGGTCCTCCAGCGCGACCGGGGGGCTGGTGGGCGGCCGGCCGTACAGGCTGAAGAGCTGGCCGTTCCAGGTGATCTCGCCCGTCAGCAGGTTCTCCTCGAAGCCGCCGATGCGGCCGAGGCGCTGGGCGTGCTGGAGCAGGCTGGCGAGCCGGGCGGTCTCGTCCTCGATGCGCCAGATCAGCAGCACGCTCGAGCCGTGGCGGCTGACGCTGATGTCGGCGACGGCCGAGAGCGGGACCTGGTCGACGAGCGCGGTCAGGTTCATCCGCTGCGCCCGGAACGGCTCCCCCGTGGCGTACACCCGCTCGACGCGCTGGAACAGCTCGCTCTCGCCGGCGGCCATCGGGTAGGCCTCCAGCAGCAGGGCGCCGCCCACGACGGCACGGGGCCTGCCCGCCGGGTCGAGGAAGCGGTTGTTGACGTGCTGGATACGGAAGTCGACGAGCTGTCCGGCGCCGTCGAGGTGCGGTACGAGGACCAGCGCCGGGTCGTGCAGTCCGTCCGCGAGGTCGCTCAGCTCCTGCGCGTCCGGCACCACCCGCGGTTCGTACGACGTCCCGTGCAGCAGCGGGTACGTCTCCAGGGTGTGCGCGCACAGCTCCGCGAGCGCCTCCACCTGCCGGACCACCTGCGGGGGCTGGGATCCCTCGGGCCTGGGCCAGGCGATCTCCAGCACACCGTGGATACGGCCGCCCGCCCCGGCGGGTACGGCGACCCGCGCGCCGTCCGGGTACAGGAGCCGGCCGATCGTGGGCAGGCCGGACTCCGAGAGCGACGGCAGCCACTGCCCCGACCGCTCGGTGAGGCCGCGCCGGGCCACCGTGGCCACGTCCGGCGGGACATAGCGCCAGCGGGCGGCCTCGACCTCCGGGAATCCGGCGCTGCCGGCGAGGCTCAGCGAACCGTCGGAGCCCGCGGCCCAGATGGCCACGCCGACCGCGCCGAGCGGCCCCAGCGCGTGCTGGAGCAGGGAGTCGGCCACGGCCTGGGTGTCACCGGCCGCCAGGGCGCCGCTCTCGGCCGCGCGCAGCCGCACGGCGGCCGAGTCGTCGGCCTGGTCCGGCGCTCCCGCGGTGGCGGCGAGAAAGGCGTCGGTCACCTCGGACACACGGTCCCGGGCGGCCTGGTTGATGACCTCCACGGCGAATTCCAGGGGCGTCACCCGGGCCTGCTCGGTGAGTTCGGTGAGCTGGCGCGCGGCCTGCGCCGGGCCGCAGCCGAGCCGCTCCACGAGGATGCCCTTGGCGAGCTCGATCAGCGCCCGCCCCTCGGCCTCCGCCTGCGCCGCCCGCACCTCCCGGCGCAGCCGCTCCACCGTCGCCGCGAGCCTGCCCACGGGCGATGTCCGCGCGGACCCCGCCGGTTCGGTCTCCGGTACGGGCTGGAGGGGGATGAGGGCGGAGGGGTCGGGAGCCGCAGGATCGACGGTGGGCTGGTCCCGGTCGGGGGGCGGAGGGTCGTTCGCCGGCTCGGGGGTCGAGTCGTACGTGGTCACGGTGTGCGGGCTCCTCGGCTGGCGGACGGCCCCGGCGTGCGGCGGTGCGCACGCGGGGCTGGGGCGGGCACGGGCCTCGTCATGCGGGGAGCCAGCGTCGGACGCATGCGACGAGGTCCTGGGTGTCCACCGGCTTGGTGACGTAGTCACTGGCCCCGGAGGCCAGGCTCTTCTCCCGGTCGCCGGGCATCGCCTTGGCGGTCACGGCGATGATCGGCAATTCGGCGTACCGCGGCATCTTCCGGATCTCGGCGGTGGCGGTGTAGCCGTCCATCTCCGGCATCATCACGTCCATCAGCACGAGAGCGACGTCCGGGTTGTTGACCAGCGTCTCGATGCCCTTGCGGCCGTTCTCCGCGTGCAGGACCCGGAATCCCTGGAGTTCGAGGATCCCGCTGAGCGCGAAGAGGTTGCGCGCGTCGTCGTCGACGACGAGGACGGTACGGCCCGCGGCGGCGTCGGTGGTGTCGAGCACCGGCACCTGCGGTTCCTCGGGCCGGACCAGGGTCAGCACCTCCCCGGGCTCCTCGGCCGACAGGTGCAGGGCGATGCGCTCGCGCAGCTCGTCCAGGCTGTAGAGGTACTCCAGCGACCGGCCGTCGGGGCCGGAGCGCACGGCCTCCTCCCCGACCGGTCCCGCCCGGTGACCGCTGTGCACCAGGACCGGAACGCTCGCCAGCGCCGAGTCGCCCTGAAGGGCGTCCAGGAAGCGGGCCGACTCGCCCTCCGGCGTGCCGAGTTCGACGACGACGCAGTGGCACGGCTCGGCGGCCAGGGCACCGGCCGCCTCCTGGGCACCGACGGCGGTGATGATGTCGACGGGGGCGTGGGAGGGATCGCTCTCCCGGCCGTGCGCCAGGTCTCTGACCACGCTCTCCGCGACGAGGGTCAGCAGTCCGCGCGGCCGCTCCTCGACGACCAGCAGCCGGCGCGGACGCCGCTTCGTGCCGGTGCGGACGGTGCCTTCCCGGGGACCGGGTTCGGCCGTCGTCTCGGACGCGAGGGTTTCCAGCGCCTTCTGCGGCGGGCGGCCGCCGCGCGTGACTTCCTCGAAGTCCGGCCGGGCCACGGGCAGGTACAGGGTGAACGTACTGCCCTTGCCGGGGGTGCTGTCCACGGTGACGGCGCCGCCGAGCAGGTGCGCGATCTCCCGGGTGATGGACAGGCCGAGGCCCGTGCCGCCGTACTTGCGGCTCGTCGTGCCGTCCGCCTGTTGGAAGGCCCCGAAGATCGTCTCCAGTTGCCGCTCCGGAATGCCGATGCCGGTGTCCTTCACCCGGAAGGCGACGACGCTGCCGCTGCGCAGCACTCCGTGGGGCATCTCGTCGTCCAGCGCCGGTTCGATCCGCAGCTCGACACGGCCCTGTTCGGTGAACTTCACCGCGTTGGACAGCAGGTTGCGCAGGATCTGCCGGAGCCGGGAGTCGTCGGTGAGCAGGTCGGCGGGTGCGCCGGTCGCCGTGGTGATCGTGAAGTCGAGGCTCTTCTGCGTCGTCATCGGCCGGAACGTGGCCTCGACGTACTCGATGAGCTGCCGCAGCGGGACGCGCTCCGGGGTCACGTCCATCTTGCCGGCCTCGACCTTGGACAGGTCGAGGATGTCGTTGATCAGCTGGAGCAGGTCGGAGCCCGCGGAGTGGATGATGCCCGCGTACTCGACCTGCTTCGGGGTGAGGTTGCGGGACGGGTTCTGGGCGAGCAGCTGGGCCAGGATGAGCAGGCTGTTGAGCGGGGTCCGCAGCTCGTGGCTCATGTTCGCGAGGAACTCGGACTTGTACTTCGAGGCCAGCGACAACTGCTGTGCGCGGGCTTCCAGTTCCTGCCGTGCCTGTTCGATCTGGAGGTTCTTCGCCTCGATGTCCCGGTTCTGCTCGGCCAGCAGCGAGGCCTTGTCCTCCAGTTCGGCGTTGGAGCTCTGGAGTTCCTCCTGCCGGGCCTGCAACTCGGCGGAGCGGGCCTGGAGTTCGGAGGTCAGTCGCTGCGACTCGCCCAGCAGCTCGTCGGTGCGGGCGTTGGCCACGATCGTGTTGACGTTGACGCCGATGGTCTCCATCAGCATCTCCAGGAAGTCCCGGTGGATCTGGGCGAAGGAGCTGACCGAGGCCAGTTCGATGACGCCGAGCACCTGGTCCTCGAAGACGATGGGCAGCAGCATCAGCGCGCTCGGCTCGATCTGTCCGAGCCCGGAGGAGATCGTGACGTAGCCCGGCGGCAGGTCGTCCACGGCGATGGTGCGGCGGCTGCGGGCCGCCTGGCCGACCAGGGAGCGGCCGAAGGGGATACGGGTGGGCCGCGGGTCCTCCTCGGGGCGGCCGTAGGAGCCGACGAGGCGCAGCTCGGGGCCGCGGTCGCCGTCGTCGGCGAGGTAGAAGGCGCCGTACTGGGCGGACACCAGGGGCACCAGCTCGTCCATGATGAGCTCGGCGACCGCGGGCAGGTCGCGGTGGCCCTGCATCAGGCCGGAGAGACGCGCGAGGTTGGTCTTGAGCCAGTCCTGCTCCTGGTTGGCGCGGGTGGTCTGGCGCAGGGACTCCACCATCGAGTTGATGTTGTCCTTGAGCTCGGCGACCTCCCCGGAGGCGTCCACGGTGATGGACCGGGTCAGGTCGCCCTCGGCCACGGCGCTCGCCACCTCGGCGATGGCGCGCACCTGCCGGGTCAGGTTGCCGGCCAGCTCGTTGACGTTCTCGGTGAGGCGCTTCCAGGTGCCGGACACGCCCTCCACCTCGGCCTGGCCGCCCAGCCGCCCTTCGGTGCCGACCTCGCGGGCCACGCGGGTGACCTCGTCGGCGAACGCCGAGAGCTGGTCGACCATCGTGTTGATGGTCGTCTTCAGCTCCAGGATCTCCCCGCGCGCGTCGACGTCGATCTTCTTCGACAGGTCACCGCGGGCCACCGCGGTGGTCACCAGCGCGATGTTGCGGACCTGGCCGGTGAGGTTGTTGGCCATGGAGTTGACGTTGTCGGTGAGGTCCTTCCAGGTGCCGGCCACGTTCGGCACATGGGCCTGGCCGCCCAGGCGTCCCTCGGTGCCGACCTCCCGGGCGACGCGGGTGACCTCGTCGGCGAACGCGGAGAGCGTGTCGACCATCGTGTTGATGACGTCGGCCAGCGCCGCGACCTCGCCCTTGGCCTCGACCGTGATCTTCTGGGAGAGGTCGCCCTTGACGACGGCGGTGGCCACCTGGGCGATGGAGCGCACCTGCCCGGTCAGGTTGGAGGCCATCACGTTGACGTTGTCGGTGAGGTCCTTCCAGGTGCCGGACACGCCCCGCACGGTCGCCTGACCGCCGAGGTTGCCGGCCGTGCCCACCTCGCGGGCGACCCGGGTGACCTCGTCCGCGAA
>NZ_JBSGZV010000042.1:0-83604 GCF_053611185.1 Streptomyces sp. NPDC054834 | reverse complement strand
AACGCCGAGAGCTGGTCGACCATCGTGTTGATGGTGTTCTTCAGCTCCAGGATCTCCCCGCGCGCGTCGACGGTGATCTTCTGCGACAGATCGCCCTCGGCGACGGCGGTCGCCACCTGGGCGACGTTGCGCACCTGGGCGGTGAGATTGCCCGCCATGAAGTTCACCGAGTCCGTCAGGTCGCGCCACGTGCCCTTGACGCCCTTGACGTCGGCCTGGCCGCCCAGCCGCCCCTCGGTGCCGACCTCGCGGGCGACCCGGGTCACCTCGTCCGCGAACGCCGAGAGCTGGTCGACCATCGTGTTGATGGTGTTCTTCAGCTCCAGGATCTCCCCGCGCGCGTCGACGGTGATCTTCTGCGACAGATCGCCCTTGGCCACGGCGGTGGTCACCTGGGCGACGTTGCGCACCTGGGCGGTGAGATTGCCCGCCATGAAGTTCACCGAGTCCGTCAGGTCGCGCCACACACCGGCGACACCGGGCACCTGGGCCTGGCCGCCCAGCCGCCCCTCGGTGCCGACCTCGCGGGCGACCCGGGTCACCTCGTCCGCGAACGCGGAGAGCTGATCGACCATCGTGTTGACGGTCTCCTTCAGCTGGAGGATCTCGCCGCGCGCGGGGACGTCGATCTTCTGCGACAGATCGCCCTTGGCCACGGCGGTCGCCACCTGCGCGATGTCCCGCACCTGCGTGGTGAGGTTGCCCGCCATGGCGTTGACGGAGTCCGTCAGGTCGGCCCAGGTGCCGGAGACGCCCGGTACCTCCGCCTGACCGCCGAGCGTGCCCTCGGTGCCGACCTCCCGGGCCACGCGGGTCACCTCGGAGGTGAACACCGACAACTGGTCGACCATGCCGTTGAAAACGGTGGCGATGTCGCCCATGAGCCCGTCGGAGTCATCGGGCAGGCGTGTCCCGAAGTCGCCGTCCCGGACGGCTGTCAGACCCGCGAGGAGTCGCCTCAGCTCCTGGTCACCCGGAACCGCCTCGGTCACCTCGGTCGCCTTGCCGGCCATGCGTCCCCTCGTTCCGCTCCCCAGAGCCCCCGGTCGAAGGCTCGGAACCGTACCGGGAACGCTCTGCGGCCCGGCCGTTCGTACACGCGTTTCCGCAGTTCACGGATGTGTCCACGGAGTGAAAATACGTCGCAGGCTAACCCAGGCGCACGACCGCCGACAAAGCTTCCGGCCATGTTCCCGCTGCCGGGAGGCCCATGAACGAACGGCAGGCATGGGCAGCGGAGAGCGGGGTACTCGTGCGGGTTTTCCCGCAGTGGTTCAGGCCGTGTGCAGGGCGGCGTGCAGCGTGTCCGTCACCTGGATGCGGGCCGCTCTGGACGCGAGTGTGCCGCGCAGCAGGTCGAACAGGACAAATCCGTGGATCGTGCCGTGGTAGCGGACGGACACGACCGGGACGTCCGCCTCCCTCAGCCGTGCCGCGTACGCCTCACCCTCGTCGCGCAGCACATCGGCCTCCGCGGTGAGGACGAGCGCCGGCGGCAGCCCCCGCAGCCGGCGGACGGCCGCGCGCAGCGGGGAGACGGTGTCGTGCGTGCGGGTCAGCGGGTCCGGGGCGTACTGCTGCCAGTAGCCGCACATGGCGGCACGCCCCAGGAAGTAGCCGTCCGCGAACTGCCGGTAGGACGGGGTGTTCATGGCCGCGTCGGTCACCGGGCAGACCAGCACCTGGTGGCGCAGGCCCGGCCCGCCGCGCTCCCGCGCCACGAGGGTGACGGCGGCCGCGTGCTGGGCGCCCGCGCTCACGCCCACGACGGCCATCCGGCTCCCGTCAAGCCGGCATTCGCCGCCGTGCCGGGCGATCCACCGGGCGACGGTGTACGCCCGCTCGACGGCGCCCGGGTGGCAGGCATCCCGCGGCACGTCGTACTCGGGGACGACCACCGCGGCGTCCGCGCCCAGCACGAGGTCGGCGACCAGTTTCCGGTGCGCGTAGGCGTCGGTGAGCATCCAGCCCAACCCGTGCAGGTACAGCACCACGGGCAGCGGCTCGTCGGCGCCGGCCGGGCGCAGGATCCGTACCCGGATGCGGTTGCCGTCGCCGCCCGGCAAGGCCAGCCACTCCTCCTCGAGGTCGGGCTCGTCACGGCCGCCGCCGTTCCACAGGGCCGCCATACGCGCCCGGGAGGCCGTCGCGTCGGCGGTCACCGGCGTGGGGCAGGTGTACTCGGCGACGAAGTCGCGTGCCCGTCTTTCGAGGACGGGCGTCGCCCGGACGGCCGGCACGTCTTCTTCCACGGGAACTCCTGCCTGAGGGGCGAACCATGGGCCGTTCGCCACCCTAGGGGCGCTTCGCCGGAAGCGGGCGGGGGCCACCGTACTCATCCGTGTCGCTGCGTGCACACTTCATGCGCCCGGTCAGGGATGTGCAGTCATATGACCTACCGCCTCTCACGGTCACCGCCGAAGAATCGTTCTCACGGGCCGTGGACAGGGGCGACCGTCCCCCCTCGCACGCCCGCGCACCGCGATCCTGGACGGCTGAAGGGAGCCGAAGTGAGCGCTCGAACCGAGACGGCCGCGGCGCCGGGCACCGGAGCGTCCCGCGAGGTGGCCGCCGCCGTTTCGCGCTGGCTCGCACCGGTCGTCGAGCACAGCCTGGGGGACGGGCCCGCACGGGGCCGCGTGACGGGGCACCACCTCGGTTACGTACGGATGCTCGCCTGGGAGACCGGAGCGCTGCGCCTGACCCGTGGCGCGCGCTCGATCGCGCGAGACGCCGGAGACGCCGTCGCCCTGGTGATCCCCCTGCACGGGACCGTGCGGCTCGCGCAGGACGGGCGGGGCGCCTGCGTCGAGAGCGGGCAGCCGGCCCTGATCGACCTGCGCCGGGCCTTCTCGGTCGAACAGCGGGACCGGGCCCGGGTGCTCGTCCTCCGCCTGCCGGCCCACGCCCTGCACGTGCCGGTGGCCCACCTGCGGTCCGTGACCGCCCGCGCCCTGACGCCGGCGGGCGGTATGGCCGCGCTGCTGGCCACCGTGCTGCCGCATCTGGAGCAGTCGGCTCCCCGCGTCCCGCCCGCGGTGGGCGAACGGCTCGGGGGGATCGTCACGGAGCTGGTGGCGGCCCTGGCCGACGAGCTCGCCGAGCAGGCGGACCGGCCCGCGGAGACGGGACGGGACCGGCTGGTCACCGGGATCCGTGAGTACATCGACCGGCATCTGGAGGACCCCGAACTGTCCGCGGAGCGCATCGCCGCGGCACATCTCATCTCCGTCCGCTATCTGCACCGCCTCTTCCAGGGCGAGGGGATCACCGTCGGGCGGCTGATCCAGCGGCGCCGGGTCGAGGAGTGCGCGCGGGAGCTGGCCCGGCGCGGCCGGGTGAGCCCGTCCGTCTCCGTGGTGGCCGCCCGCTGGGGCTTCGGCAGCGCGGCGCACTTCAGCCGCGCCTTCAAGGCCGTCCACGGGCACGCGCCCCAGCAGTGGCTCCGGCTGGCGGACACACCGGCGACCGGGGCCTACACGGGCGGCCGGCCCGCCGACAGCGCCCCGGGCAGCGAGGACGCCCCCGGCCCGGTCACGACGGCCGGGTCACGACAGCCCGGCGGCTCCGCCTGGGCCACCCGGCCCTCCTGAAGTCCCCCCTGGCCGGCCGTCCCGGACGAAGCGCCCTCCGGTCAGCCGTCCTTCCTCCCGGAGCCCCGGGCCGGCCTCGACCGGGGCCGGCACGGCCAGTCGGCCCGCCGACAGCGCCCCGGCAGCGAGGACACCCCCGGCCCGATCACCACGGCCGGGTCACGACAGCCCGGCGGCTCCGCCCGGGCCACCCGGCCCTCCTGAAGTCCCCTTTGGCCGGCCGTCCCGACGAAGCGCCCTCCGGTCAGCCGTCCTTCCTCCCGGAGCCCCGGGCCGGCCGGAGCCGGGCGTCGCGCCAGGCGCTGGGTGAGACGCCGTACGCCGCACGGAAGCTGCGGCTGAAGTGGGTGGCGCTGGCGAAGCCCCAGCGTCGGGCGACCGCGGAGACCGTGGTGTCGCTCCGCCCGGGGCGGGCCAGTTCGCGCCGCGCCTCCTCCAGGCGGCGGTGCTGGATCCAGCGGCCCACCGTGCTGCCGTGGTCCTCGAAGAGCTTGTGCAGGTAGCGGATCGAGATGTGCTGGGCGGTGGCGAGGGCCCCCGGTGTCAGTTCCCGGTCCCACAGGCGCGCGTCGACGTGGGCACGCAGGTGCCGGACCAGGCTGTCGCGCCCCTCGCCGCGGTCCCGGGGCCCGGCGTCCGCGTCCTCGACGGCGAGCAGCGCGACCAACTCGGCGACGGTTCCGGCCAGATGGAGGGCCGTCCGGGCGGAGTAGGTCTCCGTCGCCCCGGCGACCTCCCGCACCAGGGAGCCCAGCAGCGGCGCCACCGAGCCCCCGGCGAACGGGGCCCGGCCGCTCAGGGCGCCGGCCTGGGCGTCGGTCAGGGTGAGGGCGTACCGCGGTATCCGCACCAGGTGCAGGGTGACGTCGTCGGGCGCGTGCAGCGCGAAGGGCTCCGCCGCGTCGCAGAGGAAGAGGTCGTCGGGCCCGCAGGGCTCCGCGCTCCCCCGGCGGACGAGGGTCGCCCGGCCGGAGGCGTACAGGCCCAGCAGCAGCGACGCGTCGGCGGCGGCGCCGGGATCGTGGACGTAGGACTGTGCCGTACCCCGCACCGTGGACACGTGCAGGAAGCCGAAGCTGTGGGCGGATGCGGGTGTCAGGCTCATACGGCCCCCTGGTCGACGCGTTCGTACGGCGTCCATCCTGCGGCGGCACCGGACCGGCGAGGCGGCGCTCCGGCCATCCCTGCGGGCACAGGCAAGAGCTGTGCACGCTCGGGCAACGCGGCGGTGCCACGATGGCACGGGGACGAAGGAGGGGCACCGTGGGACGAGGACACGGCGACACGGCCCTCGTCGGCAGGCGTCGTGAACGGGCGGCTCTGGAGCGGTCCTTGGCCGGTGCGCGGTCCGGGGCGGGCGGCTCGGCGACCGTACTGCGCGGCGACGCCGGCATCGGGAAGACCTCGCTGCTGGACTGGACGGCCGCGCGCGCCGCCGAGCAGGGGTTCACCGTCCTGCGGGCCGGGGCCGAGGAGGCGGACGCCGGCATCGCGTTCGGGGTCCTGCACCAGGTGCTGGGGCCGCTGCTGGAGGACTCGCGGACGCTGCCCCGGCAGCAACGGCACGCGCTGGAGCGGGCGCTGGGGCTGCGGGACCGGCTGCCCTCCGGCGGTTTCATGGTCGGCGCGTCCGTGCTGGCCCTGCTCGCTCAGGAGGCGCGCCGCCGCCCGGTGCTGATCCTCGTCGACGACCTGCACTGGGTGGACGCCTCCAGTGCCGCCGTCCTGCTCTTCCTGCACCAGCGGATCACGGACCTGCGTGCGGTCATGGTGTGCGCCGGCCGTCCCGACGGCCAAGCGCTGGAGGGCCGGCCCGTCCATCCGGTGGACGTCGAGGCGCTGTCGCGCGAGGAGTCGTGCGTGCTGTTGCGGCGCTGGCATCCGGGGCTGACGTCGGCGACGGCCGAGCGGGTGATGGACGAGGCGGCCGGCAATCCGCTGGCCCTGGCGGAGCTGCCCGGCCAGTTGGCCGCCGAGCACCGCAGGGGCGTCGTACCGCTCCCGGAACGCCTTCCGCTCGGTCGGCGGCTGGAGGCGGAGTACGTGCGACGGCTGCGCTCGCTGCCCGCGGACGCGGCGCGGGTCCTGCTGCTCGGCGCGCTGGAGGGCAGCGGCGTCGTCCAGGAGGCCGTGCCCGGCGGCCGGGGCGGTGCGGAGCGGACGCTCGGCCACATCGAGGGCAGCGGTCTGGCCCGGCTGGACCACACCGGGCGGCTGGTCTTCCGGCATCCCCTGGTGCGCAGCGCCGTGATCGCCGCCGCCTCGGACGCGGAACGCCGGTCCGCCCACCGGGCGCTGGCCGAGCGGCTCGCCGAGGACGACCCGCGCCGGCTGCTGCACGAGGCCTCGGCCGCCGAGGAGCCGGACGAACGGCTCGCCGCCCGGTTGCAGGAGGCGGGGACCCGGATCGCGCTGCGCGGCGGCGACGCGGAGGGCGCGCTGCTGCTGGACCGCGCGGCGGCCCTGAGCGCCGACCCCGCACAGCGGGCGCGGCGGCTGACCTGGGCGGCGGTGATGTCCGCCCGGGGCGGGCGGCTGGCGTACGCGGCGCGACTGGTGCGGGAGCTGCGGCGGGGACCGGTACCCGAGGACGTCGCCCCGCTGTTCGCGTACGCGGTCGTGTACGTCGACCAGAGTCACCATGTCGACTTCGACTCCTCGTTCTCGCTGCTGCCCCGGGCCCTGGCCGCGCTGACCGCCCCCGGCGCCCCGGTCTTCGGCGACCTCGTGGAGCAGATGGTCTTCAAGCTGCTGCTGGCCGCCGCGTACACGGGCGACCCGAGGGGGTGGGAGACGCTGCGGCGGCACCGTGCGCACGTCTCCCCCGCCGCCCGGCTGTGTCTGCGCGCGTGGGCGGACCCGCCGCGCACGGCGCACGGGGCGGAGGCGGAACTGCGGGCGCTGGTGGCGCGGTCGGCGGCGCGACGGCAGACGGGCGGCGCCTGGCTGCTGCTGTGGACAGCCGCCGCGGTCGACGGTGCCGACACGGCCCTGTGGCGGCTCCTCGCCGGGGAGCACGCCTACGCCACCCAGGGCTCCCTGGCGAAGGCGAGGTGTTATCAGGGGTTCCTGCGGGGCCGTTGGGAGGCGGCGCAGGACTGTCTGCGGGAGGCCGAGACCGCGGAGGAACTGGGCTACCACACCAACGCGCTACTCTTCCGCCACTATTACGCGCACTTCCTGGCCGGCCGCGGGGACGAGCGGGGCCTGGCGGAGGCGCGGGCGCGGATCGAACCGGCGGCGGCCAAGGCGCGGATGCGGTTCGTCACGGACCGTCTGGACCACCTCGACGCCCTCGTCGCCCTGGCCCACGGGCGGTACGAGGAGGCGTACACCCGGCTGCGCCGTCTGATGGCCCCGGGCGACCTTCCGCACGGCCTGCCCTGGTTCCACCTGCCGTTCTTCGACTTCGTGGCCGCGAGCCTGCGCTGCGGGCGGCGGGCCGAGGCGCTGGCGCACGTCGCGGCCGGGCGGGCGGCCCGGATGGACGCGATCTCCGCGCACCACGCGTTCCTGCTGGCCGCGGCGACCGCGCTCACGACGGAGGACGCCGCGGCGGACGCGGCCTACGCGGCGGCTCATGCCGTGCCGGGCGCCGGCCAGTGGGTGTTCGACCTGGCACGGCTGCGGCTGGCGGACGGCTCCCGGCTCCGCCGTCTGGGCCGGCGTGCGGAGGCGGACGACCGGCTGCGCGCCGCGTGCCGCGCCTTCCGGGATCTGGGTGCCGGTCCCTGGGAGGAGCAGTGCCGGGCCGCGCTCGGCGCCCTCGGGGACACCGACTCGCTGGGCTCCGGTCCGCTCACGGCGCAGGAGCTGCGCATCGCCCGTCTCGTCGCCACCGGGCTGACGAACAAGGAGGTCGGTGCCGTGCTGCGGCTGTCGCCCCGGACGGTCGGGGCGCACCTGTACCGCATCTTCCCGAAACTGGGGATCACCTCACGGGCCGCCCTGGCACGGGCCCTGCCGGAGGACGGGGTCGGTGCCGGGTCTCCGCCAGGGCTCGGGCCACTCCGCCGCGGGTCGTGATGCCGAGCTTGGGGAAGATCTTGTAGAGGTGGCCGCCGACGGTACGTGGTGACAGTCCGAGCCGCTCGCCGATCTGGCGGTTGGTCAGCCCCTGGGCCGCGAGTTCGGCGATCCGCAGTTCCTGCGCGGACAGCAGCGGATGCGGTACGCAGGCGTCATCCGGTGCCCCGCTGCCCGTGTCCGGCCCGTCGAGGGTGCGGGCGGCCCGTTCGGCCCAGGGGGTGGCGCCGAGGCGGGTGAAGGCGGTGAGCGCGGCGCGGAAGTGGCCGGTGGCGGCCTCGCCCCGGCCGCCGCGGAGGAGCCGTCCGCCATGGGCGAGGCGGGCCCGGGCGAGCGGGAAGGGCCGACCACCGGCGCCCGGGTGGGCGTACACGGCCTCGAACATCCCGTCCGCGTCCTCGTCCGCGGCCGCGAGGGCCTCCGCGACGGCCACCAGGAAACCGTGGTGGTCCGAGACACGGGCGATTCCGGATTCCCGGACCGCCCGCAGGTGCCGCCGGGCCTCCTCCGGGCGCCCGCTGTCGACGGCGGCCTGCACCCAGTCGAGCAGCGACAGGTGGAACCAGGGGGTGCGGGAGGGGACGGTGCCGGGCGAGGTCAGGCGCCGCGCGTACCGCCAGGCCTCCTCGGTCCGGCCGTGACCGAGCGCGCACAGCATCTCCAGCGCCCGCAGCCGCTCGGTGACGCGACGCATCCGCCGCTCCCGCGCCATGGTCCCGAGGGTCGGTTCCAGCGCGGCGAGACCGGCGCGGTCCCCGCGGGCGGCGAGCACCTGGGCGACGTTCAGCAGGAACAGCATCTCGTCGAAGGCATGGCCGTGGGCTGCGGAGGTCTCGGCGCCCCGGCGGGAGACGGTGAGCGAGGCCTCCCAGCGGCCGCGCAGGAAGTCGTCGTGTGCGCGCAGGACGTCGACGAAGGCCTGGAGGGCGTACGCCTGGTGGGGTTCGAAGCGGCGCCACAGCGCGCGGTGCTCGCCGACGACGTCGAGGGCGGCGGCCGTCCACAGCAGGAGCCGGGCCGCGGCGCTCGCCCCGTCCTCGGGCAGGGCGGCGACCGCCTCGCGCAGCCGGTCCGGCAGGTCGCTCTCGTCGCGGTACGGCCCCGACCAGGCCCGCAAACACAGCGCCGCCGGCTCGGAGGCGCCCGTCATGTGGTGTTCGGCGGCGGCCCACGCCCGCTCGTCGCCGGTGTGGACGGCGACGACGATGAGCAGCAACAGCATCGGTTCGCGCAGCCCGGCGCGCGGCTCCCCGGCCCCCGACGCGACAGGGTGGTCGAGGGCGCCGGGCAGCAGTTCGACGGCGGGCGTCGGATCGCCGTCGAGCTGGAGGCGGGCGCAGGCGACGGCGAAGGCGTGCGCGGCGGTGGGCTCGGGCCGTCCCGGGCGGGCCTCGGTCTCGGCCTCGGCGGCGAGATCCGACGCCGCGCGAGGCCGTCCGCCCCGAGCGGCCATGGCGGCCGCGGCGACGAGGCGCGAGACTCGGCTCGCCGGGTCCGGGCTCAGGCCGGCCGCCCGCGCCATCAGGGCCGCCGCCTCGGTGTCGGCGCCGTGCGCGGCCGTGCGGCCGGCCTCCGCGTGCAGCAGCCCGGCCAGTTCGCCGTCGGGGCCGACGGCGGCGGCCGCCAGGTGGGTGAGCCGCCGGGTGCTGTCGGCGGGGAGGGCGTCGGCGAGCAGCCGGTGTGCCGCGCGGTGCTCGGCCGGTGTGGCGGTGTGCAGCAGGCAGGCGCGCACCAGTGGATGGTGGAACACCAGGTGGCCGGCCCGCGGATCGGCGTGGGCCAGCCCGGAGGCCTCGATGTGCGCCCAGGTCTCCGTCCAGGGCGCAAGCGCATCGCGCGCCGTCAAGTCCCGTAGCAGCGACAGGTGTTGCGTGAACGTTCCACCGAGGGCAGCCACCAGCAGCAGGTGCCGGGCGCCGTCCGGAAGAGCCCGCAGCCGGTCCTCGTAGAGGCGTCCGAGACGTTCACCCAGCGGTAGTTCGTCGAACAGTTCGGCGATCCCGGTCGTCCCCGGGCTCGGCAGCTCGTGCAGCGCGAGCGGGTTGCCGCCGGCCGTGCGCAGGACCCGGCGGCGCGTCTCCTCGGGCAGGTCCGGGTGGAGGGTGCGCAGCAGCCGCTCGGCGTCCCGCTCGGCCAAGGGCATCAGGTCGATCACCCGGCCGGGCGGTCCGCCGGCGCCGTCACCGCTGTGCCGGGCCGCGGCTCCGGTGGGCCGGGTCGCGCCGATGACGACGACGGGCAGCGGGGCCAGGTGCCGCCGGACGTGGTCGAACACCGCGAGGCTGGACGGGTCGGCCCACTGGATGTCGTCCAGGAGCAGGGCGACGGGTCGGCGCGCGGCGGCCCGGGCGAGCAGGGTGAGGGCGCCGTCGGCCACCGTGCGGCCCTGCGGCGGTGTGCCGTCCCGTACGCCCAATGCGCTCTCCACGGCGTGCCGTTGGTCCTCCGGCAGGGCCTCGGTGTCGTCGAGCAGCGGCCAGAGCACCTGGTGCAGGGCGGCGAACGGCAGGCCCGACTCCGCCTCGGCGCCGGTCATCCGCAGCACGCGCAGACCGGCGCGTCGGGCCGCGGCCTCGGCCGCCTTCAGCAGCGCGGTCTTCCCCATCCCGGGATCGCCCCGCAGCACGACCCACGTACCGGCGACCGCGATGTCCGCCAGGGCCGACTCGATCACGGCGATCTGCGCGTCCCGGCCGGCCGGCACCGGCCCCGCGTGCCGTTCCCCGGGCATGCCCGCAGCGCTCATGAGCCCCCGTTACCCCGCCCTCGTTCCACACCGCCCGGCCGCTCACCCAGTAGACCAGACGGGCGTCGGGCGAGACGAAGCGCACATGCGCGCGCTCGCGTGAAGCGGCGCTTCAAGGGCAGCAGAAGCCCCGGCTGCTCGCACCACAGAAGGGGGACATCATGGCGTTCTTCACGATTTCCAGGCACCGTCCCCTTGCATTGCTGTCCTCGACGGACCTCGCCATGGAGTACGAGCGGCTGGCGGAGGAGAGCGCGCAGCTCAGGCAGGCCGTCACCTCGCACGCCGTCATCGACCAGGCGATCGGCGTGGTGGTGGCCGTGGCCCGGATCGCCCCGGAGGAAGGCTGGCGCGTCCTCAGGGACGTCTCGCAGCGCACGAACACGAAACTGCGCACCGTCGCCGATCACATCCTGGACTTCGGGCAGGGCGGCATCCTGCCGGAGCCGATACACACCGAACTGAGGCTGGCCCTCGACCGCTACGGGATCCACTGCCGCACGACGCCCGCAGAGCCCGACGAGGAGTGAGCCGCCGGTCCCGGCCGGGTCCCGGCGCCGTTTCGGGCGAGCGGCGGACGGGCACCCGTGCCAGGCTCGGAAGGGAGCGCTCCGGGTGAGGGGCGGGACTTCGCCGTGCCGAGCCGCGAGCGAGGAGGTTCCGAATGGACCGGGACAACCAGTGGTACGGACCGCAGCCGGACGTGGCCGGTGCCGCCGGGTACGCCGACGCCCCGCCGCGCGTGGGGTTCTTCACGGACACCTCCGTCTGCATCGGCTGCAAGGCGTGCGAGGTGGCCTGCAAGGAGTGGAACGCCGTGCCCGAGGACGGCCTGGAGCTGACGGGCATGTCGTACGACAACACCCAGGGCCTCGGCGCGGACACCTGGCGGCATGTGGCCTTCATCGAGCAGCGCAGGCTTCCGGTCGGCCCGGAGTCCGCGGCCGCCCAGGAGGGCGTCGACGTCTTCGAGGCGGCGCGCGGTCTCGGCGCACCGGCCGGGACGATCGCCCCCGTGGCCCCCGACGGGCGGACCGAGCTGCGCTGGCTGATGTCCTCGGACGTCTGCAAGCACTGCACGCACGCGGCCTGCCTCGACGTGTGCCCCACCGGCTCGCTGTTCCGGACCGAGTTCGGGACGGTGGTCGTCCAGGAGGACATCTGCAACGGCTGCGGGTACTGCGTACCGGCCTGCCCGTACGGCGTCATCGACCAGCGGAAGGGTGACGGACGCGCCTGGAAGTGCACCCTGTGCTACGACCGGCTCGGCGCCGGCATGGAACCGGCCTGCGCCAAGGCGTGTCCGACCGACTCCATCCAGTTCGGCCCGCTGGACGAGCTGCGCGAGCGGGCGGCGGGCCGTGTGGCGCAGCTGCACGCGGCCGGGGTGAGCGACGCCCGGCTGTACGGCGAGAGCCCGGAGGACGGCGTCGGCGGCGACGGGGCGTTCTTCCTGCTGCTGGACGAGCCGGAGGTCTACGGTCTGCCACCGGACCCGGTGGTCACCACCCGGGACCTGCCCGCGATGTGGCGGCATGCCGCGGCGGCCGCCGTATCGCTCGTGGCGATGACCGCCGTCAGCTTCGTCAGGAGGCCGCGATGACCGGTTCGGACGTCACCCGCGGCGGCGTGGAGGGGGCGCGGCCCGAGCGGGAGGCCGCGCCGGGGGCCCAGGCCGGACGGCGCCGGCGGCGCCGGGGACGCGGCGGACGCGGCGAGCAGCCCATGGTGCCGGACGCCGAGTTCTCGTCGTACTACGGCCGGCCGATCCTGCACGAGCCGACGTGGAAACCCCTCGACATCGCCGGATACCTCTACCTCGGCGGGCTCGCGGGGTCCTCCTCGCTGCTCGCCGCCGGGGCGCAGGCCACCGGGCGGCCCGCGCTCGCCCGGTCGGCGAAGCTGGGCGCGGTCGGCGCCATCACGCTCTCGCTGGGTGCGCTCGTCCACGACCTGGGGCGGCCCACCCGGTTCCTGAACATGCTGCGCGTCCTCAAGCCCACCTCGCCGATGAGTGTGGGGTCGTGGCTGCTGGCCGGCTACGCGCCGCTCACGGCGGTCGCGGCGGCCACCGATGTCGCGGGCCGCTACCGGCTCGTGGGTTCCGCCGCGACGGCGGCGTCCGCCGCCCTCGGTCCGGCGGTCGCCACGTACACCGCCGTGCTGATCGCGGACACCGCCGTGCCGTCCTGGCACGAGGGCTTCAGGCAGCTGCCGTTCGTCTTCGCGGGTTCGGGAGCGAGTGCGGCGGCCGGGCTTGCCCTGGTCTGCTCCCCGGCGGACCAGGCGGGGCCCGCGCGCCGCCTGGCGGTCCTCGGGGCCGCGCTGGAGCTGGGCGCCTTCCGGGCGATGAAGCGGCGCATGGGCCTGGTGGCCGAGCCGTACGAGGAGGGCAGGGCGCGGGTGTTGCTGCGGACGGCGGAGCTGCTGGCGGCGGGCGGGGCCGCGCTCGCGGCCTGCGCGGGACGGTACCGGGACCGGCGTCTTGCGGTGGCGGCGGGCGCCGCCCTGCTGACGGGTTCCGCCGCGCTGCGGTTCGGCGTCTTCCACGCCGGGGTGGCCTCCGCGCAGGACCCCAGGTACACGGTCGTACCGCAGCGGGAGCGGCTGGCGGCCCGGTCCCGCTGACGACTGTCGTTTCGGCGGTGGCCCTCCGGGTACCTGGTCGCGGATGCCGGGTCGGCCCCGCGGCGGGACAATGTCCGCAGGAGGAGCGGGAGCAGCCGACCGCGGCACCGGCACCGAAAGGGCGCAGGGCATGGGCGTACGCACCTGGATCGACTCCTGGCCGGTCTACCGCCAGCTCACGGGGACGGACCCGCTGGGCCGGGGTTCGGCGGCCAAGAGCGGGACCAGTGCGCGCCTCACCCCGCGGGTCGCCACCGCCGACCGGGTGGTGAAGTCGGTGTGCCCGTACTGCGCGGTGGGCTGCGGCCAGAACGTGTACGTCCAGGACGGCCGGGTCACCCAGATCGAGGGCGACCCCGACTCCCCCATCTCGCGGGGGCGGCTGTGCCCGAAGGGCTCCGCGAGCCTCCAGCTGACCACCGGTGACGCCCGTGAGCACCAGGTGCTCTACCGGCGTCCGCACGGCACCGACTGGGAGCGGCTCGACCTCGACACGGCCATGCACATGATCGCCGACCGGGTGATCGCGGCCCGGCGCGCCGGCTGGCAGTGGGAGGTCGACGAGACCCGCACGCGACGCACCCTCGGCATCGCCAGCCTGGGCGGAGCGACGCTGGACAACGAAGAGAACTACCTGATCAAGAAGCTGTTCACGGCGCTCGGGGCGATCCAGATCGAGAACCAGGCCCGCGTTTGACACTCCTCCACCGTTCCCGGTCTGGGAACCTCGTTCGGTCGCGGCGGCGCGACCACCTTCCAGCAGGACCTCCAGAACTCCGACTGCATCGTCATCCAGGGCTCGAACATGGCCGAGTGCCATCCGGTCGGGTTCCAGTGGGTGATGGAGGCGAAGGCCCGCGGCGCGAAGGTGATCCACGTCGACCCGCGCTTCACCCGCACCAGCGCGCTGGCCGACCTGCACGTGCCGCTGCGCGCGGGCACGGACATCGCCTTCCTCGGCGGGATCATCAACTACGTCCTGAGCAACGACAAGTACTTCCGTGACTACGTCGTGGCCTACACCAACGCGCCGGTGATCCTGCGCGAGGACTTCCGGGACACCGAGGACCTGGACGGGATCTTCTCCGGCCTCGACACCGACACCCGCAGCTACGACAACCACAGCTGGCAGTACGAGGGCCTGGACGTGGAGGCCGCCGCGGGCCAGCGCGACCAGCACTACGACGAGCGCACCGGCGGCGGCAGCTCGGTGAGCAAGGCCGCGCGCGGCGAGGCGCACGGCGCGGGCGGCGCGGCGATCGGCGAGGGCGAGCCGGAGCGGGACGAGTCGCTGACCGACCCGCGCTGCGTCTTCCAGGTGCTCAGGCGGCACTACGCCCGCTACACGCCGGAGATGGTCGAGCGGATCTGCGGGGTGCCGCAGGACGTCTTCCGCCGGATGTGCGAGCTCGTCACGGAGAACTCCGGACGGGACCGGACCACGGCCTTCGCCTACGCGGTCGGCTGGACCCAGCACACGGTGGGCGTCCAGTACATCCGCGCGGCCTCCGTGCTGCAGAGCCTGCTCGGCAACATCGGCCGGCCGGGCGGCGGCATCCTCGCGCTGCGCGGGCACGCCTCCATCCAGGGGTCGACGGACATCCCCACCCTGTTCAACCTGCTCCCCGGCTACATCCCGATGCCGCATGCCCACCAGAACCAGGACCTGGACGCCTTCGTGCGGGCGGACGCGGCGCCCAAGGGTTACTGGGGCAACATGCGCTCCTACCTGGTGAGCCTGCTCAAGGCGTACTGGGGCGACGCCGCGACCCCGGACAACGACTTCTGCTTCGACTACCTGCCGCGCCTGACGGGCTCCCACGCCACCTACGACACCGTCATGGCCCAGCTGGAGGGCACCTGCAAGGGGTACTTCCTCATGGGTGAGAACCCGACCGTCGGCTCGGCCAACTCCAAACTTCAGCGGCTGGGCATGGCCAACCTGGACTGGCTCGTCGTCCGGGACTTCTCCCTCATCGAGTCGGCCACCTGGTGGAAGGACGGGCCGGAGATCGAGACGGGCGAGCTGCGCACCGAGGACATCCGCACCGAGGTGTTCTTCCTGCCCGCCGCCGCGCACACGGAGAAGGCCGGCAGCTTCACCAACACCCAGCGGCTGCTCCAGTGGCACCACCAGGCCGTCGAGCCGGCCGGCGAGGCGCGCAGCGATCTGTGGTTCACCTACCATCTCGGGCGGATCATCCGGGAGAAGCTCGCCGGGTCCACCGACGAGATGGACCGGCCCGTGCTCGACCTGACCTGGGACTACCCCACCAAGGGCTTTCAGGCCGAGCCGGACGCGGAAGCCGTCCTCGCCGAGATCAACGGCCATGACGGCGACGGCAACCCCCTGTCGTCGTACGAGCAGCTGAAGCCCGACGGCTCCACCGCATGCGGCTGCTGGATCTACTGCGGGGTGTACGCCGACGGCGTCAACCAGGCCGCCCGCCGCACACCGGGCCAGGAGCAGGACTGGGTCGCGGCCCAGTGGGCCTGGGCCTGGCCGGCCAACCGGCGCATCCTGTACAACCGTGCCTCGGCGGACCCGGACGGCAAGCCCTGGAGCGAGCGCAAGGCGCTGGTGTGGTGGGACGCGGACCAGGGGCAGTGGACCGGCCACGACGTCCCCGACTTCAAGAAGGACAAGTCCCCCGGCCACCGGCCGCCGCCGGACGCGGAGGGCCCCGAGGCACTGTCGGGCACGGACGCGTTCATCATGCAGGCCGACGGCAAGGCCTGGCTGTACGCGCCGTCCGGGCTGACCGACGGCCCGCTGCCGACGCACTACGAACCGCAGGACTCGCCGTTCCCCAACCTGCTGTACGGCCGGCAGCGCAACCCCGTACGGCAGTTGCTGCCGCCGCACCCGGACAACCGCTACCAGCCCAGCGGCAACGAGCCCGGCTCGGAGGTGTTCCCCTACGTCGCCACGACCTACCGGCTCACCGAGCACCACACGGCGGGCGGCATGTCCCGCTGGCAGCCGTACCTGGCGGAGCTCCAGCCGGAGTTCTTCTGCGAGGTGTCCCCGGAACTCGCCGCCGAACGCGGGCTGGAGCACACCGGCTGGGCGACGATCGTCAGCGCGCGGGCCGTCATCGAGGCGCGGGTACTGGTCACCGACCGGGTTCCGCCGCTGACCGTGCACGGGCGCACCCTGCACCAGGTGGGGCTGCCCTACCACTGGGGGCCGAACGGCTACAGCACCGGCGACGCGGCCAACGAACTGGTGCATCTGTCCCTCGACCCCAACACCCACATCCAGGAGACGAAGGCGTTCGCCGTCGACATCCGGCCGGGTCGCCGCCCCCGGGGCCCGGCCGCGGTGGAGCTGGTGCGGGTCTACCGGGCGCGGGCGGGCATCGACGAGCGGACGGGCACGGAGCTGTGATCACCTGAGCACGATCGAGTGGGTTCCGCGCGGCACCAGCTCCCCGACCACCGGCGCTCCGGGCACCTCCCCGGCCACCAGCAGCCCGCCCGAGGTCTGGGCGTCGGCCAGCAGCAGCCGGGTGTCGGCGTCCGTGTCCCCGAAGTCCGTGAACGGCGCCACCCACTCCAGGTTGCGCCGGGTGCCGCCGCTGACGTACCCGTCGCGCACGGCCTCCCGGGCGCCGTCCAGGTAGGGCACGGCGGCGGTGTCCACCACGGCGGTCACGCCCGACGCCCGGGCCAGCTTGTGCAGATGGCCGAGGAAGCCGAAGCCGGTGACGTCGGTGGCGCAGGAGGCGCCGGCGGCCACGCCGGCGGCGGACGCGTCCCGGTTGAGCGCCACCATGGTGGCGACCGCCTGCTCGAACCGCTCGCCGGTGGCCTTGTGCCGGTTGTTCAGTACGCCCAGGCCGAGGGGCTTGGTCAGCGACAGGGGCAGGCCGGGACGGCCGGCGTCGTTGCGCAGCAGCCGCCGGGGGTCCGCGAGACCGGTGACGGCCATGCCGTACTTGGGTTCGGGGTCGTCGACGCTGTGTCCGCCGCCGACGTGGCAGCCCGCCTCCGTGGCCACGTCGAGTCCGCCGCGCAGCACCTCGCGGGCCAGGTCGAAGGGCAGCCGGTCGCGGGGCCAGGCCAGCAGGTTCACGGCGACGAGCGGACGGCCGCCCATCGCGTAGACGTCCGAGAGAGCGTTGGCGGCGGCGATGCGGCCCCAGTCGTACGGGTCGTCGACGACGGGCGTGAAGAAGTCGGCGGTGGACACCACGGCCGTGTTCTCCTGCCCGGGAAGCGTGACGACGGCCGCGTCGTCACCGGTGGCCAGCCCGACCAGGAGCGGGCTGTCGGTCCCGGCGAGCGAGGGTGCCGTCAGACCGCGGACGACGTCCTCCAGCTCGCCCGGCGGGATCTTGCAGGCGCAGCCGCCGCCGTGGGCGAACTGCGTGAGCCTGACGGCTGCTTGGCGGGTCGGTGTCATGCCGGTCTCCTGGGGAACTAGCCTGGCGGTCGGTGGAGGCGTGTGGGTGCCTGGTGGCCCTCCCGGTCTTCAAAACCGAGGTGCCCGAGGATCTCGGGCAGGCGGGTTCGATTCCCGTCCGCCTCCGCTGCCCGGAGCGTCGCGGCAACGCCGGCGCTGCTCGTCCACCCGCTCGGTGTGTCCCCGGGTGTCCAGGAACTCCAGCAGCGGCACGGCGACCCGGCGGGTGGTGCCGAGTGCCCGGCGGGCCTCGCTCAACGTGAACGGCTGGGGCAGCCCGCGCAGGACGGCCACGGCCTGCTCGTCCGCGCCGGGGAGCAGCACGATGCCGTCGGCGATCTTCAGCAGCGCACCCGCCGAGACGGCGGCAGCCAGCGCCCTGCGGTTCAGTCCCAGCCGCGTCAGCCGGTCGGCCTCGGGCGCGCGGAAGGGCGTACGGGCCAGGTCGTGGCGTACGGCGTCGACGGCCGCCGCGATCGGCGGTGGCAGGGTCGGGCGGGTGCTGCCGGGGCCGTACAAGCGGCCCTGGCGGCTGGTCAGCCGCGGCTCGCCGGGGGTACGGGCGAGGGCGTCGACGAGGGCCCGGTCGGGCAGGCCCAGCAGGTGGCGGGCCGCCTCGGTGGGCAGGCCGGGCTCCAGGGGGTGGGCCTCCGCGTGCCGGGCCACCTCCGCAGCCAGGCGCTCGCGCAGTGCCGTCCAGTGCGTCTCGTCGGCCAGCCAGTCCCCGGCGACGGGCGCGGAGGGCGGCGGCACGCCCATCGCGAGGAGGTCCGAGCGGCGCACCAGACCGCGCCTGCGCAGCTCCGCCACGCCGTCCGGGCGGCCGGTCATGGCCGCGAGTGCCGCCGCCCGGGCCCGCCCGGCGCCCCGCCGGGCCAGCCGTGGCGGCCGTACGTCCAGCACGGTCACCCCGCACGGCGTGCGGCCGCCGCCCGGCTCGCGCAGCACCGCGCGGTCGCCGACCCGCAGGGGCAGGGGGCGGGCGAGGGTGAGCCGGGCGGTGTCCGGGCCCAGCGGGCGGACGGTCACGGGGGCGGCGGCCGTACCGATGTGCAGGGTGACCGTCCGGGGCAGGTCGTCGACCGGCTCGCCGACGACCCGGGCGTCCACCAGGCCGGTCGTCAGCCAGCGGCCGGGGGTCAGCAGCGCCTGTCCGCGGCCGAGCGCACCGTCCGAGGGGCCGTGCACTTTGACGGCCACCCGTGCCACACCGCTGACCTCGGAGCGTTCCTCGTGCAGGCACTGGAGACCGCGCACCCTCAGCTCGGCGGTGCCGTCCGCGGTGACGAGGTGGTCGCCCACCCGGAGGGTGCCCGCGCCGAGGGTGCCCGTCACCACGGTGCCGTGGCCGCGCACGGTGAAGGCGCGGTCCAGCCACAGCCGTACGTCCGCGTCGGCGGGCGGCACGGGCAGTGCTCCGGCCAGGCGGGCCAGTTCGGCGCGCAGGTCGTCCAGTCCGGCGCCGGTGACCGCGCTCACCGCTACGGACGGCACCTTGCCGAGCGAGGTCGCGGCCATGCGCTCGACGGCCTCGGCGCGCACCGGCTCGGGGTCCGCCAGGTCGCTGCGGGTCACCGCGAGCACGGCGTGCCGCACGCCGAGCGCGTCCAGGATCGCCAGGTGCTCCTGGGACTGCGGCTGCCAGCCCTGGTCGGCGGCCACCACGAACAGAACGGCGGGCACGGGCCCGACCCCGGCCAGCATGGTCGCGACGAACCGCTCGTGACCCGGCACGTCCACGAAGGCGAGGTGCTCGCCGTCCGGCAGGAGCCGGGTCCAGACGAAGCCGAGGTCGAGGGTGAGTCCCCGGCGCCGCTCCTCCTCCAGGCGGTCGGGTTCCATCCCGGTCAGCGCCCGTACCAGCGCCGACTTGCCGTGGTCGACGTGCCCGGCGGTGGCCAGCACCCGCATGGCGGCTACCTCCCCGCGACCGACCGGACGGCGTGGGCGAGGCGCTCGTCGTCCTCCGGCGGCACCGCCCGCAGATCGAGCAGGCAGCGGCCGGCCTCCAGGCGCCCGACCACGGGGACCCGGCCGGTGCGCAGGAGCGCGGCGAACCGCTCCGGCAGGGACAGCGCGGCGCTGGGCAGGGCCACGCCGGGCGCGCCGCCCCCGCCGACCGTCGCCGCGCTCTCGACGGCCCGTGCGTCGATGCCGTCCGCGTTCAGCGCGGCGGCCAGCCGGTCGGCGCGCGACCGCAGCAGTGTGGGATCCGCGGCGAGCGCGACGGCGGTCGGCGTCGGAGGGCCGGTGAGCGTGGCCTCCAGGGCGGCCAATGTCAGTTTGTCGACACGCAGGGCGCGGGCCAGGGGGTGCCGCGAGAGGGTGGAGACCAGTTCCGCGTCGCCGAGCAGCAGCCCGCACTGCGGTCCGCCGAGGAGTTTGTCGCCGCTCGCGGTGACGAGCGCTGCGCCGTCGCGCAGCTGGGTCTCGGCGTCGGGCTCGTCGGGCAGCAGCGGATGCGGCTCGAGCAGCCCGGAGCCGATGTCGACGACCACGGGGACGCCCAGCGCCGCCAGTTCACCGACGGCGGCGGCGCGGGTGAAGCCGGTGATGCGGAAGTTGGACGGGTGCACCTTCAGCACGCATCCCGTCCCGGGGCCGATCGCGGCGGCGTAGTCGGCGGCGGTCGTCCGGTTGGTCGTGCCGACCTCGCGGAGCCGGGCCCCGGTGGAGACCAGGAGGTCGGGCAGCCGGAAGCCGTCCCCGATCTCCACCATCTCCCCACGGCTGATGACGATCTCCTTGCCGGCGGCGAGCGCGGTGGCCACCAGGACCAGGGCGGCGGCACCGTTGTTGACGACGTGCGCGGCGCCGGCCGACGGCACCCGGTCGCACAGGGCGCGCAGGGCGGAGCGCCCCCGGCGGGCCCGCGACCCCGTCACCAGGTCCAGCTCGACGTCGGTGGGGCCGGCGGCCTCCCCGACCGCCTGCCGGGCCGCCGCCGACAGCGCGGCCCGGCCGAGGTTGGTGTGCAGCAGCACCCCGGTGGCGTTGATCACCGGGCGGAGCCCGCCCGCCGTGCCCGGCAGCAGCGCGACGGCCGCGTCCGCCACCCGCTCGGGCGGGACGATACCGGCCCGCGCCCGCTCCTGCGCCTGCCGCACGGCCGTCTTCACCACGGCCCCGCCCAGCCGTGCCACCGCCTCGGACAGCCGCGGATCGCGCAGCACGGCGTCGGTGCGCGGGATCCGCCGGCGTACGTCGGGGTCCGCCGGGACGCTACCGCCCGTCGCTTGCGATGCGACCCGCTGCTCCATGGAGCCCTGCCTCTCCGGCCCTGCCTGTGGCTCTCCGCGGTGTTCCCATCGTCTCTCAGTGCCCCGTGCCGGTGGTTCGACACGCCGGACGTTGCCGACGCGGGGCCCCGGGTACTCGACGGCGCATGAACGACAACGATCGCGACCACCGCGACGACGACAGGGAAGCGGCCGAGCGCGCCGCGCGGGAGCAGACCGAGGCGGACCGGGAGCGCGAGGCCTCGCGTCCGTTCGACTACCCGTACCCGGAACGCCGGTCGAACGTCCGGGCCCGCCGCCGCATCAGCGCGGCGGATGCCGACGCCGACATGCCGCCGGGCGTCCCCGGCGGCTACGGCTCGACCGGCGGCGGCCAGAACCACTGACGGGGCCCGGACACGACCGGGCTCACGTCTCCTCGTCCACGCGGATAGCGTTGGGCAGGTCCTCGTGGGCCTTGCCGGTCTTGCCCTCACTCTGCTCCAGCAGGTCGCTCGGAGTTCGAGACCGGCGGCGTGGACGGCGACGAACGCGGCCACCGGGGCGAGGCAGAAGCAGTAGCGCCGGGTACCCGCCCCGGCATCGCATGCGCGCCAGGGCGGGTACTGGCGCAGGAGGGCGTCAGCCGGCCTGCTTCAGGCCGGTGATCTTCTTCGTCCTCAGGTCGGACTGGACGTCGATGCGGGTGACCTGCGCGTCGGAGCCGTCGCCCCAGGTGAGGGTGACCCTGCTGGTCGCGTGGCCGGCGCCCGAGCCGGTGTAGGCGACCTTCCACTTCACCGGCACGTTCTGCGCGAACAGGATGCCGTCCGCGTGTTCCTTCGCCTCGTACGCGGCGACCTTCTTCTGGGCGGCGGCGGACAGGTAGAAGGAGCGCAGGGCCTTGGCGTTCGCGGCCGCCGCCGGGTCCTCGTTGTCCCAGACGGAGTCGATGTAGGCGCCGTAGAAGTCGGCGACGCGCTGGTTGACGTCGCGCGGGTCGCCCTGCACGGTGGCGGCCGCCGCCGCCCGGGTGTGGTGGCCGACGCCGGTCCCGGCGAGGGCCGGGGTCACGGCGGCCAGGGACAGGGCCGCCGTGACGGTGGCGGCGGTGAGCAGGTTCCTGCGGGTGCGCATACGGATGGCCATTGTTTTTCGTTCCCCCGGTGCATTCGGTTGTTCGGTCATGACGGCGAAGGCGTTCCTCGCCGTCGGCGGATCCTAAGACCGCATTCCCACCGCGCCGGTTCCCGCGATTTCCGGGAATTCATCCGCGTACCCGAAACGGATGAATGGTTGCGTCGAATTCCGGCCGCCTTGTCACCTCGATTTCCTCGACTATCAGTTGGTTCGGCATTTCCCGGGGCACCGAAGTGAGCGTGCGCCACGACGACGTCACCGCACGCCCGGACTCAGACCAGATGGGCGAAGACCACAAGGTTGTCCGTGTAGTCCTTGACCGCGCGGTCGTAGTCCCCGGCGCAGGTGATGAGCCGCACTTCCGGCCTGGGGGTGTCGGCGTAGACGCGTTCACTGGGGAACTCGTCCTTGGCGAAGGTCTCCGCGCTGTCGACCACGAAGGACGGTTTCGTGCCGTCCGCCCGTTCCACGGTGAAGTGGTCGCCGGGCTCCAGCTCGCCCAGCTCCGCGAAGACCGCGGCCGAGGTCACCGTGTCGACATGGCCCGCGATGATCGCGGTGCCCGCCTCCCCGGGCGAGACTCCGTCGGAGTACCAGCCCACGAGGTTGGTGTTGTCGGCGGGCGGCGGTTGGAGCCGGCCGGAGTCGCCGATGGCGAGGGACGTGAAGGGGGCGTCGACCGAGATCTTCGGGATGGACAGACGCGTCGGTCTGGAGCGGGACAGGTGCTCGTCCGACCGGGGGGCGTCCGAGGACGCCGATGCGGTGGGGGCGCCCGCGACGCTCGCCGCGTCGGGCGGGTCGGGCGAGCCGGACGGCCCCTGCCTGCCGCCGATCAGGGCGACGGCCAGGAGTGCGATCGCGGCGGTCCACACGAGCCGCCCACCGGAGCGGGAGCCCGGCCCGGCCGGGGCCGGCTCGGTGACGGTGGGGGTGCGGGCGGGGGACGGCGGGTCAGCTGCCATGGGTACCACCTCACTCGGACACGGCAGCGCGGCTGTCGGGGGGGCGAGCGGGCAGCCGGCCGCCGAGCGCGAGGTGCGCGGGCGGCGGCCGTAGCCCTGGGACATCGGACTCCGCTCAGACCGCCGGTTCGGCGACCTTGCGGCGGCGCAGCGCGTACATGCCGGTGGCTGCCACGGCCATGACGGACAGCCCGGCGGCGGTCACGCCCGGCGTGGCCAGCGCGCCGCCTCCGGTGTGCATGCCGCCGCGCGGCTTGTCGTGGTCCTTCTCCTTGCTCCAGCCGCCGCCCTTGTCGTGCTCGTCGTCCTTGGAGGAGCCGGAATCAAAACCGCTGTCGTCCCCCTCCGAATCCCAGTCGTCTCCGCTCGACTCTTGCTTGCCGCCACCGGAGTGGCCCCCGCCACGCTCCTCGTCGTGGCTGCTGTCGTCGCCCTGCTTCTTGCTGTAGGAAGAGTCATCGCGGCCCTCGTCGCCCCCGTAGGCGTGGGCGCCGGGAGCGGCGATGGCGAGGGCGGCCGTCGCTGCCGCGGTGGCCAGGATCATGCGGGCAGATCGCATCTCGGAATCCTTCCGCCGGTGCCGGGCAGCCAATACTCCATCAGCTGTCATGACCCGACCTCCGACATGAACCACCGTCAGTCACGCCACCGGCTCGCACCATCCGGGCCGCCCAGCCGGGTTACCGGCGCGCCGCCGGTTCCCCCGAACGTGGCGAACTGTCACCGCGTCAGCCGTGCGGGAGAGGTCGTACGCGAAGTCACTGTCCGCGGGTCACCGGCAGGGGCAGGGTCGCCGGGCGCAGGCCGGGGGCTTTCGCCGTCAGGGTGAGACGGCCCGGGTGTTTCGCCGGGCGCAGGATGGCGAGTGCCTGGCCGTGCCAGGTGTGGCGGCGGGGCTGCCGGAAGCTGTCGACGTTGTGCGGGTTGCCGTTGCCGACCGCGGCGAGTTCACCCGCACCGGCTGTCTCGAAGTTCACCTGGAGCGTCGCGTAGGGCACGAGCCGGCCCCGGCGGTCGGTCACCTCGACGAGCACGTGCACGAGGTCGTCACGACCGGTGGTGAGGGCCCTCACGTCCGGGACGAGGCGGAGGGCGGCCGGTGCGCCGACGGTGGTGAGGCTCGTACGGCCTGTCTCCTGCCGTTCCGGGAGGCGACCGCCGTGCCCTCGTCGAACGACCGCTCGCGCGCCCGCCCGGCTCCGGCTGAGTCCTCGGAGCGGGCCGCGGCTGCCGCCGGCGACTCCAGGTCGAGTGCCGCCGCCCCCGCGGCCGCCGCCCCGAGCGCGAGGGCCTGACGCCGCGTCACACCGTCGCCCTGTCTCCGCTTCCCCATGGAACACCCTTCCGTCGATGCCATTGATGCCATTGTCGCCGTTGATGCATTGCTATTGCTCTTGCAAGTAATATGCAACAAGCTGGACCGGTCCTTACCGCCGATCTCCAACGCGGAGCCTCGTCATGCCCCGATTGCTGCCGGACTCCGGCCCCCGACGCGTCCTCGCCGTCTCGAACTTCGTCTACACGGTGGGCAGCGGTCTGTATCTGACCGCCGGAGTGCTGTACTTCACCGAGGCCGCCCGCCTTCCGGCCGGCCAGGTGGGCCTTGGGCTCGCCGTCGCCGGACTTCTCTCGCTGTTCCTGGGCATCGCCGCGGGGCACCTCGCGGACCGGGGCGGGGCGCGCGGCGTCTACGCCACCACGCTGGCCGTCCAGGCGCTGGCCACGGTCGCCTTCGTGCCGGCGACCGGGTTCTGGCCGTTCGTCCTCGTGGTCAGCGCCGCCACCGGGGCGAAGGCTGCCGGGGTCGCCGCGCGCAGTCCGCTCATCCGGCACTACGGCGGGGACCGGCCGCAGGAGTTCCGGGCCTATCTGCGTGCCGTGACCAACGTCGGTGTCTCCCTGGGAGCCCTGCTGGCGGGCTGGGCCGTCCAGGTCGGCACCCTCACCGCCTACCGGCTCATGGTCCTCGGCACGGCGGTCGCCTGTGCGGCCGCCGCGGCCCTGCTGGTCCTCCTCCCGCCGGTCACGCCCGTCCCGGCCGGCGGCGGCCCGCGTTGGATCGCCCTGCGGGACCGGCCGTACCTCCTGCTCACCTCCCTCGACGGGCTGATGGCCATCCAGTTCAAGGTGCTGACCGTCGCCGTGCCGCTCTGGCTGGTGCGGGACACCACCGCCCCGCACTGGCTGGTCTCGGCCACCATGCTCACCGGCACCGTCCTCGTCGTCGCCCTCCAGGTACGCGTGAGCCGCTCGGTCACCTCGCCCGTGGCGGGCGGGCTCGCGTACCGCCGGGCGGGGCTGGCCTTCCTCCTCGCGTGCGCGCTGATCCCGCTGTCGCGGGGAGTCCCGGCCTGGGCGGCCGTGACGGTGCTGCTGACCGCCGTGGTGATCCACACGATCGGCGAACTGTGGCACTCCGCCGCGGGGTTCGAGGTCTCCTTCGCCCTCGCCCCGGCCCACGCCACCGGTCAGTACCTGGGCGTGTTCGGCCTCGGCGCCGGGCTCGCCGAGGCCCTCGGTCCCGGTCTGCTCATCTCGCTGTGCATCGGCTGGGGCCGCCCCGGGTGGTACGTCGTGGGGGCGGTGTTCGCCCTGACCGGCCTCGCGGCGCCGTTCGCCGTACGCCGGGCGCGCGGCGAGGAGCACGGTCGGCGGGCGCACCGTACGGCGTCGCGGAAGGCGACGGTCGCGTCATGAACCCGATGGCCAGCGCCGCCACCTCGGCCGGGGTGAGCGTCCGGCCGTGGACACGGAAGTCGTCGACGGCCGCCTTGAGGTACGGGTCGGAGTACAGGGCCCTGCCAGGAGGTCTACCTCGTCGTCACCGGCACTCCGAGCACCGTGCACCACTGCGCCTACCTCGACGGCTACACCAGGAACTACCGCTACCCGTACGAGTTCCGGATCAGCGGTGCCACGCCCTCCGGGTACGAGTCGGGGTACCAGAAGCCGGCCGCGGCCACTGGCACTCCAACGGCGGCGGCTGGGTCGACAACAGCGCCGACGTCGCCTCCAGTGTCTACGTCGGCCCGCGCGCCGCGGTCTTCGGCAACTCGACCGTGACCGGCAACGCCCGTATCGAGGGCCTGTCCTGGGTCAACTCGGGCGCCACGATCAGCGGCAACGTCGTGGTCAAGGACAACGCGGTCGTGCGGGGCGGCGCCAACCTCTCCGGCAGCCTCGTGCTCGGCGGCGACGCCGAGATGTGGATCAGCTGCTCGTCCGGCACGTACCTGATGTTCAACCCCGACCGCGGCTGCGACGGCCGGGGCGGGGAGAGCGACGTCAACCCGTCCTACAGCGCGTTCACCGACCAGGAACTCGCCATCACCGTCCAGGACTTGGCGGAACGCAGCAGAATGCACGGGTGGACGACATCATCATCCGCCCGGCCGAGCCCGGCGAACTGGCCGCCGTCGCCGGGCTCCGATGGCAGTGGATCCTCGAGAACGGCGGCGAACCACGAACCGGCCGCGACGAGTTCGTACGTCACTTCACCGGCTGGGCGCGGGAGAACGCCGCCTCGCACCGCTGCATGGTCCTGCTCCGTGGCGAGGCCGTGATCGGCATGGCCTGGCTGGCGGTCCTGCCGCGGGTGCCCGCTCCGCATGCCCTGGAGCGGGCCTCCGGCGATCTGCAGTGCGTCTACGTCGTGCCGGGCGAGCGCGACGGCGGCCTCGGCGGGCGGCTCATCGACGCGGTCCTGGAGCACGCCCGGGAACTCGGCCTGGAGCGGGTCACCGTCCACTCCAGCCCCCGGGCGGTCCCGGCCTACGCCCGCCACGGCTTCGAGGCGTCGCCCAGGCTGCTGCACGCCCGCACCGGCCGTGCGGGCGGCTGAGGCGCCGACACGCGGGGGTCGCCCGTCCGGGTCCGGTGGCTCGTGCGGTGGTGGGGTGGGCCCTAGCCTGAGGCGCGAGATCAAGGATGCCGTCGGCGCCGGTCCGCGCGGCCCGCTCACGCCGAGAAGGGGCCGGCCGTCATGCCCGACACGCCACCGCCGGCTGTCCGCCGAGGGCGCCGTCGTGTCCTCGCGGCGGTCCTCTGCGCCCTGGCCGGTGTGGCGGCCGTCGCCTCCCCGGCCCGCGCCGGGGTCGGCGAGGTGACGGAGTATCCGATCACCAGCACCGCCGCCGGCTTTCCCTCCGGGATCACGACCGGGCCGGACGGGGCTCTGTGGTTCGCGCAGTCCGGTGCGGACCGGATCGGGCGGATGGCGGCGGACGGAACGGTCGCAGACCACCCGACACCGACTGCGGGCAGCGCCCCCTTCGGCATCACGCCCGGGCCCGACGGCGCCCTGTGGTTCACGGAGTCGGGCGCGGGCCGGATCGGGCGGATCACCACCGCCGGCCGGATCACCGAGTACCGGCTGCCCCGTGCGGACAGCGCCCCGCTCGGCATCACGCCCGGGCCCGACGGCGCGCTGTGGTTCACGGAGTCGGGGGTGAACCGGATCGGGCGGATCACCACGGCCGGCCGGATCACCGAGTACGCGGTGCCCACCCCGGACGGCTGCCCCTACAACATCGCCGCCGGGCCGGACGGAGCCCTGTGGTTCACCGAACTGCTCGGCGGCAAGGCCGGCCGGATCGATCGCACCGGGCGGATCACCGAATTCCCGCTCGGAGCCGACGACTTCCCCGACGACATCGTCGCCGGACCCGGAGGGATGTGGGTCACCGCCTCAGGGACGAACTCCGTGGACCGCGTCGACTCCACCGGCCGGGTCACCCGCTTCCCGCTGCCCCAGCCCGACAGCGGACCGAGCGGGATCACCCGCGGCCCCGACGGGCAGGTGTGGTTCGCCGAGCAGTCCGGCCGGATCGGCAGGGTGACGCAGGCCGGCGCCGTCGAGGAGTTCCCGGTGCCCTCCGGCGCCGACAAGGTCCCCTTCCGCCTCACCACCGGCCCGAACGGCTCGGTGTGGTTCACCGAGCTCCCCGGCAACGCGGTCGGACGCGTGCAGGCGCTTCCCCAGCGACTATGACAGTGGTCATAATCGGGTCGACTGCCCGGCGAGCGCCGGGAGGGAGCGGGAGGAAGCCGTGGGCGAGGCACTGTCGCGGGCGATGTGGCAACGGTACGAACCGGTGCACGACCTGGTCTACGCGCCCGGGATCCGGCAGACCACCGACGCACTGGGGATGCGCGGCTTCTGGATGGGGTACTTCGCGCTGCGGGCCGCACCGCTCGGCGCGGTGCCCCCGGCGGTCGTCACCAGTTGCTTCTACGTCTTCCACCGCAGCCGGGTGGAGCGGGCCCTGCCCGACGCCTGGGGGTACGCCGCCCCGGCCGAGGTCCTCGAGGCGCGGGAGCGGGCCGTGGACGCCGCGATGACGCAGCTGCTCGGACCTGAGGCCCTTGCCTCCCCCGAGCTGACCGAGGCCGCCGACCTGGCCTGGGCCGCGGCGATGGCCGCCGACACCGAGGGCCGGGTCCTCGGCGCCGCCAACCAGGCCCTGGAACGTCCGAAGGAGCCGCATGTGCGGCTCTGGCAGGCCGTCACCACGCTGCGCGAGCACCGCGGCGACGGCCATGTCGCCGCCCTGGTGGGCCACGGGCTCGGGCCGGTCGCCGCGATGGTGCTGAAGTCGGCCGCGGGCGAGTCCGACGGCTCCGTTCTGCGCGAGGGCCGCACATGGGACCTGACGGCATGGCGGGCGGCCGAAGCCGACCTGGGCGAGCGCGGGCTGCTCGCCGCCGACGGGACGCTCACCGCGGCCGGCGCCGCGGAGCACGCGGCGGTCGAGGCGCGGACCGACGCCGCCGCCGAGCGGCCGTGGACCGTTCTGGGCCGGGACGCCACCGAACGCCTCGCCCGCCTTCTGGAACCCCTGGCCAGGGCCGTGCGCGAGGCCGGCCTGCTGCCGTCCGGCAACCCCGTGGGCCTGACCCGCGCCCCGGACGTCAACCGCGAGTGATCCGCTCGCCGGTCAAGCCGGGCCCGTACCCTGGGGCCGTGGTCGACAGCAGCGAGGAACCGGTGGCGGTGGCGTCCCGGCTCACCGGACGTCCGGTGACCGGCGGGCGTCCGCTGTCCGGGGCACTGGCCGAAGCCACCCTCGACGGCGGCACGGTGGTGGTGGTCAAACGCGGGGACGGCCCGCGCGCGGTACGCGCGGAGGTGGCCGGACTGCGCTGGCTGGCCGCCGCCGGTGCGGTCCGGGTGCCCGCCGTCCACGGCCACGACGAGCACTGGATGGTGACCGAGCGGATCCCGACCGGGGCGCCCGCCGCCGAGGCCGCGGCGCGTTTCGGCCATGCGCTGGCCGCCCTGCACTCCGCCGGCGCGCCCGCGTTCGGAGCACCGCCGCCCGACGGCCCGGAGGACGCCTACATCGGGCTCGCCCCGATGCGCAACAGCGCCGGCGCCGACTGGCCGCGCTGGTACGCCGAGCACCGCGTGCTGCCGTACCTGCGGCGTGCCGTCGACGACGGGACCCTGCGCTCCGCCGAGGCGGCCGTCGTCGAGCGGGTCTGCGAGCGGCTGCCCGGGCTGGCCGGGCCCGCCGAGCCGCCCGCCCGGCTGCACGGCGACCTGTGGAACGGCAATGTGCTGTGGGGCGCCGACGGGCACGGCCACCTCATCGACCCGGCCGCGCACGGCGGACACCGGGAGACCGACCTGGCCATGCTCCACCTCTTCGGCTGCCCCCACCTGGACCGGATCCTGGCCGGCTACCAGGAGGCGGCGCCCCTCGCCGACGGCTGGGCGGACCGCGTCGGCCTGCACCAGCTCTTCCCGCTGCTGGTGCACGCCGTGCTGTTCGGCCGCGGGTACGCGGAGCAGGCCCTCAGGGTGGCCCGGCGGGCCCTCGCCGGCTGACCGGGCCACGGGCGCCCCGCCGGTGTCCGCCTACTCCCCCTCGTCCGGCGCGCCGATCCGGCCTGACTTGATGTAGCGGGCCAGGTTGAGGTGGTCGCCGTGCTCCTCGCGCAGCCCCTCCGCCCACAGCACGCTCTGGGTCCCCTCGTGCTTGACCATGCCCGGGCTGACGCCGATGCGGAAGCCGCCGGGCAGGGGCTTGCCGTCCCGGTACGGCAGGACGTCGAGCGGGGTGGGGCCGTCGGAGGCGTACACCGCGCAGTCGGAGAGGACCGCCACGGGGTACCGGCCGGTCGCTCGGGCCACCGCGAGCATCTTGCGGTGCATGTTCGTCCGCGCCTTGGAGATGACGGCGGCGCGGATGTCGGGGCGCCAGGTGGGCCGGTCCAGCGCGGGCCAGCGCTCGCCCGGCCGCCAGCCGCTGCGGGCGCGCTCGCGCAGCTTGCCGATGCCGCCCTTGACCGTGGCCTTGACCGCCGCCAGTACCAGGGCCAGCTCCGGGTCCCGGTCCTTGTGGACCTCCATCGCGGCCAGGAACTCCTGGGGCGCCATGCCGGTGGTGACGCCGAGGTCGGCCATGGTGGCGATGTAGGCGTCGCGCAGCCTGGTGTACCAGGCGTCCAGGTACGGGCCGTGCTCGGGCCGGACGTAGGCCTCCAACGGGCCGACCTCGTGGCCGAGTTCGAGCGCGTACGCCACGGTCGGCGTCGCGTACCAGGCCGGGCCCTCGGGCGGCTCGCCGTCCGGGGTGAACGGGCTCGGCAGGCGTGGGTCGAGCCGGACATGGGACAGGTCGACCAGCCAGGAGCCCGGCAGCGACGGGTCGAAGGCGGGGTTGTGGAGGTGGACCGGCGCGCCGAGACCCACGACCGTGCGGTTGGCCGCCGCCGCGAACGCCATGTTGACGTCCATGCCGACGAGGTACGGCTTCATGCACTCCTCGTCGGTCAGCGGCCGGGCCCAGTCGTAGGCCTCCTCACGCAGCACCTCGGCGGGGGTGCGCTGGTGGAAGCGCGGAAGGTGGGCGAGGAGCGGGTGGCCGTCGGGGGCTTCGCACGGGGCGCAGTCCACGGCCTCGGTCAGGGCGCCCGGGTTGGGTGCGGACACCCACTGGCCGTCGTCCTGCTTGACCGCGCGGGTCGGGGGATGCAGCGCCGTCATCAGCTCCAGGCCGGTGACCGCGGTGGAGCCGCGCGGGGTCAGGACGCGTGCGGCGTACGCGCCGAGGACGCGGGCCAGGTCGGCGGGCGGCAGTTCGGCGGCCTCCCCCCAGTGCCGGGTGTCCAGCGCGTGCCAGGAAGGGACGCACAGCTGGACGCAGGCGCGCCGGCCGCCCTGTGCGGGGCGGTAGATCCGGGCCCACGGGCCGAGGCCGCGCCTGGTCAGCAGCCAGTCGGCCTTCTTCAGCTGCCGGACCGCCTTGTGGGACTCCGGGAGACGGCCGGCGAGGCGCTCCTCGTCGGTGAGCCGGGCGGGCAGCCCGTACCGCTCGCAGGCCGCCGCCGTCAGCACCACCAGCGGGTCGGCGTCCTTCCCCGACCGGTGCAGCCGTGCCTGCCCGAGCCGCGCCTCGCCGAGCGCCCACTCCACCAGCGCCGGGAGCGACCGCGCGGGCACGTCCAGCACCAGCCCGCCGACGCAGTACGCGGTCACCTCACCGTCGGCGGCGTCGACCACGGCGAGCGGGCCATGGGCGAAGCGGGGATCGACGGGCTCGGCCGGGGCGGGCTCGGCGGGGGTACGGGGCCGGGAGGGCGGTGTCTTCCCGGCGGCTGGGCGCCTGGGCGACGCGGGACGGGCCGGGACGGGCGCGGGGGACCACGCCGGGGACGTCCCGGCGGCTGACGCCGCGTCTCCGGCCGGTGCCGAGGCGGCGGCCGGTGCCGGGGACGCGGCGAGCGACGAGCCGGGGTGACCGGCCGAGGGCCGGGGGCCGGTGGAGCCCGGGGCCTGCCGTGCGGCGGGCGGCCAGGTGCCGGCCTCGGCGTCGTGCCCCGTGGGTGGCTGCCCCGCAGCGGGGGTTCCGTCGCCCGGGGCGGCGTCCGGGGCTTCGGCCCGGCGCCCGGTGGACGGCTGGGCGGCGAGATCGCGCGCGGCCGGCGGCTGTGGGGCCGGGTAGCGGTCGGCGAGGCCGGCGAGGAGCCGTCGGTAGGCCTCGAGGCGCTCTCCCCTGGGCTCGGCGCGGCCCGCCTCCCAGGCCTCGATGCTGGGCACGCGTACGCCGAGGGCCTGGGCCACGGCGGCCCGGGTCAGCCCGGCCGCCTCACGCAGCCGGGTCCGCTCCGCCGGGACGGGCAGCACGGTGCCGCCGTCGACGGCGGCGAGCAGCGAGTCGACCGCCGCGAACAGCTCATCGGGCTGGTCCGTCATTTCCACATCCGTCTTTCTACCTGGCGCCCTGCCGGATGCTATCTCAGCACTCGCGCAACAACGCTCCGCTGTTTTCCCAGCTTCTGGGCGTGATCACGGAGAGTAAGGAAACCAACCACCCGTTCGACTCGTATAAGGAGATGGAAGCCGAAACAGGGAGAGACCATGCAACCGTTCACGCTCAACTACGCGCGCCCCGCTGTGCAGTTGGACGTCACCACTCCGTACGCGTACGACTCCGGACTGCAGTTGAACGTCTTCCCCGACGGGCGGATCGCCGCAACCGACCTCGCGACACTCAGAGCACTGGGGACCACGACCTCCACCGCCGGCTCCAAGACGCACTTCGACGACTGAGCCGGGCCCCGCAAGATGACCGTGCTCATTCTGACCACCGAAGAGGACGTGACCGCCGACATGGTGGTCCTCCGGCTCAACGAGTCGGGTGTCCCGGTGGTCCGGTTCGACCCCGCCGACCTGACCCGTGGCGTCGCCCTGTCGGGCGAGTACGTGCACGGCGGCTGCCGCGGACACCTGTCCGTCGGGGGCCGGCTGGTCAGCATGAACGGCCTGCGCTCCATCTGGGTGCGCAGGCCGGGAGCAGCCGCCGCCCGTGCCGACCAGCCGTCGGACTGGCTGACGGAGGAGTCCTCCCAGGCGCTGTACGGCATGCTCCGCTCGACCGACGCCCGCTGGATGAACCATCCGGACGCCGCCCGCCGGGGCCGCCACAAGCCGTGGCAGCTCCGGGCCGCCCAGCGCAGCGGGCTAGCAGTGCCGGCCACCCTGATCACCACATTTCCGCAGGCCGCCCGGGAGTTCGCCGAGCGCTTCCCGGATCTGGTGGTCAAGCCGGTCTCCGGCGCACATCCGCAGGAGCCGCCGCGCGCGGTGCCCACCAGCCGGGTCGCCCCGGACACCGACTTCGCGGCCGTCGCCTTCGGCCCGACGCTGCTCCAGCGCCGGGTCGCCAAGCGGGCGGACATCCGTCTCACCGCCGTCGGGGAGCGGCTGTTGGCCGCCCGCAAGCCGGTGGCACCGGACGCGCACCCCGACGACGTGGACGTCCGTTTCGCCCCGTCGGCCGGCCCCTGGGCACCCGTGGATGTGCCCCCGCGGGTCGCGGAGGCCGTGCACAGATATCTGAAGGACGCCGAACTGGCTTACGGGGCTTTCGACTTCGCCGAGGACGCCGACGGGATCTGGTGGTTCCTGGAGTGCAACCAGTCGGGTCAGTTCGGCTTCGTGGAGATGGACACCGGACAGCCGATCGCCCGCAGCATCGCCGACTGGCTGGCGTGCGGCTCGGCCGAACCGTGCCCACCGGCGAACGGAACGAGGAGGTCCGCCCGCTGATCACGTCCGTACCGGCCCGTCCGTACCGGCCGCGGCGCCGCGGCCGGACCACACGCGGTGTCCGGTGCCTCAGGGCGATCCGGGACCCGGCAACTGCGGCATCCGTTCCCACGCCGGAGCCGGTGCCGCGGCCGGCGGCAGGCCGGCGCCGGGCGCGAGTCCCTGCGACCGCAGTGGCAGCATGACGACCTCCAGCTCCCTGCGCAGGCGGTCGGCCTCTCTGCGTACCCCCGCGGGTATGTCGCCGCGTTCCGCGACAAGCCGGTCGTAAATGGGAGAATCCTGGAACACCCGTCAACATGCCTTTCCGACAACGGCCCATGGACATGGGCACGGTTGACGAGTGTAAGGATCAGGACGGGTCCACGTACGGGTTCCCCCGTCACACGGCCAAGGAGAGCCCGCTGTCCCCTTCCGTGTCCGTTCCGGTCCACCGTCCCTTCGCCGGCAGCAGGGCGTCCGCCCGGGCGACCGCCTCACCGATGTCCGTCGTCGCCATCATCACGCACAGCGTGTAACTCACGTCCTCGAGTTCCCGTGTCACCGCCGGTGTGCTCTGCTCGGCCTGAGCGATCCGCAGCGATGCGTAGCGGGTCAGCAGCTTCCTGACGGCCTTCGGGTCCGGGACCAGCACGAGGTGCCCCTCTCTAGAGTTTTGTGCACCGTATGCCCGTAAGGCCGTGGATCATGCCCATCTCGCGCGCCACGCCGTGGAGATGACGCGATCGTGTCGCACGCGAGCCGGGGCGGGGATCTTCGTGCGGCCGCCGGGCCGACCTGGGATCGTCACCATTCCTTCACCCGCACCGCACGCATCCGTGACCCCGTTCCGAGCACTCGAAGTGCGTTGTCCGGACAAGGGGATGTCGTGGTCATCGTCGCCGTACTGCTGCTGCCGCTGCTGGCCGCCCTGCTGGTGGTCATGGACCGGGTGGAGGAGCACCTGTTCACCTCCACCCCGGCCGGGCCACGGCATGCCGGCCGACGGAGGCATCTGCGCCTGGTCCGGGGCGGCCGGCGGAGCGGGCCGGCGGAGCACGCGCGGACGGCGATCGCGGGCGGGCGGGCCACCGCGGAGCGGCCGGCCGCCTGACGCACCTCGTTCCCCGGTGGGTGCCCTGCCCTCCCCGACGAGCCCGGAGTGTGCGACGCTGGCGCGATGCGCATCGGACTGCTCGGCACCGGCCCCTGGGCCCGCATGGTGCACGCCCCGGCCCTGAGCGGACACGAGAAGGCGGAACTCGTGGGCGTGTGGGGGCGGCGCGCGGAGGCCGCCGCCGAGCTGGCGGAACGTCACGGCACGCGTGCCTACGACGACGTGGACGCCCTGTTCGCCGAGGTGGACGCCGTCGCCGTCGCCCTGCCGCCGGACGTCCAGGCCCCGCTCGCCGAGCGTGCGGCCCGCGCCGGATGCCATCTGCTGCTGGACAAGCCGCTGGCCGCGACGGTGCCGCAGGGCCGGGCGGTCGTCGACGCGGTACGGGATGCCGGGGTCGCCTCGGTGGTCTTCCTCACCACCCGGTTCCAGCCCGAGACCGAGGCGTGGATCACCGAACAGGCGGACCGGGGGGACTGGTTCACCGCTCGGGCGGACTGGCTCGGCGCGGTGTTCACGACGGACAGCCCGTTCTCGGCCTCACCGTGGCGCCGGGAGAAGGGCGGCCTGTGGGACGTCGGACCGCACGCCCTGTCCGTGCTGCTGCCCGTCCTGGGCGACGTAAGGCACGTGGCGGCCGCGGCGCACGGCCCCGGGGACACCGCCCATCTGATCCTGGAGCACGCCGGGGGTGCCTCCAGCACCTTGACCCTGAGCCTCACCGCCCCGCCCGGGGCGGCCGGAGCCACCGTCGAACTGCGGGGGGCGGACGGGGTGACCGCGCTTCCGGCGAGTTCCGAGGGCGCCCTCGCCGCCTTCGGCCGGGCCGTGGACGCGCTGATCGGCGCCGCACGCACGGGTCGGCCCCATGCGTGCGACGCCGTTTTCGGTCTGCGCCTGACCGAGATCCTCGCCGCGGCCCATGCCCTGCTGCCCGACCGGGCCCACTGAGCGCCGCCGCTGTCAGGGGCGGGTCCGCAGGGCCCGCGTCCTGAGCCCTGCCCCCGCCGTGGGTTACGCGTGCCGGTGTGAGTGCCGGTCGCCGCTGACGAGCCGGTACAGCACCAGCAGGATCAGCGAACCGACGATCGCGGCGATCCACGTCGACAGGTCGAAGAAGCCGTCGATGGAGTCGACTCCGAAGATCACCTTGCCCAGCCAGCCGCCGAGCAGGCCACCGACGATACCGATCAGCATGGTGATGATGATGCCCCCGGGGTCCTTGCCCGGCAGCAGCAACTTGGCGATGGCACCGGCCAGCAGACCGATCAGGATCCAGGCGATGATGCCCACTTGTCCTCCACAATCCGTCGGAAATCCGTGCTCCTTACGGATGTGCCGAGACGGTGTCGGCAAACCTGGAAATCGTGGAAACGTGAAACATGCGGGACTGCTTGGTACGGCGTTCAATGATTCGCCGGGCCCGGGCGGACGGCCGGGCGTAGCGTGGGCATGTGGGCAGGGTGGGCGTCCGGCCGTCGAGCCGGTATGCGGACCGCTCCGGCTGGCTGCGGGGAGCGCCGCCGCCGCGCTGGGTGCGGGTGCTGCCCGTGGCGCTGCTCGCGGGCGTGACGGCGGCCACGGTGGCCAGTCCGCACCCGCTCGACATCGGTTTCGTGCTGGGCGCCATCCCCCCGCTGGCCGTGCTGTCGTACGGGCCGCTGGCGACGGCCGTGCTGGGCGGCGCGGCCATCGGACTGCTGAACGTCCCGGCCGCGAATCTGGACCGTCCGGGCAACACCGACCTGCTCACCATCTGTTTCGTCTCCATGCTGAGCGTGTTCGTCTCCTACGTTCGCAGCCACCGCGACGCCCAGCTGGTCACCGAGCGGACGGTCGCCGAGGCCGTGCAGCGGTCCGTGGTGCCCCCGCTGCCGGAGCGGGTGGGGCCGGTGGGGTGCGCGGGCCTGTACCGGGCGGCGCAGCAGGGCACGTTGGTCGGCGGGGACTTCATCGACGTACGGAGGAGTCCGTACGGCGTGCGGGCGGTGATGGTGGACGTGCAGGGGCACGGGCTGGCGTCGGTCCCGAGCGTGGTGTCCCTGCTGGGGGCGTTCCGGGAGGCGGTGCTGGACGAGCCCGATCTGGAGTCCGTCGCCGCGCGCCTGGACCGCAGGCTCAGGGTGGACTCGGCGACCGTCCGGCACGCCGAGCTGTTCGCCACCGCGGTGTTCCTGGAGTTCTCCTGCGACGCCCGCTTGGTGCGCATGGTGGCCTGCGGTCATCCGGCGCCGCTGCTGCTGCACGCGGGGCGGGCCCGCGAGGTCGAGGTCGTGCCGGGGCCTCCGCTCGGGCTGGGGCTGACCGATCTGGACCCGCCGAAGGAGGCCACGGTGGAACTGCGGCCGGGCAACAGTCTGTTCCTGGCCTCGGACGGTGTCTGGGAGGCCAGGGACTCCGCCGGCGCGTTCTATCCACTGGGCGAACGACTCGGCGCGCTCGCCGAGGGCGATCCGGCCGGGCTGCCCGGCCGGGTGTGGGCGGACCTCGTACAGCACTGCGGCATCGTCCTGGACGACGCGACCATGCTGCTGCTGACGCCGGAGCCGGAGTCGGAGTCGGAGTCGGAGTCGGTGCCGCCGGAGATCGCCACTCCGTCCTCCTGAGTCCCTCCTGGCACGGTGGTCACAGAAACGCCATGCCGCGCCACCCCTTCCGCCACATAGAAATATCTACCAGCATGCATACGCCGACTTGGGGCGCAGTCGCCCCGTAGTGCCAGATATCAGCCGGAGCAGCGCATGAACACGATGTGGACGCAGGGCGTGGAGTGGCTCGCCGCCGCCGCGCCGGACCCCCGGGCCTGCAAACGGGAGTGGGATCACGGCGACGGGATTTCGCTGCTGGAGGCCGGCCGCTTCTGGGACCTGCTCAGCGTGCCCGAGCGGCTGGGTCTGCTCACCCTCGATCTGCTCTGGCAGCCCGCGCTGCCCGTTCCCGGGCCCACCCTGGTGGACTCCGTGGCCCACCGGGTCGGCTTCTTCCTGCCGCCCGATCCGTCCGGCCGGTGGATCGGCTCCGGGCTGCGGTACACAACCAAGGGCGCCTGGGTGGCGGTGCCCCCGCCGTACCGGCCCACCCGGTCCCTGGAGTGGCTGATCCCGCCCGACGGCACCGGCGCGCTGCACTCCCCCGCCACCCTGGAGCTGGCGCTGCGCCAGGCCAACGGCACCCTCGCCGTCCTGGCGCCGGCGCACGACGGCTGACCCGTCAGCGGTGCCCCGCCTCCGGCCGGGTCCGGGGCGCCCGCACGGTCGGCGAGGGCCCCGGCGCCTCGGATCCGGCGGGGACGGTACGGCCCTCGGCGCGCCACTCCGAGACCAACTGGGCATAGATCGGCTCGCGCGTGGGCAGCGCGCCGACCGCCGCGGCGGGCCGCAGGGGCACGGGCTCCGGGCACCGTGAGCGCCGGAGCGCGAAGGGAAGTCGGTCCATGCCGGTGCCAACGCGCACCGCGCGCCGGTGGTACGCGGGCACCCCGGGCGCTCACCGGCCCGGGTGAGCCCATCGCCCGAACGGGGGCATGCGCCGGTCCGACAAGCACACGATGCACGGGGCCCGGTACGGCGCGTCAGCAGATCCGGGGCAGCTGCTCCCCGATCGGCATGTCGACCACCCGGGTGCCGCCCAGCCCGGTGCGGGCCACCACCATTCCGGGGTGGTCGGCCACCGCCTCGCCGATGATCCGGGCCTCGGCGCCCAGCGGATGGGCCCGCATGGCGGCCAGGACGGCGTCGGCGTGCTCGCGCGGCACGAACGCCACCAGTTTGCCCTCGTTGGCGACGTAGAAGGGGTCGAGGCCCAGCACCGCGCAGGCGTTGGCGACGGCGGGCGGGACCGGGACCTCGCGTTCGGTGAGGACGACGCCCGCGCCGGAGGCGGCCGCGATCTCGTTGAGGGAGGCCGCGAGACCGCCGCGGGTGGGGTCGCGCAGCACGTGCAGGTCCGGGGTGACGGCGAGCATGGCCTCGACCAGAGAGCCCAGCGGCGCGCAGTCGCTGACGATCTCCACCCCGAACTCCAGGCCCTCGCGTACGCTCATGATGGCCACGCCGTGCACCCCGACCGGGCCGCTGACGATCACCACGTCACCGGGCACGACCCGCTGCGGGCGCAGGTCGACCCCGGCGGGTACGAGACCGATGCCGGCGGTGTTGACGTAGATCCCGTCGCCGTGGCCGGCCTCGACCACCTTGGTGTCGCCGGTGGCCACCTCGACGCCCGCCGCCCGCGCGGCCGCGCCGAGCGCCCCGGCCACCCGGGAGACGGTCTCCAGCTCCACGCCCTCCTCCAGGATGAACCCGCAGGACAGGTAGGCGGCCCGGGCGCCGCTCATGGCGAGGTCGTTGACGGTGCCGTTGACGGCGAGGTCGCCGATGCTGCCGCCGGGGAAGAACAGCGGCCGTACGACGAAGGAGTCGGTGGAGAACGCCAGCCGGGCCCCGCCCAGGGACACGGTGGCGGCGTCGCCCAGCTGGGCCAGGGTGGCGCCGCCGAAGGCCGGGGCGAAGACGTGCTCGACCAGTTCGGCGGAGAGGGTGCCGCCCCCGCCGTGGCCCATGACGATCCGGGGCTGGTCGCGCAGCGGGGCCGGGCAGGTCCAGCCGGTCAGGTCCAGGGTGTCGGTGGTGTCAGGCAACGGGGCTCGCCTCCCGGGCGGCGGGGGTGGTCTCCAGGCGCCGGTAGAGGTAGTACGCGGCGCAGGCGCCCTCGCTGGAGACCATGGTGGCCCCGAGCGGGGTGCGTGGGGTGCAGCGGGTGCCGAACGCCTCGCACTCGTACGGCTTGATGAGGCCCTGGAGGACCTCGCCGCTGCGGCAGTCGGCGGGTTCGCGGGTCTGGATGTCCTCGACGGAGAAGCGGGACTCGGCGTCGTACTCCCGGTATTTGGCGGACAGCCGCCAGCCGCTGCCGGGGATCACGCCGATGCCTCGCCAGGCCCGGTCGGTGACCTCGAAGACGTCCTGGAGCATGGCGCGGGCGGCCGGGTTGCCCCCGGCCTGGACGGCCCGGGCGTAGGCGTTGTCGACGCGGTGCTCGCCGCGTTCCAGCTGGGCCACGGTGCGGCGGACGCCTTCGAGGATGTCCAGGGGTTCGAAGCCGGTCACCACGATCGGGACGCGGTGCCGCTCGGCCAGCCCCGGGTACTCGTCGACGCCCATGACCGTGCACACGTGCCCGGCGGCCAGGAAGCCCTGCACCCGGCAGTCCGGGGAGCTCATGATGGCCTCGATGGCGGGCGGGACGCGGACGTGCGAGACCAGCAGGCTGAAGTTGCGGATGCCCAGCCTGCGGGCCTGGTGGACGGTCATCGCGTTCGGGGGCGCGGTCGTCTCGAAGCCGATGCCGAAGAACACCACCTGACGGTCCGGGTGCTCCCGCGCGATCCGCAGGGCGTCCAGCGGCGAGTAGACCACCCGGACGTCCCCGCCCTCCCCGCGCACCTGGAACAGGTCGCGTCCGGTGCCCGGCACGCGCAGCATGTCGCCGAAGGAGCAGAAGATCACCCCGGGGCGGGAGGCGATCTCCAGGGCCTTGTCGATGACCTCCAACGGGGTCACGCACACCGGGCAGCCCGGGCCGTGGATCAGCTCGACCTGCTCGGGGAGGAGCTGGTCGATGCCGTGGCGGATGATGGAGTGCGTCTGCCCGCCGCAGACCTCCATGAGGGCCCAGGGCCGGGTCACCGTGGCGTGGATCTCGTCCAGCAGCCGGCGGGCCAGCTTCGGGTCCTGGAACTCGTCGATGTACTTCACTTGTGCGCCTCCTCGCCCGCGGCCGCTTTCCAGGGGTCTCCGAACTCCTCCTCGAGCATGCCGAGTTCGGCGAAGAGTTCGAGCGTCTGCCGCGCCGACTCCTCGTCGAGGCGCTGGAGCGCGAATCCGACGTGCACGATGGCGTACTCACCGACCTGGAGGTCGGGCAGGTACTCCAGGCACACGTCCTTCACGACGCCTCCGAAGTCGACGGCGGCCATCCGGGTGCCGTCGCGTTCCTGGATGTCCAGCACTCTGCCGGGTACGGCAAGGCACATGGGCCTCTCCTCGCTGTGGGGTCAGCTTTGCGGTCAGCTGGGGGGTCGGTCGGGAGTTCCGGGGACGGCGCGGGCGGCCACCACGAGCTGGCCGAGGGCCAGGCCGCCGTCGCCCGGCGGGACCAGGTGGTGGCGCAGCACCGTGAAGCCGTCACCGTCCAGGGCTTCGGCGCAGGCCGACGAGAGCACGGAGTTGAGGAACACGCCCCCGGTGAGGGCGACCGTGTCCACCCCGTGCCGCTCCCGCGCGCGTACGCAGAGCCGGTGGACCAGGTCGGCTGTGCCCCGGTGGAAACGGGCCGCGACCGTCGCCGTCGGCACGCCGGCCCTCAGGTCGTCCACGATCGCCGCGAGGACGGGTGCCGGATCGGCCCGCAGGGGACCGTCACCGGGGCGTTCCGGCAGGGCGAAGGCGTAGGCGTCGCCGTCCCCGCGGGCGGCGCCCAGTGCGGCGGCCTCCAGTTCGACGGCCGCCTGTGCTTCGTATCCCGCCCTGTGGCAGACCCCTGCGAGGGACGACACGGCGTCGAAGAGCCGTCCCATGCTGGAGGTGGGCACGCAGTTGAGGTTCCGCTCCAGCTGCCGCGCGAGTACGGCCATCTCGTCGCGCGGGCAGGTGGCCACGCAGGGCAGGTCCGCGGACCAGTCGAGCCCGGCCGCGCGCAGATGGGCCAGGGCCATGCGGTAGGGGCGGTGCACCGCGGCGTCGCCGCCGGGCAGGGGCACGTAGGCGAGGTGGGCGAAGCGGGTGTAGCCGTCGTAGTCCGCGAGCAGGAACTCCCCGCCCCACACCGCCCCGTCGTCACCGTAACCCGTGCCGTCGAAGGCGACGCCGAGCACCGGGCGGGTGCCGTCCAGGCCGTTCTCGGCCATCGCGGCGGCGATGTGGGCGTGGTGGTGCTGGACGCGGACGACGGTCCGGCCCGCCGCGTTCCGCTCGGCCCATCCGGCGGAGCGGTAGCCGGGGTGCCCGTCGGCCGCCAGCAGCTCGGGCCGGACCGGGGTGATGGACTCCAGCTGGGTCACGGCCCGGGCGAAGGCCCGTTGGGTGGCGAGGTCGTCCATGTCACCGATGTGCGCCGACAGCCAGGCGCGGCGGCCCTCGCCCAGGCAGAAGGTGTTCTTGAGGTCGCCGCCGACGGCGAGCGCCGGGCGGACGGGGACCGGCAGGTCCAGCGGCATGGGCGCGTAGCCGCGGGCCCGGCGCACGACGAGGGGCCTTCCGTCGCACACGCGGACCACGGAGTCGTCGCACGGCACGTGGATCGGCCGGTCGTGGGTGAGCCAGGCGTCCGCCAGGTGCGCCAGCCGCTGAAGCGCCTCCGCGTCATCGGTGACGATCGGCTCGCCGGAGACGTTGCCGCTGGTCATGACCAGCAGCCGGGGCCCCTCGGCGTCCCCCGGCAGGCCGAGCAGGAGGTGGTGCAGGGGGGTGTACGGCAGCATGACGCCGAGGTCGGGACTGCCGGGGGCGACGGCCGGGGCCGGGCGGAGGGTCGCGGCGTCCGCGCCGGTACCGCGGCGGCGCAGCAGCACGATGGGCCGGGCGGGGCCGCTGAGCAGGGCGTGTTCCTCGGGGCCGAGCCGGACGAGGTGCTCGATGTCGGCGGCGCTCCTGGCCATGAGGGCGAACGGCTTGTCCCCGCGGGCCTTGCGGCGGCGGAGCCGGGCGACCGCGTCCGGGTCGGTGGCGTCGCAGGCCAGGTGGTAGCCGCCGAGTCCCTTCACAGCGACGATCGCGCCGCCGGCCAGCAGCGCCCGGGCGGCGGCGACCAGGTCCGCCGTGCCGCTCTCCTGGAGTGCCCCACCGGGCTCCGCCGCGGCGGCGAGCAGGCGCAGGCGCGGGCCGCAGGCCGGACAGGCGACCGGCTGGGCGTGGAAGCGCCGGTCGGTGGGGTCGGTGTACTCGCGGGCGCAGTCGGGGCACATCGGGAACCCGGCCATCGTGGTGGACGCCCGGTCGTAGGGCAGGCCGGTGACGATCGTGAACCGCGGTCCGCAGTGGGTGCAGTTCACGAACGGATGGCGATGGCGTCGGTCGGCGGGATCCGCCAGTTCCCGCAGGCACGCGGCGCAGGTCGCGGTGTCCGGCGGGACCAGGGTCCGGGCCCGGCCGGCGGCGCGGGAGGCCAGGATGGTGAAGGCGGCGGAGCCGGTGGCGGGCACCTCCTGGAGGTCGACCGCGTCGACGCGGGCCAACGGCGGCGCGTCCCGCGCGATGCGGGCGCAGAACCGGGCGACGGCCTCCGGCGCGCCCTCGACCTCCGCGACGACGCCCTCGGGCGTGTTGGTCACGTGCCCGGTCAGCTCTAGGGAGGTGGCGAGGGAGTGCACGTACGGCCGGAAGCCGACGCCCTGCACGACGCCCCGCACGGTGATCCGGCGGCGCAGCGCGGTGCGGTGGTCGGTCCCGGCCGGCGGGGGCAGGATGCTCACGAGCCGGACGGGACGGTGACGGTGACGTCGGCGGGGGCGGCGTGTTCGTGCCGGGGACGGCCCATCACGGGGCTGTGCAGCAGCGCACCGTCCGCCGCCGCCAGCGCCCGGTCGAGCAGAGCGCCGGCCCCCTCCGCGCGGCGCACCGAGGTGAGCAGCACCTCGACCCCGGGGTTGACCCGCTCGACGTTGGCACGGAACTCCGCCTCGTCGAAGCCGACGGCCTCGGCGATGTCGGTCTTGGTGACGACCACCAGATGGGCGAGCCCGAACGCCGTGGGGTACTTCAGCGGCTTGTCCTCGCCCTCCGTCACCGAGGCGAGGACGACCCGCAGGGTCTCCCCGAGGTCGTAGGAGGCCGGGCAGACGAGGTTGCCGACGTTCTCCACGAACAGCAGCCGGGTGGGATCGGGAAGCCAGCCCTGGAGGTGCCGGGCGAGCATCGCCGCCTCCAGATGACACAGCCCGTCGGTGAGGATCTGCTTGACCGGTACGCCCGAACGGGCCAGTCGGGCCGCGTCGTTCTCGGTGGCGAGGTCGGCGGTCAGCGCCGCGACCGGCACGGACCTCTCCCGTGCCAGGGTGAGTTCGTGTTCGAGCAGCGCGGTCTTGCCACTGCCCGGGCTGGAGAGCAGATTGACGACGGTGGTGCCCAGGGCCGCGAGTTCCTCGCGCAGGGTGCGCGCGGCCTCGTCGTTGCGGGCGAGCACGGCCTGTTGCAGATCGACCACACGGCACATGGTTCAGCGCTCCTCGAGGATCGGTTCGCGGGTGGCCCCGGGCGTCGGGCCGGTCTCCCAGCGCACGTCGGCGATGCGCAGCTCACGGCCGGACAGCAGCTCGGTGGTCCCGCCGTCGCATCGCGGGCAGCTCAGCAGGGGTGGCATCCCGACGGCCCACTCGTGCGCGCACGGCCCGCAGCGGGCCCGGCCCGGCACCGTGCCGACGACGAGTTCGGCGCCCTCCAGGACGGTGCCGGCGCAGGCCAGTTCGAAGGAGAAGGACAGGGCGTCGGGGACGACACCGGCGAGTTCGCCCACCTCGAGCCGCACCGATCGCACCGCGGTGACGTCACCGGCCCGTTCCGCCGCCGCCTCCACCTCTCCGATCACCGCGAGCGCGATGGACATCTCGTGCATCTGCCTCCGTCCTGGCGCGGACCGTCCGTACACGGGTCACGGAGTCCCATTAGAGGCAGGGCGCCGTCGGGCCCCGGCCCGGCGCGCCGTCGCCGGCCGGTCAGGTACGCCGTTTGCCGCAGCGCGGACGGCCCGCACGGATACGGACAGAAAGGGGAGCGTTTCGAAGCCAACTCTCACTCAGCCGGTCGAGAGCGGTCGGCGACGGTGTGTACTGCGATGAGTGAACGACCGGACCAGTCAGGAGAGTTTTCGTGACCGTGACCGATCCCAGCGACCGCTTCGCCATCGACCCGTTCGGCGCCGACATCCCCGGTGAGAGCGCCCGGCTGCGCAGGCTCGGCCCGGTCGTGCCCGTCGAGTTGCCAGGCGGCATCCCCGCCTGGGCGCCCACCGGCTACGAGGTCCTCAAGGAACTCATCCTCGATCCGCGGGTCAGCAAGGACGCGCGGCGGCACTGGCGGCTGTGGCCGGAGATCGGCGAGCACCCCTCGTGGGGCTGGGTGCTGGGCTGGGTGGGCGTGGTCAACATGCTCTCCGCCTACGGCCCCGACCACCGGCGGCTGCGCAGGCTGGTGGCGCCGAGCTTCACGCACCGCCGCACGGAGGCGATGCGCCCGCGCGTGGCGGCCATCGCCGCCGAACTGCTCGACGCCCTGGAGACCGCCGGGGCCGACGGCCGGGTCGTCGATCTGCGAGCGGGGCTCGCGCTTCCGCTGCCCCTGCGGTTCATCTGCGAACTTTTCGGCGTGCCCGAGGAGATGCGGGAGGACACGGCGCGACTGGTCGGGGACCTCATTGACACCTCCGACCAGAGTCCGGAGCGCGCCGCGTTCACGCAGCAGCGGATCGGTACGGTGCTGGGCGGGCTGATCGCCCACAAGTGCGAGCACCCGGGCGACGACATGACCACCGAGCTGATCCGGGTCCGGGACGAGGACGGCGACCGGCTCAGCGACGAGGAGCTGCTGTACACGCTGCTGCTGGTGCTCGGCGCGGGCTTCGAGACCACGGTCAATCTCATCGGCAACGCGGCGGTGGCCCTGCTGCGGGACCCGGAGCAGCTGGCGGCGGTGCGTTCCGGCGCGATCGGCTGGGACGGCGTGATCGACGAGACGATGCGGGTGCACCCGTCGATCGCCACGCTGCCGCTGCGCTTCGCGGTGGAGGACCTGAAGGTCGGGGACGTCACGATCCCGGCCGGGGACGCGATCATCACCACGTACGCCGCCGCCGGGCAGGATCCCGCGCACTACGGGCCGCGCGCGGACCGGTTCGACGCGGCGCGCGCGGCGGACGACCATCTGTCGTTCGGCATCGGGGTGCACCGCTGCATCGGCGCGCCGCTCGCCCGGGTGGAGGCCCTGGCCGCGCTGCCCGTGCTGTTCGACCGCTTCCCGGGCCTGCGGCTGGCCGCCGAGGACGGCGATCTACGGCAGGTGCCGTCGTTCATCGCGTTCGGCTGGCAGGAGGTGCCGGTCATCCTGCGGGGATGAAACCCCTGATGGGGCCCGACCGGTCCCCCGTGCCGGTCGCGCCCCCGGGACTGCCGAAGGTACGTGTGAGCTGGGCCGTTGGGTATCGCGCCGATGCCCGATGGGTCCCGCGGAGGGCTCACCCGTGCACAGGTGCGTCCGAAGGGCCCTGATTCGCCCGGCCCAGCACGGGGGCGGCCAGGTCTCCGGCGGCCAGATGGGCGAGGACGACCTCGTAGAGGTCGGTGCCCGCGGTGAGGAGCCGGTGTTCGAGGACGGGTTCGGCGCCGCGGACGTGCTCGCGCACGGTCTGCGCGTGCACACCGAGGGCCTGGGCCGCGCGTTCGGCGTTGCCGCCGGCGGCGATCCAGGCGCGCAGCGTACCGCGCAGGTCCCGGCCGTCCTGGTCCAGGCGGCCCAGGAGGTCGTGCGCCCAGGTGCCCAGCGCGGGCCCGGCGAGCAGGCCGTCGAGCCGCACGGCGGACGCCCCGGAGGCCGCGCCGTCGGCGGGCGCGAGCGCGTGGGCGGCCTGCGTGTTCAGCGCGAGGTGGGCGACGGCGCGGACGGTGAGGTCGGTGAAGTCGGTGCCCAGCAGGGCCTCGACGCGGTCCATGCGGGCCCGCACGGTGTTGCGGCTGACGCCGAGCACCTTGGCCGCGTTCACGGCCGTGAACTGGAGGCCCAGCCGGGTGGTGGCGAGCAGTTCGGCCCGGGTGTGGTGGGCCAGGGTGTCGAGGGGGCGCAGCACGTCGGCGGACCAGGCGTGCAGCGCCGCCGGGTCCATCAGCCGCTCGGGACGGGTGCGTTCGGCGTAGACCGCCGTGTGGTCGGGGCTGAAGCGGGCCACGGCGAGGGCACTGATCGCCTGGCCGTAGGCGCCCGCGGTCTGCGCGAGGCTCTGCCGGAGGCTGCCGCCGAGGTAGGTCGCGGGGCGTTCGCGGACGAGGGTGCGCAGCCCGTTGTGGGCCGTGGGCGTGGGGCTGACGACGATGACGTGCCCGTCCATCGCCGGGCAGCGGACGACGAGGGCCTGGCCGTCGGTCAGGTCCAGGCACTCGTCGGCGAGCCGGTCCCGTTCCTCGGGGAGGCTCTCGACGACGTACACGTGCGCGGTGTCGGTGTCGAGCAGGCCCGGCCAGAGTCCGGCGGCGACCCGGCGGGCGGCGACGGTGTCCTCCACCATCAGCAGTTGCAGGATGGCCAGCCGCAGGTCGGCGGTCGCCCGCCGCAGCCGCTGTCCGGCCGCCGTCGACGCCCGCTCTCTGAGCAGCAGTTCGACGACTCCGGCGGTGTGCGTGACGATCTCGGCGGCATCCCGGTCGAAGGGGAACCTGCGGACCACGGCCAGGACTCCCGTCGACGCGTTCTGCGGCCGGGGCTGCCCGGGGTGGCGGATGGCGACCAGGCGGACGTGCCGGCCCCCGTCCTGAAGTGCGGCGGCGGAGATCCGGCCGGTGACGACGTCCGCGACGAGCGTGTCGTCGAGCGTGATCGGCTCGCCGGCGAGCAGGGAGCCGTCGCCGCCTCGCAGACAGACGGTCGCGTCCACGGTGCGGGCGAGCCAGGCGACGAGCCGACGGGGATCGCGGGCCGTGGGGCGCAGTTGGTCGAGGAGCTCTTCGGCCCATGTGCCGCGGTACGGCATCGGTGTCCCCGGCCCCTCGTCCGCTCGGCCAGCCACCTCGGACCTCTCCCCTCGCCTCTCGCGACAACCCCGGCATACGGAGGGGAAAGGTACCTCACGCGCGGGCCGGGACCCGCGGAGCTCCGTTCCGCTCCGGCGGTGCCGGAGGATACGGCTCCGCCGGCGGACACGGGGGGAGAGCCGCCGGCGGAGACGCCTTGCCCGGGGCCGGGGGAAGTCCACCGGGCGCTTCGGTCCTCGGGTGCCCGGGAACGCACCCCCTACACCTCGCACCGGAGCGACGCCCGCGGCCACGGCGTCCCCGACCGCGTCGGGCTTCCCGGCCAGGGCCGACGGGACGCCCGCGCCGCTCGGTCCGCCGCGCCGGGCAGCCCCGGCCCGGGGCCGGTCGGGCTCCGGCCGTCCGCACTCGGTGAGCCGGGAGACCGGCGCGCCGACCTTGCGGGGCTCAGGCAGTCCGCGGGGTGCGTGCGTGGCGGCGGCGGGCGGTCGGCATAAGCTCGGTGAATGGCGAAGTACTTCGACGTGCACCCCGAGAACCCGCAACCGCGCAGCATCGCCCAGGTGGCCGACGCGATCCGCTCGGGGGCGCTGATCGCATACCCCACCGACTCCTGCTACGCGCTGGGCTGCCAGCTGGGCAGTCGTGACGGCATCGACCGGATCCGGTCCATCCGCCGGCTGGACGACCGCCACCACTTCACGCTGATGTGCCGGGACTTCGCGCAGCTCGGCCAGTTCGTGCGGGTGGACAACGACGTGTTCCGGGCGGTGAAGGCGTCGACCCCCGGCAGCTACACCTTCATCCTCCCGGCGACCAGGGAGGTGCCGCGCAAGCTGCTGCATCCCAAGAAGAAGACCGTCGGCGTGCGCATCCCCGACCACGTGGTCACTCAGGCCCTGCTGGCCGAACTCGGCGAGCCGCTGCTGTCGAGCACCCTGCTCCTGCCGGACGAGGAGGAGCCGATGACCCAGGGCTGGGAGATCAAGGACCGCCTCGACCACATGGTGGACGCGGTGGTCGACTCCGGCGACTGCGGCACCGAGCCGACCACGGTCGTCGACTTCTCGGGCGGGGAGGCGGAGATCGTGCGACGGGGAGCGGGCGACACATCGCGCTTCGAGTGACCCCCGGCGGGGCCGCGACGGGCCCGGCGGACCCTGCCCGGGAAGGCGGGGCGCGACACCCGCACCCGCGCAGGGGGCGTGCTCGGCCGCGTTGCCGCCAGGCGGCTCCCCCAGGCACGGTTTCGTCCGCGGCCGGTCCCGTATCGCGTCGGCACCCGTCTCCTCGCGCGGAGCCGCGTTCTCGCCTGCCCGCGCGGGAATGACCACCGCCGGCTCAGCTGCGCCGAGGGGCGCCCCCGCCTCCCCGCGCCCCCCGCAGGCCCCGGCGGGGTCGCGCACGGGTGTGGGGATCTTGCATGGCAGCATGGCCTTGCACGCCGCGCCGGGGAGGCAGGCAGCCCCGGCGATCATTCTCCGCAGGGAGGCACTCTCGCCATGACCGCCGTACAGGGCACCGCCGTGGACATCCCGACCGAGGACGGCACCGCCGACGCCTACCTCTCCCATCCCGGCGACGGCCGCCCCCACCCGGCCGTCCTGCTCTACCAGGACGCCTTCGGACTGCGCCCGCACCTGAGGGCCATGGCCGACCGGCTCGCCGGGGCCGGCTACACGGTCCTGGTGCCCAACGTGTTCTACCGGCACGGGCGCGCCCCGGTGGTGGAACTGCCGGAGTTCATCGACCCCGCCGCACGCCCGCAGATGTGGGAGCAGCTCGCCCCGCTCGTCGAGTCGCTGACGCCCGAACTCGCCGGGCGGGACGCCGGCGCCTATCTGGACTGGCTGGCCGGCAGCCCGCTGGCCGCCGACGGTCCGGTCGCGCTGACCGGGTACTGCATGGGCGCCCGGCTGGTGCTGTTCGTCGCGGGTGCCCACCCGGACCGGGTCGCGGCCGCGGCCGGGTTCCATGGCGGACGGCTCGCCACCGACGACCCGGGCAGTCCCCACCTGGCCGCCGCACGCATCACCGCCGAGGTGTACTTCGGCCACGCGGACCAGGACCCGTCGCTGCCCGAGGAGCAGATAAAGCGGTTCGAGCAGGCTCTCACCGAGGCGGGCGTCCGGCACCGCTGCGAGGTGTACGCGGGCGCCCACCACGGCTACACGCAGGCCGACACGACGGCGTACGACCGGGAGGCCGACGAGCGGCACTGGGCGGCGCTGCTCGATCTGCTGGACCGCACCTTCTGATCCTCCGGCATCTTCTGATCCGTCGGCGCGGCGCCGGGCAACCTGGCGCCGCGCCGGTCGCATGTCGTTCAACTTATTGACATGCGCGCGTCCCGGCCCGACATTGAGAGCGCTCTCAAAAATGGTCCGGACCAATGTCCGTGCCACCCCGAACCCCACACGGAGGTGGAGAGTGCTCGGCAGATTCCTGCGCAAGGCGCTGCCCCTGGCCGGCGCGTCGGCCCTGGTCGGCGCGGTACTCACGCTGGGGACACCACAACCGGCGGGCGCCGCGGTACCCGCCACGATCCCCCTGAAGCTGACCAACAACTCCGGCCGCGGCGAGCCGGTGTACGTGTACGACCTCGGAACGCTGCTCTCGACGGGCCAGCAGGGCTGGGCCGACGCGAACGGTACGTTCCATCCCTGGCCCGCGGGCGGCACTCCGCCGACGCCCGCGCCGGACGCGTCGATCGCCGGGCCGGCCGCCGGACAGTCGAAGACCATCCAGATCCCGAAGTTCTCCGGCCGGATCTACTTCTCCTACGGCCAGAAGCTGGACTTCAGGCTGACCACCGGCGGACTGGTGCAGCCGGCCGTACAGAACCCGAGCGACCCCAACCGGAACATCCTCTTCAACTGGTCGGAGTACACCCTCAACGACTCGGGGCTGTGGCTCAACAGCACCCAGGTCGACATGTTCTCCGCACCGTACGCGGTCGGCGTCCAGCGCGCCGACGGAAGCGTGACCAGCACCGGGCACCTCAAGGCGGGCGGCTACACCGGGTTCTTCAACGCGCTGCGCGGCCAGCCGGGCGGCTGGGCCAACCTGATCCAGACACGGTCCGACGGGACCGTGCTGCGGGCCCTGTCACCGCTGTACGGCGTGGAGACCGGGGCCCTCCCGGCGAACGTCATGGACGACTACGTGAACCGCGTCTGGCAGAAGTACACGACGGCCACGCTGACGGTCACCCCGTTCAGCGACCAGCCGAGCACCAAGTACTACGGCCGGGTCTCCGGGAACGTCATGAACTTCACCAACTCCTCCGGCGCGGTCGTCACCAGCTTCCAGAAGCCGGACGCCGCCAGCATCTTCGGCTGCCACAAGCTGCTGGACGCGCCCAACGACAATGTGCGCGGGCCCATCTCCCGCACGCTGTGCGCCGGTTTCAACCGTTCGACGCTGCTGGTCAACCCCAACCAGCCGGACACCTCGTCGGCGAACTTCTACCAGGACACGGTGACCAACCACTACGCGCGCAAGATCCACGCGCAGATGGCCGACGGCAAGGCGTACGCCTTCGCCTTCGACGACGTCGGCAACCAGGAGTCACTGGTCCACGACGGGAGCCCGCAGCAGGCCTACCTGACGCTGGATCCGCTGAGCTGAGACGCGTGTGTCCCGCACGCGGACGGCTTCCGCGTGCGGGACACAGGGGTCGGTGCGGGTCAGCTGGTCGTCAGTGCGGTGTCGTCCACGACGAAGCTGGTCTGGAGCGAGGAGTCCTCGGCACCGGTGAACTTCAGGGAGACCGTCGAGCCCGCGAAGGAGGACAGGTCGAAGGTCTTCTGGCTGTACCCGGAGGCCTTGTTGAGGTTGGAGTACGTGGCCAGGGTGGTCGAACCGGCGGTGACCGTCAGCTTGTCGTAGGCCGTGCTGCTGGTGGTCTCCGCGGTGTCGATGTGCAGGTAGAAGGTGAGCGACGCCTTGCAGCCGCTGGGGATCGTCACCGACTGGGACAGCGTGTCGGTGTGGGTCGAGCCGTAGCCGTCCAGCCAGGCGTAGTAGGAGCCGCCGTGGGCCGTCTGACCGCTCTCATTGGTGATGACGCCGCTGGACGCGGTCCACGTGGTGCTGCCCGACTCGAAGCCCTGGTTGCCCAGGAGCTGGGCCGAGGTGCAGCTGCCACCGCCACCGCTGGAGCTGACCGTCCAGGTGAAGGACGCCGTGCCGGTCGCGCCGGTGGAGTCGGTGACCGTGACCGTGGTGCTGTAGGTGCCCGCCGTGGTGGGCGTGCCGGTGATCGCGCCGGTCGAGCTGTTGATCGACAAGCCGGTGGGCAGTCCGGTCGCGGCGTACGTCAGGGAGCCGCTGTTGGTGCTGCTCGCCGATATCTGGAGGCTCACCGCGGTGCCGACCGTGGAGGACTGGCTGCCCGGGTTGGTCACCGTGACGCCGGTGCTGGGCGGGGTGATGTGGCTGCCGACGTTGATGCCGGCGAAGGCGTTGCCCACCCCGGCGTACTGGGTGGAGCTGGTGCCGTACAGCGCGGCTGCCGCGTTGAGGGCGGCGGTGCGGGCGCCCGCGTAGTTGGTGCTCGACGTCATGTACGTCGTCAGCGCCTTGTACCAGATCCGGAGGGCCGCGTCCCGGCCGATGCCGGTGACGGCGACGCCGTCGGAGGTGGTGCTGGTGTACGTGACGCCGTTGATGGTCTTGGTGCCGCTGCCCTCGGCCAGCAGGTAGAACATGTGGTTCGCCGGGCCCGAGGAGTAGTGCACGTCCAGGTTGCCGACTCCGGAGTACCAGCTGTCGGCGGACCCGCCGTCCTTGCTCGGCTTGTCCATGTACCGCAGCGGTGTGCCGTCGCCGTTGATGTCGATCTTCTCGCCGATGAGGTAGTCACCGACGTCGGAGGAGTTGTTCGCGTAGAACTCCACACCGGTGCCGAAGATGTCGGAGGTCGCCTCGTTCAGACCGCCCGACTCACCGCTGTAGTCGAGACCCGCGGTGTTGGAGGTGACACCGTGGCTCATCTCGTGGCCGGCCACGTCCAGCGAGGTCAGGGCGTGCGTGCCGCCGGAGCCGTCGCCGTAGGTCATGCAGAAGCAGTCGTCGTCCCAGAAGGCGTTGACGTAGCTGCTGCTGTAGTGGACGCGGGAGTAGGCCGCGACGCCGTCGTTCTTGATGCCGCTGCGGCCGAACGTGTTCTTGTAGAAGTCCCAGGTCTCCTGGGCGCCGTAGGCGGCGTCGGCGCCGGCGGTCTGGGTGTTGGAGCCGGATCCGGTGCCCCAGACGTCGTCGGAGTCGGTCATCAGGGTGCCGGTGCCCGACGTGCCGTTGTTGAGGCTGTACGTCTTGTGGCCGCCGCGCGTGGTGTCGTACAGCTGGTACGTCGAACCGGACAGCGTGGTGTTCAGCGTGACCGTGCCGCTGTACTGGGTGTTGCCGGTGCCGGTCTCGACCGCCTGGTAGCGGTGGAGTTCCCTGCCGGTGGTGGCGTCGGTGATGACGTGCAGCTTGCTGGGCGTGCCGTCGTCCTGGAAGCCGCCGATCACGGTCTCCCAGGCGAGCTTCGGGGTGCCGGTGCCGGCCCAGATCACCTTGCGGGCGCTGTCGGCGGTGGGCTTCTTCGCGTCGAGGGCCTTGGCGGTCTTCAGCGCCTTCGCCTGGGCGGCCGACCTGGTGAAGGCCGCGGCGGTGGAGGCGACCTTGATCGTGTGCTTGTTGTTGAAGGTGGTGCTCACCGTGCCGGCGGCCAGGGAGGCCGGCGGGGTGTGCACGACGAGGTCGCCGCCGAGGACGGGGAGACCGTCGTAGGTGCGCTCGTAACGGGTGTGCACGGTGCCGTCGTTGTCCTTGACGACGTCCTTGACGACCAGCTTCTCCTTGGCGCCGAGGCCGAGGGTGCGGGCGGTCGCGGAGGTCTTCTGCATGGCGGACTTGATCAGCGCGGTGTGCTGGGCCGGGGTCAGCTTGGCCTCGAGCCCGCCGGTGCGCAGGGGGCCGGGGTGGGGGGTGGCGGGCTTGGCGGCGGCGGGGACCGCCTGGAAACCGACGGCCAGGAAGGCCGCGGTGGAGACCAGGGCGGCTGCGGCCGTGGCCCGGGTGTGGGGAAGGCGTCTCACTCGTACTCCTCCTGCTGCGGCCGCCGGGTCGCGGCCGGTGACAGACCGGACAGACGGGTGTGCTGCCCGGGAAGAGCTGAGCTGTGCGGGGCCGTGACACGTGGAGAGAGTGGGGAGTATCTGTGTGCTGAGGGAGAATGACACTTTTGACTGGCACATGTCATCACCACCCGGGGTAATCAAGGGTTTTCCCTACCCCGGAGTCAGCCGGCCGCCGGGCCGTGCCCCGCCAACCGTCCCGCGACGGGCCGTTGTTACGGTTCACGGCGTGTCTGACTCCTCACGCGATACCGCGGAAGGCGCCGGCTGGGGCGCCGCCGAAGCCGGCGACTACCGGCGGCTGATGCCGGACCACGTCGAGAAGCTGTCGTGGCTCGACCCCAGAATGCTGTGGGCCGCGCGCAACGGCGTAGTGGCTTCCTGGTTCGGCGACCCCACAGGCCGTACCCGCGGCCGCTGGGTGGCACAGCGGGCCGCCGCGGGGGTCCCGGCGGACAAGGTGATCCGGCGCGACGACGGGGACCGGTTCTCCTTCATGGTCATCGGTGACACCGGGGAGGGCGACGACTCCCAGTACGCCGTCGTACCAGGCTTCCTGAAGATCAGTCAGGACACCGACTTCGCCGTCATCGCCAGCGATGTGATCTACCCGGTCGGCAGCACCGACGACTACGGCACCAAGTTCTTCCGCCCCTACCAGGACTACCGGGCGCCGATCTACGCGATACCCGGCAACCACGACTGGTACGAGGACCTCGGCGCGTTCATGCGCGTCTTCTGCGACGACGCCCCGCCCCTCGCCCCCGAGCCGGCGCCCCGCCCCCTCGGCCGCGCCTGGTGGCGCTCCCTGCTGTGGCACAAGCCGCGCCCGGCGGACGAGCAACGTCTCGCCGCCGCGCGGACGTTGCGGTCGGCACCGGAGCAGCGGGCGGTCCAGCCGGGGCCGTACTGGGCGATCGACGCGGGACCGGTGCGGATCATCGGCATCGACACCGGGCTGCTGGGCACCATCGACGCCGAGCAGGGCGCGTGGCTGCGCGAGGTGTCGCAGGGGCCGCGACCCAAGATCCTCGTCACCGGCTCGCCCCTGTACGTGGACGGCGAGCGCCATCCCTGCGCCATCGAGGACGGCGGCACCGTCGACGACATCGTCCGCGACCCCGCGCACCACTACGTGGCGGCGATCGGCGGCGACATCCACAACTACCAGCGGTACCCGGTCGACGTGGACGGCCGCACCATCCAGTACGTGGTCTCGGGCGGCGGCGGAGCCTTCATGCACGCCACGCACACCATTCCCCGGGTCTCCGTCGGGGGCGTCACCGAGCGGGACTTCCGCTGCTATCCGCTGCGCGGCGACTCCCTGGCCTTCTACAGCAGGCTGTACGGGCACCGCCTGCGGCTGCGCCGCTTCTTCGACCTCACCGAGGCCGAGGCGACCGCCGTCGTCGCCGAGCGGCTGGGCATCCCGCCGACCCGCGTCCCGGGCACACCGGTGCGCCTCACCCGCCGCGTACGGCTCGTCGCGAGTCTGCTGGGCGCCGGACGCCGGCCCGAGCGGAAATCCCGGTTCCGGCTGCCGGTGCGGAAGATCTACACCCAGCTGTTCTCGCCGGGCTCGGCCACCTACAGCCCGCCGTTCTTCAAGTCGTTCCTGCGTCTGGACGTCACCCCGGAGGCGGTCCGGCTGCGCTGCTTCGCCGCGACCGGCAACCGCGCGCAGGAAGCCGCGCCACCGGTCGAGGACGAGGTGGTCATCCCGCTGAATTGATCACACGCCCGCAACACTCCCCTGCGACAATCGGCACAGAACTTCGGAACTGACGTACGACCGCCGGAGGAAGCCCATGCCGTCCGCCGCACGCCCGCTGCGCAAGCTGGGCTTCCTCACGATCGGCCTGTTCGACGCGGCCGATCCGCACCGGGGCCACGAGTCCACGCTGGAGATCATCGAGCTGGGCGAGCGGCTGGGCTTCGACAGCGCCTGGGTACGCCACCGCCACCTCCAGTACGGCATCTCCTCCCCCGTCGCCGTCCTGGCCGCGGCCTCGCAGCGCACCCGCCGCATCGAGCTCGGCACCGCGGTCACCCCGCTGGGCTGGGAGAACCCGCTGCGCCTCGCGGAGGACCTGGCGACCGTCGACATCCTCTCCGGCGGCCGCCTCAACCCGGGGATCAGCGTGGGCCCGCCCATGCACTACGACCAGGTGAAGGAGGCCCTGTACCCGGACACCGCCGGCGTCGAGGACTTCTCCTACGAGCGGGTGCGGCGGTTGCTGGACTTCGTGCGGGGCAAGCCTGCCACCGACTTCAGCGGGGTCGAGGGTTTCGAAGTGTTCTCCGATATCGTGCAGCCGCACTCCCCCGGGCTCGGCCGCCGTATGTGGTACGGCGGCGGGAGCCTCGGGTCGGCGCGCTGGGCCGGCGAGCACGGCATGAACTTCCTGACGAGCAGCGTCGTCAAGGCGGAGGCCCCGGACGGCCCCGCGGACTTCGCGGAGATCCAGCTGTCCCACATCCGTGAGTTCCGCGCCCACCATCCCGACGGCGAGGCGGCCCGCGTCTCCCAGGGCCTCGTCGTGATCCCCACCGACTCCGCGACGCCCGAGCAGCGCGCCAGGTACGAGGAGTACGCCGCCAGGCGCCTGCCCCGGACCGGCGCCCCGCAGGGCCCGGCGCGGCTGCTGTTCGCGCCGGACCTGGTCGGCACCTCGGCCGAGATCGCCGAACGGCTGCACGCGCATGCCGCGTTCCGGGAGGTGGACGAGGTGGCGTTCGCGCTGCCGTTCACCTTCGAGCACGAGGACTACGTGCAGATCCTCACCGACATGGCCGAGCGGCTCGGCCCGGCGCTGGGACGGCCCGCCGCCTGACTCACCAGCGGCCCGCCTCGGTACCGGTGACCGGCTCGGACGGTGTGCCGTCCACGCCCACCGGCACCTCGCCCGCGAGCATCACCCGGTGCATGATCCGCGGGTAGCCGAGGTGGGCGCTGTCGCCGGGGGCGAGGTGGATGGTGGCCCGGTTGTCCCAGAAGGCGACACTGCCTGGCTCCCAGCGGAACCGGACGGTGTACTCGGGCCGCACCGCCTGTTCCAGCAGCATCTCCAGCAGGGCGGCGCTCTCCGGCCGGGAGACGTCCGTGATCTGCTCGAGGTAGTAGCCGTTGACGAACAGCACCCGCTCCCCCGTCTCCGGGTGGACGCGGACCAGCGGGTGCACGGAGGCGACCTGGCGGTCCAGGAGGTGCCGGAGGTACGCGTCGTCGCCGGGGCGCGGCTGGTAGCCGACACCGAGCCGGTGCTCGGCCCGCAGTCCGTCGACGAAGGCCCGTACGGGCGCGGACAGTCCGGCGTACGCGGCGGCCAGGTTCGACCAGGTGGTGTCGCCGCCGTACGGCGGGACGGTCTCGGCGCGCAGGATCGTCGCGGCGGGCGGGTCGATCCGGGCGCCGTGGTCGCAGTGCCAGCCGCGCAGCAGAGTGTGCCGGCGCCGCTCGAGCCACTCGTCGTGGTCCATGCCGAAGCGTCCGCCCAGTTCCAGCCGGTCGGCGGTGGTCTCCACCTCGGGGAAACCGGCCGGCGAGGCACTCCCGCGCCGCCCGAGGACGACCGGCTCGCCGAACCGGCGGGCGAAGGCGACATGGCCGGCGTGGTCCAGCCGCTGCCCGCGGAAGAACACCACCTTCCAGCGCAGCACGGCCTGCCTGATCAGGGCGACCACGCCGGCGTCGAGGTCACCGGCCAGGTCCACGCCGGTGACCTCGGCGCCGATGTGCCCCGCGACCGGCCTGACCTCGACCCCCGCGGCCTGAGCCGTCTCCGCCCGGTCCGCCGTGCCCCTGTCCGTCGTCATGCGCGCTCCGATGGTCGTCCCTGAAGTCGTCCCGGGCCCCGGTTGATCACAACCCGCCCCGTCCCTGACGCTGGAGGGACGGCACAGTCGACGGAAGGCCCCACCGTGACCAGTATTCCGGCACACACCCTCAACGACGGCACGGCGCTCCCCAGCATCGGCCTGGGCACCTGGCCGATGGACGACACGCAGGCCGAGCAGGCCGTACGCGACGCCCTCCGGGCAGATTACCGACTTGTCGACACCGCGACGAACTACCGCAACGAGACGGGGGTCGGCCGGGGCATCGCGAGCAGCGGTGTCCCCCGGGAGGAGATCGTCGTGACGACGAAACTGCCCGGCCGCCACCACGGCTACGAGGAGACCCTCGCCTCCTTCGAGGAGTCCCGGCGCCGCCTGGGCCTGGACTACGTCGATCTCTACCTGATCCACTGGCCGCTCCCCCGCGTCGGCAAGTACGTCGACTCCTGGAAGGCGATGATCAAGCTACGGGAGGACGGTCTCGTCCGGTCGATCGGCGTCTCCAACTTCACGCCGGAGCACATCGGGCGGATCGAGAAGGAGACCGGGGTCCTGCCCGCCGTCAACCAGATCGAGCTGCACCCGCTCTTCCCGCAGGAGGAGCTGCGCGCCTTCCACGCCGACAAGGGCATCGTCACCGAGAGTTGGAGCCCGCTGGGCCAGGGCAGTCGCATCCTGGACGACCCGACCGTCGTCACGGTCGCCGAGGCGCTCGGCGTGACGCCCGCGCAGGTGGTCCTGCGCTGGCACGTCCAGCTCGGTGCCGTGCCGATCCCGAAGTCGGCCGACCCCGCCCGGCAGCGGCAGAACCTCGACGTCTTCGGGTTCGAACTGGGCCCCGCCCAGATGACGGTCATCGCCGACCAGGCCCGCCGGCGCCTGGGCGGCGACCCCGAACATCACGAGGAGTTCTGAGCCGGACCCCTTACTGCTCCTCCTACTGCTCCTCGATCCGCTCCGGCGCGGCGACGCCGTCCCCCCGGGTCGCGGTGAGGCTGCCGAGGATGTCCAGCAGTTCGGCGCTGCGGCTGCCGGGCTCGGCGTGGAAGACGACGAGGGTGAGATCTCCGGCGCTGTCCACGCCCAGCTTGTCCGAGTGCAGGTCCAGGTCGCCGACCTGGGGGTGACTGAGGTGGCTGACCCGGGCCCGCCGGGGGCGCACGTCGTGGCGGGCCCACAGCGTGCGGAAGCGCTCGCTGCGCACCGACAGCTCCCCCACCAGGTCCAGCAGCCGCGGGTCGTCGACGTCCGCCCCGGCGCGGGCGCGCAGGGTGGCCACGCCCTCCTCGGTGAGGTCCTCCCAGTCCCGGCGCAGCTCCCGCTCCGCGGGGTCGAGGAACACGGCCCGCAGCAGGTTGACGCCCAGGGCGTAGTTCGGGGTCAGGGCCGTGGCCAGCGTGTTCACCGCGAGTACGTCGGTGTAGCGGTTCTGGACGTAGGCGGGATTGCGGGGCCAGCCGTCGATGAGCCCGCGGATGCTCGCCGGGACGGTTTCCCGCGGGCGCGCCCTGCCCGCCGCCCGTCCGCCGCCGCGGCCGTCGGCCGGACGCACCTGAGCCAGGCCGAACAGGTGCTCGGCGGTCTCGTCGTCCAGCCGCAGTACCCGGGCGAGCGCCCGCAGGACCTGGACGGAGGGATTGCGGTCACGGCCCTGCTCCAGCCGCAGGTAGTAGTCCGCGCTGATCCCCGCGAGCAGCGCGACCTCCTCGCGGCGCAGCCCCGGCACGCGGCGCAGGCCGCCGCCGGGCAGACCGGCGTCCTCCGGCCGGACCAGCGCCCGGCGGGCGCGCAGGAACTCGCCGAGGGCGTTGCCGGCGTTCGCTTCCATGCCCTCCACCGTACGGGGCGGCCCCGGCCGGGTGACTGTCCCTGTCACTCCCAGGAAGGCCGAGGGGTCGTTGAGCGCGCCCGCGCCGGGGTACCCGGGCCGACGAGATGTCGTACCGGCTCGTGGAAGGGAGTCGTGGCGTGGGTGCGGACGACCGTCTGCGGGAGTACCGCGGCAAGCGGGACTTCGAACGGACCCGGGAACCGTCGGGAAGGACGGCGTCATCCGGGGAGGGGCCCCGGTTCGTCGTCCAGATCCACGACGCGCGCCGGATGCACTTCGACTTCCGGTTGCAGGTCGGTGACGTGCTGAAGTCCTGGTCGATTCCCAAGGGGCCGTCCACCGACCCGCACGACAAGCGGCTGGCGGTGCCCACCGAGGACCACCCGCTGGAGTACGAGGACTTCGAGGGCGTGATCCCGAAGGGCGAGTACGGCGGCGGCACCGTGATCGTCTGGGACCAGGGGACGTACGAGCCGCTCAGCCACGACCGCCGGGGCCGGCCCGTCGACTTCGCGGAGTCACTGGAGCGCGGGCACGCGACCTTCCGGCTGCACGGCGCCAAGCTGCACGGCGAGTACGCCCTGACCCGGTTCCGCTCCGGCGAGGGCGACGGCGAGGAGCAGTCCTGGCTGCTGGTGAAGAAGGGCCCGGCCCGGACCGCGGGACACGGCACCCCGGACCCCCGCCGGGCCCGCTCGGTACGCACCGGCCGCACACTCGCGCAGGTCGCGGCGGACGACGGCGAGGCGTGACCCGCCATGTCCGGCCTGCTCGACACGGTCCCCCACGCGCAGCGCGCCCTGCTGCGCCCCGCTCCCTCGGGCGCGGAACTCGCCGCGCACCCGATGCTCGCCACGCTCAGCGACCGGCGCGAGTTCGGCGCGGGATGGGTGTTCGAGCGGAAGCTGGACGGAGTGCGGCTGCTGGCGGTCCGGAAGGGTGAGGAGGTGCGGCTGCTGTCCCGGACCGGGCAGCGGCTGGACGCCACCTTTCCGGAGATCGCCGAGGCCCTCGCCGCGCAGGAGTGCGACGACTTCACCGTCGACGGGGAGGTGGTCGCCTTCACGGGCGGCCGGACGGACTTCTCCCGGCTCCAGCGGCGCCTGGGGCTGACCCGTCGACGGGACATCGAGGCGGCCGGGGTGGCCGTGACGTACTACGTGTTCGATCTGCTCTCCTTGAGCGGCGCGGACACTCGCTCGCTGCCCCTGCGCACCCGCAAGTCCCTGCTGCGCCGGGCACTCCATCCTCGCTCCCCGCTGCGTCTGACGCCCCATCGCAACGTGGGCGGCGCCGAGTTGCTGGCCGACGCCTGCGGGCGCGGCTGGGAGGGGCTGATCGCCAAACGGGCCGACGGGCCGTACCAGCCCCGCCGGTCGACGGACTGGCTGAAGCTCAAGTGCGAGCAGGGTCAGGAGTTCGTGGTCGGCGGCTTCACCGAACCCGCGGGGAGCCGCGTCGGGTTGGGCGCCCTGCTGCTCGGCTACCACGACCACGACGGCGACCGGGTGTTGCGTTACGCGGGCAAGGTCGGCACCGGCTTCGACCGGCGGACGCTGCTGGCGCTGCGCGAGCGCCTGGACGGGCTGCGCCGGGACACCTCGCCGTTCACCGGGCCGGTGCGGGAGGCGCGCGCCCGCTGGGTGGCGCCGGAGCTGGTCGCGCAGATCGCCTTCACCGAGTGGACGCGTGACGGCATGCTGCGGCATCCGCGTTTCCTCGGGCTGCGCGAGGACAAGAAGCCGGAGGCCGTCGTGCGGGAGCGTGCGGCCGCCTGAATCCGGATCACCGGGTTCCGCCCCCAACCGCCCTGCTGTGCCTCTATGTTCGCGGCGGTATCCGCTCGCGTCCCCGGAGGCTCCCGCATGCGCTTCGCACTCCGTACCGCCGTCACCGGCGCGGTGTCCGCCGCCGCCCTTCTCCTCTGCGGCCCCGCCGGGGCCACCCCGGCGGGGCCGGGGGTGACCGCCCGGATCATCAGCCAGACCACCGTGGACGGCACCGACTACACCCTGCGGGAGATAACGATCCCGCCCGGCCAGAGCACCGGCTGGCACTATCACGACGGCCCGCTGTACGGCTTCGTCAAGCAGGGCACCCTCAGCCACTTCGGCTCGGACTGCGCCTCGGACGGGGTGTACCGGACGGGCAGCACGATCCAGGAACCGTCCGGCGCGGACCATGTGCACATCGGCCGCAACCTGGGTGACACGACGCTCGTGCTCGACGTGCTCTATGTGCTGCCGCACGGCGCCCCCTTCTCCGAGGACGCGGCGAACCCGGGCTGTCCGTTCCAGTGATCAGTCCGCTTCCGGTGACCGCTCCGGCAGCGGCTGTTCGGCCCGGATCGTCTTGCCGCCGGTCGTCTGGCGGCTGCCCCAGCGCTGGGTGAGCCGGGTGAGCGGGGCGACCAGCAGCAGTCCGCGGCCGCCCTCGTCGTAGGCGTGCGCGCGGCGCATGTGCGGTGAGGTGGAACTGCCGCCGGACACCTCGCTGATGAGGGCGCGGTCGCGGATCAGGCGCAGCTGGATGGGCGGTACGCCGTAGCGGATCGCGTTGGTGACCAGTTCGCTGACGACGAGTTCGGTGACGAAGGCCGCCTCGTCCAGTCCCCAGGCGGCCGGCTGTTCGGTGGCCGCCTGCCGGGCGGCGGCCACCTCGGCCGGGTCCGGCGGGGCGTTCCGGGATCACGTCGAACCTCGCTCCACCCGGTCACCACGCCCAGGGTGTCAAGGGTCGCCGCAGCCGCGACATGCCCCATACGCCCCAGGGTGATCCCTTTGCCCTACCGCATCAAGCGCGCATGCGCCGTGCCTCACCCCCGGTGTGCGCGCAGGGCTGTCAGGGCCCGGTCGGCGTGCGTGTTCATGCGCAGTTCGCTGCGCACGACCTCCAGGACCGTGCGGTCTTCGGCTATCACGAAGGTGACCCGTTTGGTGGGTGCCATCGAGAAACCGCGCTTGACGCCGAATCGCTCGCGGACCGCGCCGTCGGTGTCGGACAGCAGGGGCATGCCGAGGGTGTGCCGTCCGGCGAACTCCTGCTGGCGTTCGACCGGGTCGCCGCTGACGCCCACGGCCCGCGCGCCGACCGCGGCGAACTCGGCGGCGAGGTCACGGAAGTGGCAGGCCTCGGCGGTGCAGCCCTTGGTCAGGGCCGCGGGGTAGAAGAAGAGCACCACGGGACCGTCGGCGAGCAGCTCCGACAGCCGTCGCGGCGTACCCGTCTCGTCCGGCAGTTCGAAGTCCTCGGCCTTGTCGCCGATGCCGACGCCCTCGCTCATGCCCGGCCCTCCGCTCCGCGCGCGATGCCGCGGGCCCACAGCACCAGGGGCACCTGGAGCGGCAGCCGGGCGAGGGCGGCGGTCCTGAGCGGCGCGGGCCGGTGGCGCCAGTTGACGGCCATCTGCACGTTGGCGGGGAACACGCCGACGAAGAAGGCCGCGGCGGCCTTCGCCGCCGCGGGCCGCGTGCGAGGCAGTGCCACGCCCGCCGCGAGCGCCAGTTCCACGGCCCCGCTCGCGTACGTCCACGTCCTGGGCGACCCCGGCAGGGCCCGGGGGATCGTCGCGTCGAACTGGCGTGGCGAGGCGAAATGGGCGACGCCCCCGGCGGCCAGCAGACCGGCGAGCAGCAGGGGCGAGCGTTCGGACCGGGGCACGGTTCCTCCTCGTGATGACCTGGCCTCGGATATTACTCCCCGGTAGACGGGCATCGCCCCGGCGCTGGTGATCACGGCCGAGTACGACCTCCTCCAGGCGGAGGGCGCGCGCTATGCCGAGCGGTTGCGGGCGGCGGGCGCGCCGGCCGCGTTCCACGACGTGGCCGGGGCCGACCACGGGTACGACGGCCAGGACGACGACAAGGCCCGGGAGGTCTACGCCCTCATCGCCGGTCACATACGGCAGGCGGTGGGCGCCGAGGACCGGATGGGCTGAGGGCCCGCGTCCCGGGGACGTCCCCGGTGTCCCGCGGGAAGCGGGGACGGCATTGCGACGGGCCGTCACGGAAACGCTGGCTGTCGTGATCACGCTTCGTGGTCACGAGAACGACAGCCGGAGGTTTCCATGATCCGACGGACCGTGCGGAGCGGCCTGCTGGCCGCGGTCGCGGTACTCGCGTTCCTGCCCACGGCGGCCAGTGCCGCCCCGGCGGGCGCTACCGCCCCGCAGCCCGTGCCCGCCGCCATCGCGCAGCACACCCTCCCCTCCCTGCTCCCCGCCCGGCAGCTCCCGGTGCGGCACCACACCACCCACCGTGTCCACCGCGCCCGTCACCACGTGGCGGGACGCGTGGCCACACGCCACCTCGTGCTGAACGTCCGCTCCGGGCCGGGCACCGGCTACCGCGTGGTCGGCCACCGGCACCACCACCGGCTCGTCTCCCTGACCTGCAAGTGCTACGGCTCGGGGGTGTTCGGCGACCACCTCTGGTACCGGCTCGCCCATCGCAAGGGGTACGTCTCCGCCCGCTACGTACGGGCCGGCGCGGCCGTGCCGTGGTGCTGACGGCTCCGGACCGCCGTACATCCTGACCGCCGAGGCCTGTTCGGGAACCGCCCCCTTCTCGAACAGGCCTTTGGCATGTCCCCCTTGCCCTCCCTTGCCTCACCGTCCTCATACCTTGCCGGGCTTTGCGTCGCCGTGTCCTCGGGAAGCCATCCCGACATCAGGGGTGAAACGCCCATAGCGGATATGAAGTCGAGGGACGCACCATGCGGCATCCCCAAGGACCGACCACACCGGACGAGCCACTGGTGGTCAGACTGCGTGAACTGAAGGACCGTACGGGGCTGAGCCTGGCCGCGCTGGCCGCCCGGACGCCGTACAGCAAGTCCGCCTGGCACCGCTATCTGACCGGCGGCAAACGACCGCCCCGCTCGGCCGTGGAGGCGCTCACCCGGCTCGCGGGCGTCGACTCCGGCCCCGTACTGGCCCTGTGGGAGGCCGCCGACGAGCCTTCCACCGCGCCGCCTCCCACGGGAAGCCGCCGGCCACGCCCCCGGTGGCGGCGGTCGCCCCTGCCGGCGCTGGCGCTGCTCGGAGTGACCGCCGCGGCCGCCGCCGTCCTCGTCCTCTTCGGCCGGCACGGTACGTCCGGTACGCGTACGCAGGCGGTGATGGCGGCGCCCCGCTGTCACGGGCGTTCCTGCCAGGGCGAGTTGCCCGACGCGTCGGCCTGCGCGCGGGACGCGCAGACGCGGAGCCGGGTCACCGGCAGTGCCTACGACGTCCGGTTGCGCTACTCACCGACCTGCGGCACGGCCTGGTCGGAGGTACGGGTGCGCTCCCCGCGCGCCCGGGAGATCTCCGTGCGCGCGGGCCAGGACGTGCTCTCGGCGGCCTACCCGGCCGGGGACACGGCCGGGTACACCAGCCCCATGATCCCCGTGCCGTCACCCCGGGGCGTGGAGGCATGCGCGGAGGTGGACGAGGAGCTGGCCTGCACGGGACTGGACGTGGAGCCTGACGCCCGGGGATGAGCTCGGCGCCGCACCCCGGTGGTGGGCGCGGCGCCGAGCGCATACGGCGGGGTCAGCCGGTGGTGAGCAGTTCCTCCCGGGTGCCGGTGTGCTCCGGCTGCCGGGCCGAGCGCAGGGCGGCGATGCCTATGAACACCATCGAGGAGACACCGGCCAGGGCGAAGGAGGTGAAGCCCCAGTCGCCCTTGTTCGCGGCGAGCAGCTGGCCGCCGAGCCACGGGCCGAAGACGGCGCCGAAGCGGCCCATGCCGGAGGTCCAGCCGACTGCGGTGGCGCGGTTGTCCGGGGTGGAGCGGACGGAGACCGTCGCGTAGATCATCGCCTGGGCGCTGTTGAGGAACACGCCGGTGAGGAAGACGACCAGGTAGGTCACGCCCAGCGGCATGTGGACACTGAGCAGGAAGACACCTGCCGCGGTGAGGGCGAACCAGATCGCCGAGACGCGCGGCGCGCCGAAGTTGTCCGAGGCGCGGCCCGCGACCAGCATGCCCACGATGCCGCCGAGGTTGAACAGGACCACGAAGGTGAGCGCGGAGCCGAGGTTGTAGCCCTCGCTGCGCATCAGGGTGGGCAGCCAGGTGGCGACGCCGTAGACGAGGAGCAGTCCGCCGAAGGAGGCCAGCCAGTACAGCAGGGTCTGGAGCCACTCGCCGCCCCGGAACAGGGCGAGCAACGCGTCCCAGCGGTCGGCGGCCGACTTCTTCCCGATGGCGCCGGGCAGCTCGGTCTCGTAGCGCTCGGCCAGTGCGCGGGCCTCCTCGGTACGTCCCTTCGCGACCAGGAAGCTCAGCGACTCCGGCAGGGCCTTGGCGAGCACGGGGGCGAAGAGCAGCGGCAGGACGCAGACCCAGAAGGCGGCACGCCAGCCGGCCGGCTCCACCAGCCACTTGGCCACGTAGGCGGAGAGGATGCCGCCGGCGTGGTGGGCGGTCATCAGCGCGCCGATGGTGAGGGCGCCGCGGCCGCCCCTGGCGTAGTCGGTGACCATGCTGATCGCCGTCGGCAGCAGGCCGCCGAGGCCCACGCCGGCCAGCGTCCGGCCGAGGCCGAAGACCGCGACCGAGCCGGAGAGCGCGCAGATGCCGGAAGCCAGCGAGAAGAGCGTGACGCAGGCGATCATCAGCTTCTTGCGGCCGATCCGGTCGGCGACCGTGCCCGCCGTCAGGGCGCCCACCAGCATGCCGAACGTGGCGTAGCTGCCGAGGTCGCCGGCCTGGTCCGGGGTGATCCCGAGGGCCTTGCTCGCCAGCATGTGGGGCAGCACCGAGCCGTAGACGAACATGTCGAGGCCGTCGAAGAGGACGGCCAGCCAGCACAGACCGACGACCAGCGCGGCCAGTCTGCTGCCGCGAGCGGACAGCGCGGGGGAGGAGGACATCTTTGTTTTCCTCTCGTCCAGGAGCGTTGCCTGGAGGGGATCTCTGAGGCGGGCCGAGGCGGCTCACGCGTGCGGCCGACCCGTGGTGCGGAAGACGCTAAGGATCCGGACACCAAGTGTCAACGCTTTTGTTAACAATCTCAGTGACAAGCCGGACACCTGCCGGGTATGCGCGAGGGGTGGGCGACGCACCGGCGACACCCACCCCCCTGAGGCCGGAAATCAGCCCACCGGCGGCGTGCCATGGGTATGGAAGGACTCGATGGTCTTCAGCCCCCACGCCTGCCCCTTGGCCCGCTCGCCCTCGGTCCAGGTGATCAGCGGCCAGTCCGGCGCCAGCACCAGGCGGGTGAGCGGGTTGCACAGCTCGATACGGTTGCCGCCCGGCTCGTAGACGTACAGGAAGAACGTCTGCTGGATGGCGTGCTTGTGCGGCCCGGTCTCGATGAACACCCCGCTGTCGATGGCCAGGTCGGCGGCGCGCAGCACGTCCTCGCGGGTGTCGGTGGCGAAGGCGATGTGGTGCAGCCGGCCGGTCGAGCCCGTCCAGTCGGAGGTGTAGACGACGTCGTACGACTTGTTGGTGAAGGTCAGCCAGCGTGCGGCGATCTTCCCCGTGTCGAGCCGGATCTGTTCGGTGGGCCGGGCGCCCAGCACGTGTTCCTGGAACTCGGCGTTGGCGAGCACGTCCGCGGCCAGGAAGTTGACGTGGTCCAGGCGGCGCACGCCCACGCCCTGGTTGGGCTTGGCCTGCGGCTGGTTCTTCAGCGCGGGCCTCAGCTCCTCGGGGGCCCGGTAGTGCTCGCTCTCCCAGTAGAGGGCGTGTTCGTGGCCGTCCGGGTCGGTGGTCACGTACAGCTTGCCGAGGCCCGGCTCGTCCTCGGCCCAGTGGCCGGAGGCACCCGACTGCTCGACCGCCTCGACCCGGCGCCGGAGGGCTTCCTCGCTGGAGGTGCGCAGGGCGAGCCGGCCGAGGCCGGGCCGCGCGCGGGCGGTGAGCACCAGGCTGTGGTGCTCGTAGTCGTCGAAGGTGCGCAGGTAGACGGTGTCGCCGTCCTGCCCGTTCACCGTCAGGCCGAGGAAGTCGGTGAAGAAGGCGACGCTGGCGTCCAGGTCCGGGGTGAACAGCTGGGCGTGGCCGACATGGGCGATGTCACCGAGAGGCGGAGCCATCGTTGCCTCCTAGGGGGCGTACGGGGGTGGGGGCGGCCGCGGCGGCCCGGGGGAAGACGGTGCCGTCGAAGATCTTTCGGGCGGTACGGACGACGGCGGTGCGGCGGGCCGCCGGAGGGGAGCCGTGGCAGCCGGGGTCGACGGCGGTGTCGATGTCCAGGAAGCCGGTGGGATGCTCGATGCGGATCCGGTCGCCCCGCTCGGGGAGTTCCGCGATGCCCTCCCCCACTCTCCCGGGCAGCCGCAGGCCCGCGGCCACGCTCGCGGCGCCCAGGACGCCGATGGAGGTGTGGCAGCGCACGGGGATGAAGGTGCGGGTGGTGACCGCGCCGCCGTGCCGGGGCGGGGCGAGCAGGGTGAGCTTGGGGACGGTGGCGCTCTCGACGTCGCCGAGACCCATCAGCTTGCCGGCCGCCAGCCGGATCTCGCGCAGGCGGTCGGCGAGGGCGAGGTCCTCCTCCAGGTCCTTGGGCTCCTCGTACCCGGTGACCGCGAGCGCGGAGGCGGGGATCAGCACGGTCGGCATCCCGTTGTCCACGCAGGTCACCTCCGTCCCCGCCACGGTGTCGCGGACGTTGCCGGTGGGGAGCAGCGGGCTGTCCCCGGCCGGGAACTCGATCACCACCGGCGCGGCCGTCCCGGGCACCCCGGAGATCCCGGTGTCGCCGGTGTAGTCGACGACCCCGTCCGGGGTGGGGAAGGTGGCGAGCGCCCGTTCCCCGGTGTTGAGCATCCGGATCCGTACGGACGTCTCGCCGTCACCGGGGGCCACGAGCCCCCGTTCGACGGCGAACGGGCCGACGCCGGCGAGGATGTTGCCGCAGTTCTGACGGTCGGTCACCTCAGGCTGTCCGACGGCCACTTGGAGGAAGAGGTAGTCGACGTCCGCCTCGGGGTCGTCCGACGTGGAGACCACGGCCACCTTGCTGGTCAGCGGGTGGGCCCCGCCCAGGCCGTCGATCTGGCGCGGGTCGGGGCTGCCCATGACGCGCAGCAGCAGGTCGTCGCGGTCGGCGGGGTCCGCGGGGAGGTCCTCGGCCAGAAAGTAGGCGCCCTTGGAGGTGCCGCCGCGCATCAGCACGCAGCGCACCTCCGAGGGGCCGGTCATGCCCCGGCTCCGTCCCGCGCGTACTCCTCGTAGGACTGGTACGTGACGCCCAGCTCCGCGAGCTTCTCCCGCAACCCGTAGCGGTCCAGGCCGAGTTGGCCGTCGAGGAAGGCGGCGCGGGACGCTGCCTCCTTGTCCTCGCGGGCCCCGGAGGCCTCGGCGGCCCGGCGGGCCTGTTCGCGGGGTACGACCACCACGCCGTCGTCGTCGGCGAGGATCACGTCGCCGGGGCGGATCACCTGGCCGTCGATGGCGACCGGCACGTTGACAGAACCGCCGGTGGCCTTCACGGTGCCCTGCGCGGACACGGCGCGGGACCAGGCGGCGAAGCCCATGTTCCGCAGCTCCTGCGTGTCACGGATGCCGGCGTTGATGACGACGCCGCGCACGCCCCGCTTGTGCAGCGCGGTGGCGAACAGCTCCCCGAACATGCCGTCGGTGGACGGCGAGGTGGTGGTGACCACCAGGATGTCGCCCTCGCCGCACTGCTCCACGGCGGCGTGGATCATGAGGTTGTCGCCGGGCCAGCCGATCACGGTGACCGCGGTGCCCGCGACGCGTACGCCCTGCTGGACGGGACGGATCCCGGGCCCGAGCAGACCGGTACGGCCCATGGCCTCGCTGACGGTGGCCACGCCGAACCCGGCCAGCGCCTCGACGTCCTCGGCGTCCGCCTTCGGCGGGCCCGTGACGATCACGCCGCTCACGCCAGCTCCTTCGCGATCTGCGGGTAGGGGCGCATGTACGCCTCGGCCATCGTCTTGTGGGCCAGGCCCAGGTTGGGGCCGGCGTTCCGCTTGAGCTGGACGCCCCGGCGGACGGCGAGGTCGGTGTAGTAGTCCCACAGGTGCCGCTGGGCGCCGAGGCACTCCATCGCCTTGCGCTTGGTGTCCCACACCTCGGTGATGTCGAGCAGCACCTCGGGCTTGAAGCCGCTCATCTCGGGCTGGTGCGGCTCGAAGTAGAAGACCGGCGGGGCGCCGATGATCTCGCCCTCGCCCGGGTAGCCGATGGCCTGGGCGAGGACGCGAGCCTCCAGCGCCATGCGGTTGGCGGCCGGGTGGTCGCCGTTGTACGGGTCCTCGACGGGGTGGGTGAGGACGACGTCGGGCTGTATCTCGCGGTAGACGGCGACGAGTTGGTCGGTGAGTTCCGGGGTGGCGACCAGCGGGTAGTCGCCGGCGTCGAAGAAGCGGACCTCGGCACCGAGGGCGGCGGCGGCCTGCTCCGCCTCCTCCCGGCGTATCGCCTTGATCTCCTCCAGCTTCCGGCCCTCGCGCCACGCCTTGGCGGACTCGCCGCGCTCACCGAAGGTGAGGCACGCGATGGTGACCTTCTCACCCCGGGAGGCGGCCAGGGCGATCGCTCCGCCCGCCCGCCACACGAAGTCCCCCGCGTGGGCGGTGACGACAAGAGTGGACCGCGGTGGAGTGGCGGGCGCGTTGGCCTGGGTCATGCTCGGTTCTCCTTGACTGGACAGGTGGACGCCCGCCCCCGCGTCCGGCGCGTGGTGCGTCAGTCGCGCAGCGCCTCGATCACGCTGGTGAGGTGGGCGCGGACGGCCGCTTCGGCCGCCTGCGGGTCCCTGGCCGTGATCGCTTCGATCATCGCCAGATGCTCGTTCAGGGATTGCTGCGGGCGCCCCGGCCGGAGTGCCAGCTGGAAGCGGTGGCGCACCAGTTGGGCGTTCAGCCGCTCCAGCAGGTCCAGGGCCGTCCGCTGGCCGGAGAACTCCCGGACCTTGGCGTGCAGTTCCTGGTTGAGCTCGGAGTAGGTCATCGGCTCGCCGTCGGCCACGGCCTTGGTCATGGCCGTACCGAGCTCCGTCAGCTCGGCGAGCTGGTCGTCGTCGGCCGCCACCGCCGCCTTGGCCGCGCACAGCCCCTCGAGGGCCATGCGGCACTCCGTGATGGCGACCGCTTCCTCCACGGTCACCACCCGCACCCGCGAGCCGCGGTTGCGGATCCGTTCGACCAGCCCCTGGGCCTCCAGATCGATCAGCGCCGCCCGGATGCTGGCCCGCGTCACACCGAACTGCTCGGCGAGCTCGTTCTCCACCAGCCGCTGCGCCGGCGCCATCTCGCCGTGCAGGATCGCCTGCCGCAGCTGCGCGAGCGCATGCTGTTTGGCCTGCTCTCCGGTGGTGGGACCGGCTTCCTTCGGCATGTGCCCTCCCTGAATGAGTGCCTGTCGAACCTAAATCTAGCCAAACAAGATTGTCAACAATTTTGTCTGCCGTATTGCGGGCGATGACCGGAGCGGCTGCACCCTTCCCCTCACTCCGCCCGGTACAGCTCGGCGAGCAGCGGATCACCGCCTGCTGGGCGGGCAGTACGTCTCCTCGGTGGCCGGGCGGGAGTCCGGGGCCGCAGATCCGGGGTGGCGGTACCGAGCCGGGCGCCCGGCAGGCCGCTCCGGCGACCGCCTACCGGACGGGACCGGTACGGGCCTGTCCGCCGTCCGTCACCGGCGCCCGGCCTGCTTCACCGGCGGCACCGGCCGTTCAGGGGAACCGGCCGGGAAAGGCGCGTGAGCCGGCCGGGCGCGGTCGACACCTTCAGCCGTGACCGCCGTGACGCTGCCGCTGATCCCGCCGATGCTCGCCACACCCGGCTCGCTGCCGCCCGCCGCGCAGGACGCCCGGTGGGCCTACGAGACCAAGCAGGACGGCCAGCGCGTGGTGGTCTACCTGCCCGGCGACGGCAGCCTGCTGCTGCGCAACCGCTCCGGCGAGGACATCACCGCCGCCTATCCCGAACTCCAGCCGCTCGGTCGCGCCCTCGGCACCACCCCCGCCGTCCTGGACGGCGAGGTCCTCGTCCTCGACGAACACGGGCGCGCCGACTTCCAGTTGCTCCAGAGCCGCATGGGCCTCGCCCACGCACCGGCCCGGGCGGCCCGCCGCGCGGCACAGGTGCCCGCCCACCTGGTGCTGTTCGACGTGATGCACCTTCAGGGAACCCCTCTGCTCCCCCTCCCCTACGTCCGGCGCCGGGTACGGCTGGAGGACCTCGGCCTCGAGGGGCCGTCCTGGTCGACCCCGGCCGCCGCCGTCGGCCACGGTGCGGAGGCACTGCGGGCGACCCGGGAGCACGGGCTCGAGGGCCTGGTGTGCAAGCGGCTGGACTCGGTGTACGAGCCCGGCGTGCGCTCCCGCGCCTGGATCAAGATCCGGAACATGCGCAGCGAGGACGTCATCGTCGGCGGCTGGCTGCCCGGGAAGGGGCGGCTGACCGGGCTGCCGGGTGCTGTGCTGGTCGGCCAGCGCGCCGCCGGCCGGCTGCGGTACGTCGGCGGGGTGGGCACCGGCTGGAGCGAGGCCGAGCGGGCCGAACTGGCCCTGCTGCTGCGGACCGCCGAGACCGGCGTGTGCCCCTTCGACCCCGTGCCGCCGGTCTCCGGCGCGCACTGGGTGCTGCCCAGGCTGGTCGGCGAGGTCAGCTACAGCACCCGTACCCGGGCGGGCATGCTGCGCCAGCCGTCCTGGCTGCGACTGCGCCCGGACCTCGCGCCGGAGGAGTCGGCGGCGGACCTGCCCGACGACACGGTCTGACACCGTCCGACGCGACGTCACTGTTGGGCACGACTTCATCACCGGTACGCCCGTGCCCCCTTGGCAACGCAAGGCCGGGCGTGGATGCTGAACTGCCTTGCCCCCCACCCCCGTTGGAGGACCAGTGTCGTCCCGCACGTTCCGCATCGGGCGCCGGAGATGGCTCGCCGGACTGGCCGGTGCCGCCGCCCTCGTCGTCGCCTTCCCCGCCGCCGCCTTCGCCGCCCCGCCCCAGGCGCTGCCCGTCAACGCCGAGGCCGCGGAGCTGACGTACCAGCCCGCCTTCGACTACGACACCGACGGCTGCTATCCGACGCCCGCCATCGGCCCGGACGGCACGGTCAACGGCGGTCTGAAGCCGACGGGCGCGCTCAACGGCAACTGTCACGACGCCTCCGACCTGGACAACACCAACGGCTACTCGCGCTACAAGTGCGACAACGGCTGGTGCGCCTACATGTACGGCCTGTACTTCGAGAAGGACCAGGCCCTGCCGGGCAGCAGCATCGGCGGTCACCGGCACGACTGGGAGCACGTCGTGGTGTGGGTGCGGGACGGCCAGGTCCAGTACGTGTCGACCTCGAACCACGGCTCGTTCACCGTGCACGCGGCCTCCGAGGTCCGCTTCGAGGGTACGCACCCGAAGGTCGTGTACCACAAGGACGGCATCAGCACCCACTGCTTCCGGCTGGCGGGCGGCAACGACGAACCGCCGGAGAACCACAAGCACACCTGGCAGTACCCGCCGCTGGTCGGCTGGAACGGCTACCCGGCTGGACTGCGCGACAAGTTGAGCGCCTACGACTTCGGCAGCGCCCACTTCGGGCTGAAGGACGACAGCTTCGCCTCGCACCTGGCCAAGGCCAAGCCGTCCGGCATCACGTTCGATCCGGCCGGCTGAGATCGTCGGGGAGCTCCGGTGTGGACGCCCTCCGGCCGGAGCTCCATGATGTCTTGATGGATCTTCACACGGAACTGCCCCCGGCGGTGGACGCCGATGCCCTGCTCGGCCTCGCCGAGGACCACCACGCCCGCACCGTGTGGTACGTGGGTCCCCGGGAGGCCGCCGGTCACTTGGTGAAGGTGTACGCGTTGCAGGCGCGGGGCCGCAAGGTCACCGAGCAGGACGCGGAGGCGGCACTGGAGGTCGCCGCGGCCCATCTGGCGCTCGGCCGGGCGCGGGGGTCGCTCGGGCTCGCGGTCCTGATCGTGCACGCGGGCGGAGACGGGGACTACGTGCTGGTGCACAGCTGGATCGAGGGGTACATGTCCGATCTGGCCGTCTTCACGGGGCCCGAGGAGCGGCCCGACCTGCTGCGGCCGGGGCGGGCGGGGCTCGCTCCCTGCGTGTGGGAGGCGGCCGTGCTCGCGCACGAACGGGAGGCGTTCTCCCGGCACGTCCTCGACGGCACCGGCCCGCTGCCGGAACGTCTCGCCGCGTGGAGCCGGGACGCGCTGGCGGGAGAGGTCTGTTGACCGGCACCGCCCGGGTGCGGCACGCCGAGCGCGCCGATCTGCCGCGGGTCGCCGAACTGGCCGCCCGGCACGCGGAGTACGAGCGTGCCGCGCCGCCGTCACCGGACCTCACGGCACGGCTCGCCGCGCTGCTCTTCGACACCGCCCCGCCGCGTCTGAGCTGCCTGGTCGCCGAGGCGCCGGACGGGCAGCTCGTCGGGTACGCGGCCTGCGCGCCCGAACTGTCCACCTGGGAGGGGCGCGAGTACCTGCACATGGACTGCCTGTTCCTGGCACCCGGCCACCGGGGCCACGGGCTCGGTCCGTTGCTGATGGACGCGGTCGTCGCCGAGGCCCGGCGGCTGGGCATCGCCGAGGTGCAGTGGCAGACGCCGGTGTGGAACGAGGGTGCCGTGCGGTTCTACGACCGGCTCGGCGCTGAGGCGAAGGAAAAGTTCCGCTACAGCCTGACGGTCACACGGTGAAGGGTGGCACCCAGGGGCCCCGCGCACCCACTATCGTGTCCCCATGGCTGTCCCGGAACTCATCCGTATCGTCTCCCGCGACTCGCCGATGGCGCTCGCCCAGGTGGAGCGGGTCCGCGCCGAACTGGCCGCCCTGCACCCGGAGGTGCGCACCGAGGTCGTACCGGTGAAGACGACCGGGGACAAGTGGCTCGGCGACCTGTCGAAGGTCGAGGGCAAGGGGGCGTTCACCAAGGAGGTGGACGCCGCCCTGCTGGCCGGTGCGGCGGACCTCGCGGTGCACTGTGTCAAGGACGTGCCCGCCGACCGGCCGCTGCCCGCCGGGACAGTGTTCGCCGCGTTCCTCAAGCGGGACGACATCCGTGACGCGCTCGTCCACCCGGACGGACTCACCCTCGGCGAACTTCCGCCGGGCACCCGCATCGGCACCTCCTCCGTGCGCCGGATCGCCCAGCTGGCCACCTCCCATCCACACCTGGAGTGCGTGCCGTTCCGCGGCAACGACAACCGCCGCCTGGAGAAGCTCGCGGCCGGTGAGGCCGACGCGCTGCTGCTGGCGGTCGCCGGTCTGGAGCGGATCGGGCGGCGGGACGTGGTCAGCGAGGTGTTGTCGCCGGAGACGATGATGCCGCCGATCGGGGCGGGCATCCTCGCCCTTCAGTGCCGCGAGGGCGACACCGAACTGATCGACGCGGTCAGCGGACTGGGCGACCCGGACACCCACCGGGAGGCCACCGCTGAGCGCATGTTCCTGCATGTGCTCCAGGGGCACTGCAACAGCCCGATCGCCGGGTACGCGCGCGTCGACCACGGCGGCGAACTGTCCCTGCGGGCGTGTGTGTTCACCCCGGACGGCAAGACCCGGCTGAACGCCCACGAGTGGGCGGGCCGCCTCGACCCGGCCACCCTCGGCACATCGGTCGCGGTGTCCCTGCTGCGGCAGGGCGCCCGGGAGATCATCGACGGCATCCCGCATTGAGAGCCGGAACCGGGCGCGGCCGTCAGGCGGTGGCGGTGCCCGGCTCTCCCTGGTCCCGCAGGAAGGCGCTGACCTGGTGGGCCAGGCTGCCCGGTCCGACGCCCGTGGCGGCGCCGGCGCCGACCTGGCCCTCGTGCACGCCGATGCCGCCCGCCCACAGCCGGCGCTCGGTCCACTCCTCGTCGACCCGCAGCTGGATCTGGACGTCCACCTGGGCCAGGGCGGCCTCGGGACCGGCCGCGTACAGCACGGCGGTGGCGCGGCGCAGCGGGTAGACGTCGAAGCCCTCGATGAACTGGGAGTTGCGCCAGTCGATGAAGGCGCCCTCGCCGTCGGGGCCGAGGCGGACGTCGATCTGGCCGTCCTCCAGGTGCACGAGGAAGTGCTGGTCACCCCGGTTCTCGACGGTCACCCGGAGACGGAAGTACGTCAGCCCGGCGGCGGCGTCGTCCCGTCCGCGCGGTGGCTCCGCCGCCTCCAGACGGTGGACGCGGACCCGCAGACCGGCATGCTCCTCGTACTCCTGCCAGTCCCCGACCACGTTCGGCTCGTACACAGTGCCCCTCTCGACCTCAAGGCCTGCTTCCTATCTGTGGGCTCAGCGCACTGTCAAATGAGCAGAATGCGCTGTGGCCAGGGGATTCGCCCGCTTTGATCGACGATCAAGCGTTGCGCAGCAGGAATCCCGTCACCGGGCCCGCCGACAGGGTGAGGGTGCGTGCCGCACATCACGTCCTCGGCAAGATCAGCGGGCCAGTCGGCCGAGCAGTGAGGAGGCGGCGGTGATGCCGAGCGCGGCGGCCACCGCGAGAACGCCGAAATCGGCGGCGAGATGCGCGGGCGTGCCGAGCAGGAGGCCGCGCAGGGCGTCGACCTGGTAGCTGAGCGGGTTGACCTTGCTGACCGCCTGGAGCCAGCCGGGCATCACGGAGATCGGGTACAGGGCGTTGGAGCCGAAGAACAGCGGCATCGTGATCGCCTGCCCGAAGCCCATCAGCCGGTCGCGGCTGAGCACGATGCCCGCGATGGTCATCGAAAGGCAGGAGAAGAAGACGGAGCCGAGGACGACGGCCGCCGCGACGCCGAGCAGCTTCAGCGGGTTCCAGGTCAGGGCCACGCCGAGCACCGCCGCGATGACGATGACGACGACGGCCTGGATCAGCGACTTCACACCCGCCGCGAAGGCCTTGCCGGTGATCAGCGCCGACCGCGGGGTCGGGGTGACCAGGAGCTTGTCGAGGATGCCGGCGTCCCGCTCCCAGATGATCTGGATGCCGTAGAAGATGGCGATGAACATCGCGGACTGGGCGATGATGCCGGGCGCCAGATAGTCGATGTAGGGGATGCCGCCGGTGGGTATCGCCCGGATCCGGGTGAAGGTCTGGCCGAAGATCAGCAGCCACAGGGCGGGCTGGACCGCCCGGGTGTACAGCTCTGTGCGGTCGTGGCGCAGCTTCTGCAGTTCCACGGCGCACATCGCCACGACCCGGGCGGGCAGCAGCCGCCAGCCCGCCCGCGGCACGGGTGGGCTGAGCAGCAGGGCCGTGCCCTCATCCGACGCGGTTCGCGGTGCGGCGGGTGCTTCGGACATCGCGGAAACCTCCTTGCGACTGCTCGTCGAGACCACTGCCGGCGACGTCCCGGAAGACGTCCTCCAGGGTGGGCAGGGTGGCCGTCCCCCGGCGTTCGGCGAGGCCGCGGCGCAGTTCGGCCGGGGTGCCCAGGGCCCGGACGCGGCCGCGGTGCATCAGGCCCACCCGGTCGCAGTACTGGTCGGCCTCGTCCATGTAGTGGGTGGTGACCAGGACCGTCATGCCGGTGGCGGCGCGGACGGCGTTGATGTGCTCCCAGACGCCGGTGCGGGCGATCGGGTCCAGACCGATGGTGGGCTCGTCCAGGATCAGCAGGCGCGGGGCGCTGACCAGGGCCTGGGCGAGTTCCAGGCGGCGGACCATGCCGCCGGAGTAGGTGCCCGCGAGCCGGTCGGCGGCCTCGGCGAGGCCTACGGCGGTCAGCGCCTGGCCGACCCGGGCGGCACGCTCACGGCGGGGTACGTCGAAGACCCGCGCGAACAGGCCGACGTTCTCGCGTCCGGTGAGCCCGCTGTCGGCGGACAGCTGCTGCGGAACGTAGCCGAGCAGCCGGCGTACGGCCATACGGTCCCTCGCGGTGTCGTGGCCGAAGACCCGGACCATGCCGGGCGGGACCGGCAGGAGGGTGGTGATGCAGCGGATGGCGGTGGTCTTGCCGGCGCCGTTGGGGCCGAGCAGCCCGAAGACCTCGCCCTCGCGCACCGCCAGGTCGAGGCCGTCGACCGCGTTGGTGTCCCCGAAGGCGTAGGCGAGCCGGGCACAGGTGACGGCTTCGGCGCTGGTGTCCCGCGTCATGATTCCTCGGCCTCCTCGTGCAGGGTGACGGCCAGCTTGCGCAGGGCCGGAAGCGCGGCGCGCAGCGCCTCCCGGTCGGCTTCGCCGAGCCGGGCCACGTGCCGGCCGACCAGGGCCGCCCGCCGCCGCTGCCAGTCGCTCAGCCGGTCGCGGGCCGCCTCGGTCAGTTGCAGACGGGCGGCGCGCCGGTCGGCCGGATCGGTCTGCCGGAGCAGGTATCCGTCCCGGACCAGCTGATTGGCCAGGGTCGACACCGAGTTGCCGGCCAGGTACAGCTCCTTGGCGGCGTCCGAGATGCCGATGCCCGGGCGGGCCTCGACCAGGCGCAGCAGTTCCACTTCGGCGCCGCGCAGCCGCGGCACGGTGAGTCCGCCGCGCAATCGGCGGCGGATGAGCCGCTGCACCCCGACCAGGGCGTCGGCCAGTTCATCCGGAAAGGTCTCCGATTCCACATGGCGAGATTACCTCTGTCACAGAGGTAATCTCACCCAAGCGGAGGTCAAGAGCGAGGAGAAGGGAGATAATCGGTGTGTGTCACTCTATAAGGTGATTTGCTTTGAGACATCCGACTGCGGAAGTGTCTTCCCACCCGGCATCCGCTGAGGGAGGTGCGCGCGATGCGTGGCACCAACAGGACGAAACCCCACCCGCACGACGACGCCCCGGACACCGCCGAGGCCTTCGAGCGGCTCGCGGTACTGCCCGACGGCCCGGAGCGGCAGGCGCTGCGGGACGAACTGGTCCGGCTCTGGCTGCCCATGGCCGAGCGGATCGCCGTGCGCTTCCGGGGCCGCGGCGAGTCACTGGAGGACCTGTACCAGGTGGCGGCACTGGGCCTGGTGAAGGCGGTCGACCACTTCGACCCGGCGCGCGGCCGTGCCTTCGAGGCGTACGCCGTACCGACCGTCACCGGCGAGATCAAGCGCCACTTCCGAGACCACATGTGGACCCTGCACGTGCCGCGCCGGGTGCAGGACCTGCGCAACCGCGTGCGGAGCACCGTGAAGGACCTGGCGCAGACGACCCCGGGCCGCGCGCCCACCGTCGCCGAGATCGCCGAGCGCGCTCACCTGTCCGAGGACGAGGTGCTGACCGGTCTGGAGGCCCTGGAGTGCTTCACGGCGCTGTCGCTGGACGCCGAGATGCCCGGCACGGACGGTTACGCGCTGGGAGACGCCCTGGGCGGGCCCGAGCCCGGCTACGACCTGGTCGTCGACCGTGCGGCGGTCAGACCCTGTCTTCAGGCGCTGCCCGAACGCGAGCGCGTGATCCTCTACCTGCGGTTCTTCCGCGGCATGACGCAGAGCCGGATCGCACAGCAGCTCGGCATCTCACAGATGCACGTCTCCCGGCTGCTCAGCAGCTGCTTCACGAACCTGCGAGAGGAGTTGCTGGCCGAGACAGACCTGGTCTGATCCGTCTGATCCGTCACTCGGGCGGCGCGCCGGGGATCTGGGTCGGGCCGTGCCGGTCGAGAGCGTCCTCCAGTGCGGCACCGACGTCGGCCGGCATGTCGCCCGTCCGGCCCCAGATGAGCACGAGCTCGGCTACGTTGCGCAGCTTGATGTTGGTGTGCTGGGAGACCTCCTTCAGCACCACCCACCCCTGGTCGGGCGTGACCCTCCCCAGCCCGACCATCACCCCGATCGCCTGGTCCACGACGGCGTGCGAGGTGACGGCCTCCTTCAGCTGCTGGACCTCTTCCTGCAACGCGAGGACGCGGTCCGGGTCGGCCTCGTCCTGGCGGCCGTTCGTGGTCATGGTCGCCTCCCTGTCGGCGCAGGACTTCACCTCGCGGCCCTCAGCCCATCAATACACCGTCGTGCCGGGCCCCGCCATGCGCCACCCAGCCGTTTGGGAGCGCACGGACGGGGTACTCCGCAGGCGTCCGTACCATTTCCGGATGGACACTGGTGGGAGACCGGTGGCTGCCGGTCGCCGAGACCAGGACGCGACTGCCATGAATCACGACACCACCCTCCCCGGCGGTACTACGGACCCGCGGAACCTCACGCACGTCGTCTCCACGCACTCCGTGTTCGGCACGCCCTGCTGGGTGAGTCTGACCAGCCGCGACCTGCGGGCCACACAGGAGTTCTACGGAGCCGTCCTGGGCTGGCAATGGCGCGAGGTCCGGATGGGCGACCACTTCCGCATCGCGCTGGCGGGCGGCGTACCGGTCGCGGGGATCGCGGCGGTCGCCACCATGTGGCAGATGGCGGTGGCGTGGACGCCGTACTTCGCGGTCCCGGACGCGGACGTGGCCGCGGCGCGGGCCCGGGAACGCGGCGGTACGGTGGCCGTCGGCCCGCTGTCCTTCCCGCCCGGCCGGGCGGCGCTCCTCGCCGACCGGGACGGTGCCACCTTCGGCATCTGGGAAGGCAAGCTCGTCTCCAACTGGGAGGCCTGGCGGCAGGCGGCACCGACCTTCATCCGGTTGCACACCCGCAACGCCTTCGACTCGGCCATCTTCTACGGCGAGATCCTCGACTGGGCCGCTTCGGACCGTCCCGGCTGCTGCCAGGTCGAGTACGAAGGCGGCGAGGTCGTGCTGCGCAGCCGGGGCAACGTGGTGGCGCGCATCGACTCCGGTGCGGCGGAGGCGGCGCCCGACCCCACGGTCCGGCCGCACTGGCAGGTCCACTTCGCCGTGGACGACGTGGCGGCCTGCGCCCGGGCGGCGGAGAAGCACGGCGGGAGCGTGCTGCGGGAGGATGTGGACGAGGCGATCCTGCGCGACCCCGACGGCGCGCAGTTCACGGTCACGGCCCGATCCGACCGGTGACTGGCCTCCGGGGCCGCACGGCTACGCGGGTGCGCTGCGGGACGGGCGGGACAGCAGTACGAGGCTGCGCGGCTCCAGCCGCAGGCGGGTGCCCGCCTTGCGTTCCCGTTCGTCGGGGACGCCCTCGGGGTCGGCGGTGTCGATCAGCGTGGCCCAGCGCTCCCCGTAGGTCTGGTCGGGCAGGCGGAAGTACACGGGCTCCCAGTAGCCGTTGAGGAGCAGCAGGAACGAGTCGTCGACCACCGGGCGCCCGTACGCGTCCCGTTCGGCGATGGCGTCCCCGTTGAGAAAGACGCCGACCGAGTGCGCGTCGGCGCGCTGCCAGTCACGGTCGGTCATCTCGCGCGCGTCGGAGCGCAGCCAGACCAGATCGGGCAGCGGCTGCTCGGAGTTGGTGGCCGTCTCGCCGCGGAAGAAGCGGCGGCGGCGCAGTACGGGATGCGCGGTGCGCAGCGCGATGACGTGCCGCGTGAAGTCCGTGAGCGTGCGCTGCTCCTTCGTCAGCCGCCAGTCGATCCAGGACACCTCGTCGTCCTGGCAGTAGGCGTTGTTGTTGCCGCGCTGGGTGCGGCCCAGTTCGTCGCCGTGGCAGAGCATCGGGATGCCCTGCGACAGCAGCAGCGTGGCCAGCAGATTGCGCTGCTGGCGGGCGCGCAGCTCCCGTACGGCGGGGTCGTCCGTCTCGCCCTCCACCCCGCAGTTCCAGGACCGGTTGACGCTCTCGCCGTCCTGGTTGTCCTCGCCGTTGGCCTCGTTGTGCTTGTCGTTGTACGACACGAGGTCGCGCAGGGTGAAACCGTCGTGCGCGGTGACGAAGTTGACGCTGGCGCGCGGCCGGCGCCGGCTGTGCCCGTACAGGTCTGCGGAACCGGTCAGCCGGGAGGCGAACTCGCCGAGGGAGCCGGGCTCGGCCCGCCAGAAGTCCCGTACGGCGTCCCGGTAGGGGCCGTTCCACTCCGACCACAGCGGCGGGAAGTTGCCCACCTGGTAGCCGCCCTCGCCGAGATCCCACGGCTCGGCGATCAGCTTGACGCGGCTGATCACCGGGTCCTGCTGGATGAGGTCGAAGAACGCCGACAGCCGGTCCACCTCGTGGAACTGCCGGGCCAGGGTGGCCGCGAGGTCGAAGCGGAAGCCGTCGACGTGCATCTCGGTGACCCAGTACCGCAGCGAGTCCATGATCAGCTGGAGCACGTAGGGGTGCCGCATCAGCAGGCTGTTGCCGGTGCCGGTGGTGTCGTAGTAGTGCGCCCAGTCGCCGTCGACGAGACGGTAGTACGAGGCGTTGTCGATGCCCCGGAAGGAGAGGGTGGGGCCCAGCTCGCTGCCCTCGGCGGTGTGGTTGTAGACCACGTCGAGGATCACCTCGAGCCCGGCCTCGTGCAGCGCCTTCACCATCGCCTTGAACTCGTCGACCTGCTGGCCCCGGGTGCCGACGGCGGCGTAGGCGTTGTGCGGCGCGAAGAACCCGATGGTGTTGTAGCCCCAGTAGTTGGACAGGCCGCGGTCCTGGAGCACGCCGTCGTGCACGAACTGGTGCACCGGCATCAGCTCGATGGCGGTCACGCCGAGTCCGGTCAGGTGCTCGACGACCGCGGGGTGGGCGAGGCCGGCGTAGGTGCCGCGCAGCCGCTCCGGGACGCGGGGGTGGGTGCGGGTCAGTCCCCGTACGTGCGCCTCGTAGATCACGGAGTCGGCGTACGGCCGCCGGGGCGGGCGGTCGTCGCCCCAGTCGAAGTACGGGTCTATGACCACGCCGAGCATGGAGTGCCCGGCACTGTCGGCCGGGGAGGGACCGCTCGGCGCTCGTTCGTACAGCGAGGCGTGGTTGTCGATCTGCCCGTCGACGGCCCGCGCGTACGGGTCGAGGAGCAGCTTGGCCGGGTTGCACCGGTGGCCGAGGTCGGGGTCCCAGGGTCCGTGGACCCGGTAGCCGTAGCGCTGCCCCGGCCCGACCCCGGGCAGGTAGCCGTGCCAGACGAAGCCGTCGACCTCGTTGAACGGAACGGGGGTCTCGGTGCCGGAGTCGTCGAGAAGGATCAGGTCGACCCGCTCGGCCACCTCGCTGAACAGGGCGAAGTTGGTGCCCTGCCCGTCGAAGGACGCGCCCAGCGGGTAGGGGTGCCCGCTCCACACGGGCGCCCCTTTCCGGGATCGCCGCGCGGTCATCGGACCCCTTCCAGGACACCGTCCGTCGCGGCGGAGAGGGCGGTCACCGGCAGTTCGCGGGGAACGTCGAGCCCCTCGATGAGGTTGGGCGAAGGGGCCGTCGGGACCAGCGGGACGCGCTGGCCGGCGCGGGCGCGCCGGGAGAACCAGATGATCTTGCTTCCGGTGTCCGTGGCGCAGCAGCCCCAGCCGTCGCTCATCGCGGCGATACGGACCAGGCAGGTGCGCAGGTCCTGGTCGGGGCGGAGGTCGCGGTCGTCGCCGCCGACGGCGGTGATGAGGTGCTGGCCGTTCCACCACATCTCGATCGAGATGTGCTTGTCGGTCGCGTGCTCGTCGATCGCCCGCAACAGCAGTTCGGTGCCGCTGCGGACCGGATCCACGAGGTTCTCGAGGTCCCAGTAGCGGAGGTGGGCGGCCAGGATGCGGCTGACCTGTCCGACCCGTTCGGGGCTGACTTCCACGTCGAGGTGGTAGTAGCAGGGCACTGCGGTCTTCATCGTCGCTTACTCCTCACCGGCGAAGCTCTCGCTCGTGCTCGCCCCGCCCGGCCCGGTGCCGGACACGGAGTGTGAGCGCTGATCGCTTCTGAGTCAGATCCACAGTGCGCGCGCTACGCCATTCGTGCAACACGAGAGCGCCAATGAGGTAGTTGAAGAGCCAACAAGACGCTGCGTGGCTGTGCGTGCACCATAAGTGAAAGCCTCGATCGCCGTAACGGATCCGTGCCTCTCCGTGCCCGGATGCCACCCGACCGTCGGGAAGCGTGCCCAGTCGAGAGCGTCGGAAGGTGAAGGGGCCATGCTGCTACCCGCGAAGGCCGAAGTGGCCCGGCTGTTGCGGCGGTACCGGGCGTGGGAACGGCTGACGCTCGCCTCACCCTCCGACCGTGCCGTACGGGCCGCCTTCGAGGACTCGGGTTACACCCTGTGCGTACTGATGGGAAAGCGGTGCGCCCGGGAGGCCGCGGACGCCGCCGAGCGCTATCTGCGCACCACCCTCGCCGTCTACCTCCAGGAGCAGGCCGGGCGGCCCCTCGTACAGGGCCGGGCGAGACGGGCTCCCCCGCCTGACCGGCGGCCGACGGCGGGAACGTACTGACCTGATCTTCCAGCACCCATCGGATTCACAACCGGCCCCCGGGCCCGGCTTCGCGCACGGCGGAGGTGACACCCATGAGCTCGACCGAGACCATCGGCCGCATCCCGGTCCGGGACGTCCAACCTGCCGTGGAGTGCGGCAGGCGCCCGGCGAAGGCGGTCGTCGGCGAGACCTTCCAGGTCACCGCTTCCGTCTTCCGCGAGGGGCATGACGCCGTCGGTGCGAATGTGGTGCTGTGCGATCCCGAGGGCCGCCCGGGCCCCTGGACGCCGATGCGCGAACTCGCCCCGGGCACCGACCGGTGGGGCGCCGAGGTCACCCCGGAGGCCACGGGCCGCTGGACGTACGCGGTGGAGGCCTGGAGCGATCCGGTAGCCACCTGGCGGCACCACGCGCGGGTCAAGGTCCCGGTCGGGATCGACACCGGCCTGGTGCTCGAGGAGGGCGCCGAACTGCATGCCCGGGCCGCGGCCGGGGTGCCCGCGGGCCGGGAGCGCAGGGTGGTCCTGGCGGCCGCGCGGGCCCTGGGCGACGACTCCCTGTCCCCGGAGTCCCGTCTGGCGGCGGCGTTGGCGCCGGAGGTGGCCGAGGTCCTCGCCCGGTATCCGCTGCGGGAACTGGTCACCGCCTCCGAGACCCTGCCCCTGCT
>NZ_JBSGZV010000041.1:41137-90916 GCF_053611185.1 Streptomyces sp. NPDC054834 | reverse complement strand
TTTGGCACGCTGTTGAGTTCTCAAGGAACGGTCGCTTCCTTTGTACTCACCCGAGAGACTCTCTCGCGGCTTTCCTCCGGGCGCTTCCCTTCGGTCTTGCGTTTCCGACTCTATCAGATCTTTTCTCGATCCGATTTCCTCGGTGCTTTCCAGGTTCCCGCTTTCGCGTTTCCCTTTCCGGCGGTTCCGACTTTATCAGAAGTTCTTGACCGGTCTGACCGGCCACTCATCTGAGTTAATCGGAGGAGGCTTCTGTGGAACCCAGTTCCTTCAAGAAGCAGATAGACTCTAGCTGCCGCCTCCGGACGTGTCCAGTTCTAGGCAACTCACTAAATCTACCTCCCCCCTCCAGCCGTGTCAACAGCTTTTGCGGGGCGAAGAGGAGAGTAGCAGCTCAGGGGGCACATCCGCACATCAAGCGGCGGTCGGCACGCTGGCGCTGCGCTCGGCTGCCTCGACGTCACCCGTTTCACCGGCACGGGCGGCCCGGCCACCGAGGACGTATACGTACGTGAGGAAGGCCAGCTCAGCGACGATTCCGACGCCTATGCGCGCCCAGGTGGGCAGGCCAGATGGGGTCACGAAGCCTTCGATGGCACCGGAGACGAAGAGGACGAGGGCGAGGCCGATCGCCATACCCACGGCGGCGCGGCCCTCTTCCGCGAGCGCCGTGCGGCGGGTGCGCGGGCCGGGGTCGATGAGGGTCCAGCCGAGGCGCAGTCCCGTGCCGGCCGCGACGAAGACCGCGGTGAGTTCCAGCAGACCGTGCGGGAGGACGAGGCCGAGAAAGGTGTCGAGCCGACCGGCGGACGACATCAGACCGAAGCCGACGCCCAGGTTGAGCATGTTCTCGAAGAGGATCCAGAGCACCGGAAGGCCCAGGAAGACACCGAGCACCAGGCACATCGCGGCGGCCTGGGCGTTGTTCGTCCACACCTGGGCGGCGAAGGAGGCGGCGGGATGGCTGGAGTAGTACGTCTCGTACTCGCCGCCAGGGCGGGTGAGCTCCCGCAGTTGGCTGGGGGCGGCGATGGAAGACTGGACCTCGGGGTGTGTGCCGATCCACCAGCCCAGGAGGATCGCGATCGCGGTGGAGATCAGGGCGGTGGGCACCCACCAGTGGCGCGAGCGGTAGACCGCCGCGGGGAATCCCTGCCCCAGGAACCGCGTCACGTCGCGCCAGGAGGCACGGCGGGTACCGGTCACGGCACTGCGCGCGCGGGCGACGAGCTGGCTGAGCCGACCGGTGAGCTGGGGGTCGGGGGCGCTGGACTGGATCAGGGAGAGGTGGGTGGCGGTGCGCTGGTAGAGGGCGACGAGTTCGTCGGCTTCCGCGCCGGTGAGGCGGCGCTGACGGCGGAGCAGCGCGTCGAGGCGGTCCCACTCGGCTCGGTGGGCGGCGACGAAGACGTCGAGGTCCATCGGGTCTGTCTGCTCCTCGGCTGGTCGTCGGCGGCCATGTGTCTGGTCGCGGACCGCATGTGCTGGCTGTCAGCTTGTCGTACTGGGGCGCGATGCGCCCTCAGCTTGGCAGACTTGCGGTTCTCCGGGCAGAGCAGGGAAGGGCGGCAGGCGTGAGTGAGCTGGTGACGGGCGAGGCGGTGGCGCTCGAGTTGCGTCCCGCGAGGCTGCCCAGCAGGGCACTGGCGGTGTTGCTCGACCTGGTCGTAGCCGTGGTCGTCTACATCGCCGTGGTCACGGCGCTCGTGGCGGCGACGTCGTCGCTGGACGAGGCGGCGCAGGTCGCGCTGTCCATCGCCAGCTTTCTGCTGGTGCTGGTGGGCGGGCCGATCGCGGTGGAGACGCTCAGTCATGGGCGCTCGCTGGGGAAGCTGGCGTGCGGGCTGCGGGTGGTGCGGGACGACGGTGGGCCGATCCGGTTCCGGCACGCGCTGGTGCGGGGTGCGGTCGGGGTGGTCGAGATCCTGATGACGTTCGGTGTCGTCGCCTGTATCGCCTCGCTGGTGTCGGCGCGGGGGCGGCGGCTCGGGGACGTCTTCGCGGGGACGTTGGTGGTGCGGGAACGCGTACCGGCCGGGCAGGGCCATTTCGTTCCTCCGCCGCCTCCCTGGCTGGCGGGGCGCTTCTCGGGGCTCGACCTGTCCGCGGTTCCTGATGGTCTGTGGCTTGCCGTCCGTCAGTATCTGACGCGGATGCAGCAGCTTGATCCGCAGGTCGGCTGGGCCATGGCGGAGCGGCTCGCGGCAGACCTGGCGGCTCGCACGGGGGCTCCGGCACCGCAGGGCGTACCGCCTGCCGCGTATCTGGCGGCTCTGCTGCACGAGCGGCAGGCCCGGGAGGCCAGGCGGGCCTTCGGCGGCGGGCCCGTGGGGAGCGGTGTGCCGGGCCTCGGGGGTGCGTCCGTCTCCTCAGCGGGTGTGCCCGGCGGCTACGCTCCACCAGTCCCGCAGCCGATCGATTCACCGTTCCAGCAGCCTCAGCCGTCTGCGCCACAGCCCCAGCATCATCTCCAGGCTCACCCACAGGCCCCCGCCGGGCCTCAGGCCGGGCCCTCGGCCGAGCGGCCGGCCACCGGATTCGTGCCGCCGGCGTAGCCGGTACCGGCGCGGCTCAGTCGAAGGCCGACGGCGGCGACTCCAGGTCCTCCAGCTCGATCCCGGGCGCGGCGAGGACCACGTCCCCGGCGATGTTCACGGTGTGCCGTTCGCCTGTGTCCAGGGCTGTGACCTGGTATTCGTCCACGGTGAGGGGGCCGTTGTCAGTGGCGTGTGCTTCTCTTTCCACCAAGGCCCAGGACTGGTCCACGGTGCGCGGGGCGAGGACCGGATCCGTGAAGGCCACGAGGCGTACGCGGGTCGCGGTGGCGGAAGGGGTGAGGCGCAGGAGACGGGCGGTGGCGATCAGGAACGCGGGGGACGTGCCGGTGAAGGCGTGGGCGCGCACATTGCTTTCGGTGGCATGAGTGCCGGTGGGGTCGGTGCGGACCCAGGTGACGCCGTCGAGGGCGGCGCCGCGCACCTGCCAGTCGCCCGCGTGCAGTTCGAGTCGGATGGGGCGGCCGAGCTCGTCGAGGGTGAGGTCGACGGAGCCGGTGTGGTCGCCCGAGGGGGTGGTCAGCCGTGAGACGTAGCGCCAGCCGGACGGGCCGGGGGCGCACTGGAAGTGCTCTTCTGCGAAGGGAGTGTGATCGTGCGGATCGTGGAGCGAATAACGGCCGCGGGGCATGGGGGTCCTGGGTCTTGACGGGCTGAGGGTCCGGCCAGGGCTGCTGGTCCGGCCAAAGGGGCAGGCCCCCGGCACGGGGGTGCGGGGGCCTGCCTCGGAGGACCTGCGCGAGACGCGCCAGGGGTGTGGCTCAGTAGCGGTAGTGGTCCGGCTTGTACGGGCCCTCGACATCCACACCGATGTACGCGGCCTGCTCCGGGCGCAGCGTGGTCAGCTTGACGCCGAGTGCGTCGAGGTGGAGGCGGGCGACCTTCTCGTCGAGGTGCTTGGGCAGCGTGTACACACCGATCGGGTACTCGGCCTGCTTGGTGAACAGCTCGATCTGGGCCAGCGTCTGGTCCGCGAAGGAGTTGGACATCACGAACGACGGGTGACCGGTGGCGTTGCCCAGGTTCAGCAGACGCCCCTCGGACAGCACGATGATCACCTTGCCGTCCGGGAACGTCCAGGTGTGCACCTGCGGCTTGACCTCGTCCTTGACGATGCCCGGCACCTTCGCCAGACCCGCCATGTCGATCTCGTTGTCGAAGTGGCCGATGTTGCCAACGATCGCCTGGTGCTTCATCCGGGCCATGTCGCCGGCCATGATGATGTCCTTGTTGCCGGTCGTGGTGACGAAGATGTCGGCCTTGTCGACGACTTCGTCCAGCGTCGTGACCTGGTAGCCGTCCATCGCCGCCTGAAGGGCGCAGATCGGGTCGATCTCGGTGACGATCACCCGGGCGCCCTGCCCGCGCAGGGACTCCGCGCAGCCCTTGCCCACATCGCCGTAACCGCACACGACCGCCGTCTTGCCACCGATCAGCACGTCCGTGGCGCGGTTGATGCCGTCCACCAGCGAGTGACGGCAGCCGTACTTGTTGTCGAACTTCGACTTGGTGACCGCGTCGTTGACGTTGATCGCCGGAAACAGCAGAACACCGTCACGCTGCATCTCGTACAGACGGTGCACGCCGGTCGTGGTCTCCTCGGTCACTCCGCGGATCTCGGAGGCGAGCTGGGTCCACTTCTGCGAGCCGTTGGTGATCGTGCGGTGCAGGAGTTCGAGGATGACGCGGTGTTCGTCGGACTCGGCGGTGTCGACCGAGGGGACCTTGCCGTCCTTCTCGTACTCGACGCCCTTGTGGACGAGGAGGGTGGCGTCACCGCCGTCGTCCAGGATCATGTTCGGGCCGCCGGTGGGCGAGTCGGGCCAGGTCAGGGCCTGCTCCGTGCACCACCAGTACTCCTCCAGCGTCTCGCCCTTCCAGGCGAAGACCGGAACGCCCTGGGGGTTGTCGGGCGTGCCGTTCGGGCCGACGGCGATGGCGGCGGCGGCGTGGTCCTGGGTGGAGAAGATGTTGCAGGACGCCCAGCGGACCTGTGCGCCCAGGGCGACCAGGGTCTCGATGAGCACGGCGGTCTGCACGGTCATGTGCAGCGAACCGGTGACACGGGCGCCGGCCAGGGGCTGCGCCTCGGCGTACTCCTTGCGGATCGCCATCAGGCCAGGCATCTCGTGCTCGGCGAGAGTGATCTCCTTGCGGCCGAACTCGGCCAGGGAGAGGTCGGCGACCTTGAAGTCCTGTCGGTTGTCGACAGTCGTCATTGCGAGCTGCTCCTCGGGGGGTTGGGTCGAGGTGGGTACGGCTGGTCTGCGCGGCGGCGGACACAGGGGTGCCCGGAAAAGAGGACACAGGCATGCCCACGTGCGCGCAGCGCAGTCCGTCGGAGGCCCTCTCTCCCTCGGCCGGTCCGCGGAGGGACCGCCCGACCGCCATCAGCAGCGACGTCTGGCTCCGTCCCAAGCTACACCGGTGGGCCCTGCCGTCCCCAGTCCACATCCGAAGAGATCACGCCGATTACATGGTGTGACGGCGATGGGCGAGGCGATGGGGCGCGCACAGCGATGTCACAGGCAAGCGCTAGCCTCTGCGGTCGCGGATGGGCGTGATGGGGAGGGATGAATGTCCGGCAAGGGTCGTGGGCTGGGGGTCGCAGCCGTCGTCGTGGGGCTGGTGGGCGTGTTGTTGGGGGTCGGGGGTCTGGTCTACGCGCGGCACGCGTACGCCGGGTCCGTCGTGTCGAGCGAGAGCATGCAGCCGACGTACGAACCGGGTGACCGGATCGTCTATGAGCGGGTCGAGGGGAGCGAGGTGCGGCGGGGTGACGTCGTGCTGCTGTCGGCGCCCGACCGCTATGGCCCCGATGTGCTGACGGTGCAACGGGTCATCGGCGTGGGCGGTGATCACATCGTGTGCTGTGCGGGGAGCGCGAAGGAGCGGCTCAGCGTCAACGGGAAGCCGCTCGCCGAGCCGTATGTCCGCGACGGTGTCGTCACCGACCCGATGAACCGCGAGCTCGACGTCAAGGTGCCCGAAGGGCGGCTGTTCCTGCTCGGGGACCATCGCCTGAACGCGCGGGACTCCCGCTACTTCCCCGACGACCACGGCGGGACGTTGCCCGTGTCCGCGATCCGGGGCCGGGTGGTCGACGACTATTCCGTGCCCCTCGTTCTCGGGGCGGCGATGATCCTCGGGGTGGTGCTCGTCCTGGTCGGCGTCGGCCTGGGCATCGCGGCCGCGGTCGTACGGCGGAGGGCACGGGCCGCCGTGCCGCCACCGCCGCCGTGGGCGGTGCAGGCCTGAGGCAGGGACCGGGGCCGGTTCTAGTGCTCGGCGGAGTGTGGGTTGGGGCCGCCCGGGGTCGCTTCGGGGTCCGGGCCCTTGGCCGCTGCGGCCTCGCTGTAGATGTCGGGCTCGAGGTAGATGACGCGGGCTATGGGGACGGCGGCGCGGATGCGGGCCTCGGCGGCGTCGATGGCCTTGGCGACCTCGGCGGCGGTGTCGTCGTGCTGGACGGCGATCTTGGCGGCGATCAGCAGTTCCTCGGGCCCGAGGTGGAGCGTGCGCATGTGGATGATGCCGGTGACCGTGTCGCCGTCGACGATGGCGGCCTCGATCTTCTTGATCTCCTCGAGGCCCGCGGCCTCGCCGAGCAGGAGCGACTTGGTCTCGGCGGCCAGGACGAGGGCGATGAGGACGAGCAGGACACCGATACAGACGGTGCCGATGCCGTCCCACACGCCGTCGCCGGTGAGCAGGGCCAGGCCGACACCGCCGAGAGCGAGGACGAGACCGATCAGCGCGCCGAAGTCCTCCAGCAGGACGACCGGCAGCTCGGGCGCCTTGGCACGGCGGATGAACTGCGACCAGGAGAGCTTGCCGCGCAGCTCGTTCGACTCCTTGATGGCCGTGCGGAAGGAGAAGCCCTCGGCGATGACCGCGAAGACCAGGACGCCCACCGGCCAGTACCAGCGCTCGATCTCGTGCGGGTGGCTGATCTTCTCGAAGCCCTCGTAGATGGCGAACATGCCGCCGACGGAGAAGAGGACGATCGAGACGAGGAAGGCGTAGATGTAGCGCTCGCGGCCGAAACCGAAGGGATGCTGCGGGGTCGCCTCGCGCTGGGCCTTCTTGCCGCCGATCAGCAGCAGGAACTGGTTGCCGGAGTCGGCGAGCGAGTGGACGCCCTCGGCGAGCATCGACGACGAGCCGCTGAACGCGAACGCCACGAACTTCGATGCCGCGATCGCGAGGTTGGCGCCGAGTGCCGCCACGATCGCCCTGGTCCCGCCTGACGCGCTCATGTGTCCGCGTTGTCCCTTCGCCTTCGTACGTACGCCGTCCAGGCCTGGCGCCCGTCGCCTTTGCCCGTCCTTTGCCGGTGGGCCATTCTTGCAGCCCCGTGAGGCTGCGGCGCGTCAGGTATCCACAGGTGCGGTCAGACAATCACGGTGGCACGGAAGACGGTGCCCTCGCCGGACACCTCGGCCTTCTCGCCCGCCGGTAGGAAGACGGACTCGCCCGGGGTCAGCTCGTACTCCCCCGCCCGTACGGAACCTGCCGTGCACAGCAGTATCTGCGGGGTCGGGAGGCCGAGGTCGTGGCTGGTGCCGCCCGCGGGGAGGACGTACCGGGACAGCCGGAACTCGTCGATCGGCGTCTCGTAGACCTCTTCGCCGTCCGGGGACGCCTCGGGGCGCAGCACGCCGGGGTCGCCCGCCTCGAAGCGGACGACGCGCAGGAGTTCGGGGACGTCGACGTGCTTGGGGGTCAGGCCGCAGCGCAGGACGTTGTCGGAGTTGGCCATGATCTCGACGCCGAGGCCGCTGAGGTAGGCGTGCGGGATGCCGGCGCCGAGGAAGAGGGCCTCGCCGGGCTGGAGGCGTACATGGTTCAGCAGCATGGCGGCGATCACGCCAGGGTCGCCCGGGTAGTGGTGGGCGAGGTCGGCGTAGGGCGCGTAGGCACCGCCGAGACGGGTGCAGGCGGCCGTGGCGGCGGCGACCGTGCGGGTCATCTCCTCGGGGTCGGCCGTCAGGACGGCGGTGAGGACCTCGCGCAGGGCCGCGTCCTCGGGGTGCGCGTGCAGGAGGTCGACATACGGCTTGAGGGAGTCGACGCCGAGCCCGTCGAGCAGGCCGGCGGCCTCGACGGGGCCGCGGAAGCCGCACAGGCCGTCGAACTCGGTGAGCGCGCAGATCAGTTCGGGCTTGTGGTTGGCGTCCTTGTAGTTGCGGTGCGGGGCGTCGATCGGGATGTCGCGGCGCTCCTCGTCCGCGAACCCCTCCTGCGCCTGCTCCAGGTCGGGGTGCACCTGGAGGGAGAGCGGGGCACCCGCGGCGAGGATCTTGAGGAGGAAGGGCAGGCGGGGGCCGAACTTCGCGACGGCCTTCGCGCCCAGTTCTCGCTCCGGATCGTCCTCGATGACCTCGACGAGCGTGCCGCGCGCGGTGCGCGAGGGCGCGCCCGGGTGGGCGCCCATCCACATCTCCGCCTGCGGCTCACCGGTGGGCTTGACACCGAGCAGCTCGGGGATGGCCGTGGTGGAACCCCAGGCGTAGGGGCGGATGGTGTTCTCGAGGCGATCCATGTCGTTTCTCTGTCTCCGTACGTACGCGGCCCGGCCGGTGCCGGTGCCGGCACCGGGGCGCGGGTCAGTTGGCCCGTTGAGGCAAGATCAGGCCCCTGAAGCGAGCGCCAGGTAAACGGCGGCGAAATCCGTGACGGCGATCAGTTCCGCGAGCGTCTCCAGTTCGGCGCCCTCCTCAGGCTCCAGCTCGCTGATCGGTGTGTCGTGGCTGAGGGCCAGGTCGCGGGCGGTGGGGGCGGCAGTGAGGCCGCCGATCGGGCGGTCGCGGAGCAGCACCACGCGCGCGTGCAGCGCGGGCGGCTCCTCGACGCGGTCGCGGAAGAAGTCGTCGGGGTCGGCGCTGGCGGCGAGCGGTCCGGCGAGGAGGGCGCTGTGCGCGGCGAGTGCCTCGGGGAGTTCGGCAACCAGGGCGGGGCGGCCGGCCAGCTCGGCGAGCGCGGCGGCGAAGCGGCGGCCGGCGGGCCCTGCCGAGGTGCCCTCGGTCCAGATCACGGGGAGCGCGTCGGCGAGTTCGGCGGCGAGGGTCTTGGCCGGGTTGCTGTAGGTCGCGATGGCGGGGCCACAGCGTTCGGCGACCTGGTCGAGGCGGTCGGCGACCTTCTCCAGGGCGTCGGGCGGGGCGGTGAGCAGGCCGATGCGGTCGAGGAGCGCGAGCAGCGGGGTGAGCAGCGCCCACAGGACGCCCGGGGAGGACGCGGCGAGGGGCTCGTCCTGGTCGTAGGGGGCCGTCGCCATCGGTGCGAACAGGCCGTGCGCGCCGGCGACGGCATCGGCGAGCGGTGTCCCGGCGGGGGCCACGGCGACGACGGTGCAGCCGCGACGGTAGGCCTGGTCGGCGAGCAGGGACAGGCTCGGTTCGGTGCCGTCCGGCGTGGCGATCAGCAGCAGGTCCACGGAGCCTGCCCAGCCGGGGAGTTCCCAGCGCAGGGCGCCGGCCGCCGGGGCGACACCGACGGGGGCCAGCCGGGTGACGGGGCTGCCGGCGCCGGCGAGCGTCCCCAGGAGGTCGGAGGCGTGGGTGGCGGCCGCGCCCGGACCGGCGATCAGGACGGATCGGGGGCGCCCGTCCGGCTTGAGGTCGGCGATGCCCGCCTCGGCGGCGTGCCGGGCGGCGGTGCGGACGCGGGCGCCGGCCTCAGCGGCGCCGCGGAGGAGGCCCCGGTGGTCCGCGTCGGCGAGCCCCTCCGGGGAATCGAGCAGCGTTTCGTCGAGCATGGGGCAGCCTCCGGTCACCGGGGTCCTGTTGAGGATGTGGAAGACGCCTCGTGCTTAGGCGGGGCGGCGGGCCTCGTCGATGAGGAGAACCGGGATGCCGTCGCGGACGGGGTACGCCAGACCGCAGTCCTGACCGGTGCAGATCAGCTCGGTGTCCTGCTCCTTGAGAGGGGCGTGGCAGGCCGGGCAGGCGAGGATCTCCAGGAGGCCGGCTTCGAGCGGCATGGGGGTTCCCTTCGGGGGCGATGGTGCCTGTGCGGATGTGCCTGGTCAGCGTACCGCCGGTGACCGTGGCGTGGCGGACTCCCGGCCCATGCCCGCCCGCCACCCGCCTCGGTCGGCTGAAAGGCCGCCCGTCAGCCGCGGATGATGGCCAGCGCCTCGTCCCTGACCTTCGCCATGACCGCCTCGTCCCGCGCCTCCGCGTTCAGACGCAGCAGTGGTTCCGTGTTGGAAGGGCGGACGTTGAACCACCAGTCGGCCGAGGAGACGGTGAGGCCGTCGAGATCGTCCAGGGTCACGTCCTCGCGGCCCTCGTACGCGGCGCGGATCGCGGCGAGCCGGGCCTTCTGGTCCTCGACGGTGGAGTTGATCTCGCCGGAGCCGACGTAGCGGTCGTACTCGGCGACGAGGGCGGACAGGGGGCCGTCCTGGCCGCCGAGGGCCGCGAGGACGTGCAGGGCCGCCAGCATGCCGGTGTCGGCGTTCCAGAAGTCCTTGAAGTAGTAATGAGCGGAGTGCTCACCGCCGAAGATGGCGCCCGTCCTGGCCATCTCGGCCTTGATGAAGGAGTGGCCGACGCGGGTGCGCACGGGCGTGCCGCCGTTCTCCCGCACCACTTCCGGGACCGACCAGGACGTGATCAGGTTGTGAATGACCGCGCCCTTGCCGCCGTACCTGGCGAGTTCGCGCGCGGCCACCAGGGCGGTGATCGCCGACGGGGACACCGGGTCGCCGTTCTCGTCGATCACGAAGCAGCGGTCGGCGTCGCCGTCGAAGGCGATGCCGAGGTCGGCGCACTCCTCACGGACGCGCTTCTGGAGGTCCACCAGGTTGGCGGGGTCGAGCGGGTTCGCCTCGTGGTTGGGGAAGGTGCCGTCCAGCTCGAAGTACATCGGGACGAGGGTGAGGGGCAGGCCGGCGAACACGGTGGGGACCGTGTGTCCGCCCATGCCGTTGCCCGCGTCGACGACGACCTTCAGGGGACGGATGGAGGTCAGGTCGACGAGGGAGCGGAGGTGCGCCGCGTAGTCCTCCAACGTGTCGCGCGAGGCGAGGGTTCCCGGCGCGGCGACCGGTTCGGGGGCGCCGGATTCCAGCCACCGCTCGGCCAGTTCGCGGATCTGTGCCAGGCCGGTGTCCTGGCCGACCGGGGCGGCGCCCGCGCGGCACATCTTGATGCCGTTGTACTGGGCCGGGTTGTGCGAGGCCGTGAACATCGCGCCCGGCAGGTTCAGCGCGCCCGAGGCGTAGTACAGCTGGTCCGTCGAGCACAGGCCGATCTCGGTGACGTCGACGCCGCATGCCGCCGCGCCGCGCGCGAAGGCGCGGGACAGACCGGGTGAGGACGGACGCATGTCGTGGCCCACGACGATCGCTGCCGCGCCGGTCACCTGGGTGAAGGCGATCCCGAAGAGCTCGGCCAGCGGCTCGTCCCACTGCTCCGGGACCACACCGCGTACGTCGTACGCCTTCACGATCTGCGACAGATCAGCAGCCACGGCCCAACCTTCCTGAAAGTCCTATCGGTGCGCACAAACTACCCGGCCCGGGCGATCGTCCGGCGCACGGAAACCCAGCGGTCCACACACCGTTACCGGAAGATGGGGAAAGCCGGGGATGCGGTGGGGTATGGCCTCAGTTGTCCGGCTCAGTTGTCCGGCTCAGTTGTGCGGCTCAGTTGTGCGGCTCAGTTGTCCGGCTCAGTTGTCCGGCTCAGTTGTCCGGCTCAGTTGTCCGGCTCAGTTGTCCGGCTCAGTTGTCCGGGGAGCGCAGCACACGCAGGTGGCCGCGGCGGGCGACCTCCATAGGGTCCGCGCCGCGTCCACCGCCGCCGCCCGCCTGGGCCGCCCGTTCCTGGGGGCGGGCCGCCTCGCGCACGGCATTGGCCAGCGCTTCCAGGTCGTCGCCGGTGGGCCGGGCCGGGGCGGAGCCGTCGAGGAGGCGTACGACCTCCCAGCCGCGCGGGGCGGTGAGGCGCTCGGAGTGCTCGGCGCACAGGTCGTAGCAGTGGGGTTCGGCGTAGGTGGCGAGCGGGCCGAGGACCGCGGTCGAGTCGGCGTAGACGTACGTCAGCGTCGCGACGGCGGGTCGGCCGCAGGCGGTGCGCGAACAGCGACGTACAGGGCTCACGACGATGGACGCTACCGCACTCTTGAGCGGGCCGCGACGACTCTCCCCCAGGTCACCCCACCGTGTCGTACTGTGAAACGCCCCACACGCCTGCCGGAACACGCCCCGCTGACCTGTGCGAACGGTGCTGCGCGGGATCTCGGGCCGTACTGTGTACGGTCATGATTCGGTACTAACACCGCCAATTGCCTTGAGCCGGCCGGTCTTGTGGAGATACGGAAACGAGCCCAACCTTGGCTTGAATGGTCATCCGGCGACATGGTGTGCCCGGTGACGGCGGGGTGACCGGTTGCCGTCGCGGTCGCTGTCGCGTTGCCGCGTGGAGCGGGGCGGGCGGAGCGCGCGGGGACTACGCTTCACCAGTGATGGACAACCGTGTACCGCCCCGTGCCGCCGGCCCCGGACCCCGTCGTCGTGATCGCCACGGACGGGGCATGCGCGGGCCGATCGCGCCGCCACAGGTGCCGCTGGCGGCCAGCCGTGCCGATGTGTTCGCGGACCTGGTGCAGGACTCCGTGGAGCGGCTCGAACGGCGGTGGCCGCAGCTGGCGGAGATCGACTTCATGGTGCTCGAAGTGCCGCGGCTGGACGGGCGGCCGGAGGACGGGTGGAGCGACGAGGCGGTGCCGTTGGGCGGGATCATTCCGGCGCGGGACGGGCGGCGGGCGCGGGTCGTCGTCTATCGGCGGCCTGTGGAGATCCGGACCAAGGGGCGGGATGAGCGGGCTGCGCTCGTGCATGAGGTCGTGGTGGAACAGGTGGCGGAGTTGTTGGGGTTGACGCCGGAGACTGTGGATCCTCGGTACGGGGAGGATTGAGCGGGGCGGTCACGGCCGGTGCGTCTGGCCCTACTTCTGTAGCACCGCCAAGTCCTCGTCCGCCTTTGGTACCGAGACCGTTCCCCGGTCGTCCGGGAGGGTTTGGATCGTGAAGCCCGGGACGCCTTCCTCGGTGGCTGCGAGGGTGCGGGAGCCGTAGACGGGGCCGCCGGAGAGGCGCTCGACCGTGAGGGCGTAGGTGCCCTTGAGGCCGGTCGGGACGGGGGCGGTGATGGGCTGGGTGGTGCCGGACTTGATCGTGTAGGTCTTCGAGACCGCTGTACCGCCCTCGCTGCCCGCGGAGGCGGTGACCTTGACCTGGGCGGTGGCCGTGGGGGCGGTCAGCGAGAGGGTGCTGTTCTTGCCGCTGTTGTCCGCGGAGGTCGCGCGCGTGCCGATGGGGCTGGTGGTGGGGATGAAGGCCGTTTCCTGCTTGGCGCCCGTGCCCCGTATGACGCGCAGCGCGGCGACCACCGGGACGGACTGGTCGGAGGGGGTGAGGAGCAGGGAGCCGGCCTCGCCCCGGGTGACGTCGCCGAGGTCGACCGCCGTCGTCATGCCCGACTTCACGTGCAGCGTCTCGTGGCCGGCGGGGGTGATCAGGCCGTTGGAGGTGGCGAGCCGCACCTTCAGGTCCGCGTCGGCGTCGCCGGGGGTGAAGGCGATGAGGCGGACGGAGGTGGCGTCCTTGGGGATGCCCGGCAGGACCAGGTCGGCCGCCGGGTCGGCGGAGGCGGGGAGCCAGTCGCCGCCGAGCTTGTCGTCCAGGGCCTGCACGGCCGCCCCGACCCGTCCGCTGCGCACGCTGACGTGCACGGTGAGGTTGTCCTGCTTCTCACCGGTGAGCGTGGACAGCAGGACCGGCTCACTGGCGTGCGGCTGGACGGTGAGGCCGTCCGCCAGCGTGGACTTCAGGGAGCCGTCCTTGCCGTAGAGGTCGATGTCGACGACGGCGGCGCTGTCGTCGGGGTTGGTGAGGTGCACGTAGTCGGTGCGGTCGGCGGCCGTGCTGGCGCCCGGGAACCAGAACTCCGTGTCCGGCGCGGTGCAGTTGACGCCTTGCAGACCACGGCCGGTGCCCGCGGCGACCTCGGTGGTCTCCTGGACGGTCCAGCCGGGCGCGGACTTCCCCTCGGCGGTGCCGACCAGTGCGGGCGCGTCCGCGCCGGAGGTGTCCCCGGTCACCGGCGTGCCGGGGTCCTTGGGCGTCAGGACGGGCTTGGCAGTCTTCTTCTGCGTGTTCTTGCCGCTCTTGCCGGTCTTCCCGGTCTTCCCTGACGCCGAGTCGTCCGTGGCGTCCGCCGACTGCTCGGTGGCCGCCTGGAGTTCGGCCTTGCCGCCGCTCGCCGCGCCCTTGGTGACCGGCGTGAAGGACGTGTACGACGTCTCGGCGATGTCGGAGATGCTCGGCGCCGGGCACAGCAGCCTCGTGCGCTCCACCGGCAGCCGGGCCGCCGTGCCTGCGGTGGCGGCGGTGGCGGCGCCGGACGCGTCCGGCGGGTTGAGCGCGGCGAACCCGGTGACGGCGGCGAGCGCGGCCGTGCCGGCGATCAGGGACAGGGTGGTGCGGTTCACTGCTGGCTCCCGTCGGGGCGCTCGTTGCCGGTGCCGTGGGGGTGGTGCTGCGCAGGGTCATAGGCCGGGTCGTAGCCCTGCTGGTACGTCGGGTCGTACGGCGCCTGCTGGTCCGTACCGCCGTACGCGTACGGGTCGTACTGGCCGTTCTGATACGGATCGGCCTGGTACGGGTCGGCCTGGTATGCCTGCTGGTCGTACGCGCCCGGGTACTGCGCGGTGCCCTGGTGCTGGTCGGTGCCGTAGCCGCCGTACTCGGCGCCCGCGTAGGTGGCCGGGTCCCACTCGTCGTAGGACTGCTGGTGGGGTACGGCGACCGGCTCCTGGGGCGGGAAAGGCATGGCCTCCGGGTCTCCCGCATCGGTCTCCCCGGCCTCCTCGGCCTCCGCCTGGGCGCGCAGGCGGCGGGCGCGGCGGCCCTCGCCGGCGGTGGCCTCTGCGGGGACGGGCTGCTCCTCGGGGAGGTCGTCGTCGACGTCGCGGCGGCGGCCGGGCAGGGCGAGCACGACCAGGACGACGGCGAGCGCGCCCTGGGCCCACAGCCAGGCGGTGTGGCCGATCGGGGCGTCGTAGGTGACGTCCAGTTTTCCGCCGGAGGAGGGGAGTTCGAAGCCCTGGGCCCAGCCGTCGACCGTGGTGCGGGTCAGCGGCTTGCCGTCCAGGGTGGCCGCCCAGCCCTCGGCGGTGGAGTCGGCCAGGCGCAGGACACGGCCGTCGGCGCCGGAGGGGATCGTGGTGTGGATCTCGACGGGCCCGGCGGCGACGGGCTGCGGGGTGCCGGAACCGGAGGCGGCCACGATGGCGGCCCGCGACACCTCCTGGTCGATGCGCCACAGCGCGCTGCCGTCCTGCTGGCTGAGCCGGGACAGGCCGGGGGTGGCGTCCAGGACGCGGCTGACCTCGCGTGGCGCACCCTTGTGGACCAGGACATAGCGGACGGCGAACTTGCCGAGCTGGTCGGCCTGGTCGGCGCCGGAGCCGGCGACCAGGTTGGCGACGACCTTGTCGAGCTTGCTGTTCTCGCCGTCGGCGGCGGCCAGTTCGGCGTCGCCCATGCGAGCGCCGGAGCCGCGCACGAGGCTGTAGCTCACGCGGGCGGTGGAGTCGCTGTCGAGGACCAGGGTGCGGGCGTGGTCGCGGGTGCCGCTGTCCTCGGCGACGAACGCGGGCACCTGTACGGGATCGCGCCGCTCCACCGGCCCGTCGGCGCCGCCGATCATCCAGTCGGCGGCGACGAGCAGCGGGCCCGCGGCCGAGGCGAAGGCGATCAGCGCGGCGACCGGCTGGCGCCAGCCGAAGCTCTGCTCGGCCACGCGTGCGCGTGCCCCGTCGGCGCCGAGCGCGGCGGCGGCCAGGAGGGCGAGGCCGTAGACGAGCGTGGCGGGGCCGGCCCAGGTGGAGCTGTTGGACAGGACCGCGAAGACGAGGCCCACCAGGGCGGCGGCCCAGGCCGTCCGGATTCCCAGCTGACGTGCGGAGCGCAGCAGGGCGGCGAGCGCGGCCAGCACGATGCCGATGAGCATCAGCCCGTGCACCGTGCCGGGTCCGCCGGGGCTGGCGCCGAGCAGGTCCAGGGCCGTGGCGGCCGAGGAGCCGTACTCCAGTCCCGCCTCCTTGAAGAAGCCGAACGGCAACAGGGTCAGCGACCAGGGCGCGAGGACCAGCAGCGGGGTGCCCAGCTGGGCGAGGAGGCGCAGGCCGTAGGCGACGATCTCGCGGCGGCGCACGGCCAGCACGCCGAGCCCCAGGACCAGCGCGATGGGCCACACGATCGGGGTGAACGCGGTGGTGATGGTCAGTAGCAGCGCGTACGCCCAGGTGGCACGCCAACTGCCGCGTGCGTCTGAGGCATTGGCGAGACCGCTCGCCGCGATGCCCGCGCGCGCGATGAGCGGCAGCAGCACGGCGAGGACAGCGGTGCCGATGCGGCCTCCGGCGAGGGCACCGGTGGCGGCGGGCAGGAAGGCGTAGGCGACGGCCGCCCACGCGCGCAGCAGGCGGGAGGTGACCAGCGGGCGGGAGGCGAAGTACGCGGTGAACCCGGCCAGCGGCACCGAGCAGACCATCAGGACGGTGACGGCGAGGCCGGTCGAGCCGAGGAATGCGGAGGCCAGCATCGCCACGAGGGCGAGGTAGGGCGGGGCGGACGGGGTGCCGCCGGAGCCGACGGGGTGCCAGGCGTCCAGGTAGCGCGACCACAGTTCGCCGGAGCCGGCCGGGGCGGGCAGCAGTGCGCCGCCCGCGAGCGCGCCGCCGCCGAGCAGGTTCCGGCAGGCGGCGAACGACACGAGCAGCAGTACCAGGAAGAGCACCGGGCCGGGCTTGCGGGCGATGCGCTTGAGGCGGGCGAACTGCTCGATCTCCAGGAAGTCGGCGTCGTCGCCACCGGGTCCGGACTCGACGGCGCCGCCGTGCCGTCCGGCGGAGGACACCTCGGGGTCGGAGCTGCCGAAGAGGTTGCCGGCGACCTGTTCCACGGTGGCGCGCACGGTCGCGCCGGGCGGCGGGAACAGGGGCCGCAGTTCGCCCTTGTCGACCTGCGGGCGGCCTCGCCTGCGGCGTCCGGCGATGATCCGCTCGGGCCGCAGCAGGGTGCCCAGCAGGCCGCGGATCTCGTCGACGGCCTGTCCGGGGACCTTGCCGACGAGATAGGCGACGGTCCTGAGGAGTGTGCCGAGCACGAGCCGCAGCAGGACCCAGGGCAGCACGGCCGTACGGGCGTTGACGAGCAGGGTGTAGACGGCGCCCGCCTTGTCGACCTTGTGCGGGGAGGCGGCGGTGCGGCCTACGCAGTCGACGGTGCGGCGCTCGCGGGAGGCGGCCTCGGCATGCCGTACGACGGCTTCCGGGGCGATGAGGACGCGGTGGCCGGCCGCGTGCGCCCGCCAGCACAGGTCGACGTCGTCGCGCATCAGGGGCAGCCGCCGGTCGAAGCCGCCGAGTTGCTCGAAGACGTCGCGCCGGACGAGCATGCCGGCGGTGGACACCGACAGCACGGGCCCGACGTGGTCGTGCTGTCCCTGGTCCTGTTCCCTGCGGTCCAGGCCGGTCCAGCGGCGGCCGGAATTGGCGATGCTGACGCCCACCTCGAGCAGCTGGCGGCGGTCGTACCAGCCGCGCAGCTTGGGGCCGACGACGGCCACGTCGTCGCGGCCGAGCTCCAGTTCGTTGTCGACCACGCGCAGCAGCTGGGCGAGGGCGTCGGGTTCGGGGGCGCTGTCGTCGTGCAGCAGCCACAGCCACTGGATCGGCTCGCCGTGCGGGAGGTCGGGCAGGTCGTAGGCGTCGTCGCGCCACGAGCGCGTGACCGGGTCCCAGCCGCTGGGGCGCCTGAGGTACGGCAGCTCGTCCGGGGTGAGGACGGGCGCGGAGCGGACCGCCTCCTCGACGGCCTGGCCGAAGCCGGTACGGCGGGCCAGGTGCAGCACGCGGTCGGCGCCGAGTGCCTCGGTGACCAGCTGGGCGGAGTCGTCCGCGCTGCCGGTGTCGGCGGCCACGGCGTGCTGGACGGGGCGCTCCTGGCCGAGCAGCCCGGCGAGCGCGTCGGGCAGCCAGCGGGCGCCGTCGTGGGAGACGAGCACCGCTGTGACGACATGACGCGGGAACTCAGGCATGGCAGCTGTTGCTTGGTGGGCTGCCGTATGGCTGTGCACGGACATCGAGGTACGGGCCCCGGTTCGGTGGACTGCGGTGGACGCCCGCGCCCCCTGTGGGTGGCGAGGCGTCTCGGACGAGCGACCACACTATCGGCTGGGCATGACGGCGGCCCGCCGCCTGTGGACAACCCACCCGCGACGGGCCGTTCGCGCTGTTTGCCGTCGTATGTACCTGTTCTGGGCCTGGTACCTGTGCCGGATCACCGCGTTGCCTGTGCCGGATCTCCGCCCGTGTCAGACCGCGGCCTTCTTCAGGCGGCGCCGCTCGCGCTCGGACAGGCCACCCCAGATGCCGAATCGCTCGTCGTTTGAAAGCGCGTACTCAAGGCACTCGGACCGCACCTCGCATGCGAGGCAGACCTTCTTGGCCTCTCTGGTGGAGCCGCCCTTCTCGGGGAAGAAGGACTCGGGGTCGGTCTGGGCGCACAGCGCGCGCTCCTGCCAGCCGAGTTCCTCGTCCGCGTCGTCGACCAGCAGTTGCTGCACCAGTTCGGTCATGTGCGCCCCTCGTCTGTCTTTCGCGTCCCCGTGGTCGCGGCCGTTACCGATTTCGGCTGAACGACACGAGTGAAATTACAAGTGTGCCGCTCCGGGAGAGTCAAGCCGAGATCTGCTATTGAGCCCGTTATTCACTCTGCGGAACCAAGGCCAAGCGGAAAGTGTTCAAATCGCCATAAACCTTGACACGCAGACGAGGCCCGGGAGGGCCTCCCACTCCACACAGATACCTGTACGGAGAAGGACGCCCAGGAGTTCGATCGCGTTCCGACGAGGCTCGTGCGCCCGGATGGACGCCATGTGTCCCAGCAACCCGATGAACAAACCTTTCACCTGAGGAATGAACCGGATGAGGTGAAACATGTCCCACAATCCGGGCGCGGAGTTGACATGCGAGGTGTGAGCCGCTGTCCTTGTGGGCATGCTCGCGCACTTGGCACTCACCTCGACCCGCCCCGCCGGGTCCCACGGTGCTGCCCGCGCCCGCTGTAGCTGTTGTTGCTGTCCCAGCTGTTGAGCCTTCCGCACCGCTCCGGCTGCGCCTGAGTCCGTCCCGACTCGGCTGCGTGTCTTCATCCCTGGCCCCACTCTTCCGCCGAGGACCCACCGCACCCCATGAACAGCGACAACGACCTCCAGATCGCCGGCGACATCCTCGAAGTCCCGCACCTGCTCCAGACCCCGCGCGAGCACCCGGCCACCGTCGCCGAGTTCGTCGGCCTGGCCCGTGACATCGCCGCCGACCGCTCCCAGTGGGCGCACCTCGTCCAGTACGACGCGACGAGCCGCTGGTACCACCGGCTGCGCACCGGCCCGGGCTACGAGGTGTGGCTGCTGTCCTGGGTGCCGGGGCAGGGCACCGGTCTGCACGACCACGGCCGCTCCTCCGGTGTGCTGACCGTCCTGGAGGGCACGCTGACCGAGCGGACCGACCGGGGCACGCGCGCGCTGGGCGAGGGGGCGCAGCGGGTCTTCGCGCCGGGGTACGCGCACGAGGTCGTCAACGCCACGCTGGAGCCGGCGGTCAGCCTGCACGTCTATTACCCGGGCCTGACCGAGATGCCCATGCTCCCCCAGTCTCGACTTCGCTCGACCGGGGGGACCCCCATCTCCCCGCACTGCGAGGGCCGGAGCGAGCCGCGTCCGGTGACTGCCTGACGCGTTGTCGTACCCGCCTGCAAGACTGCTTCCATGCGCATTGTGGTTCTGGCAGGCGGCATCGGTGGTGCCCGGTTCCTGCGCGGTCTGAGGCAGGCCGTGCCGGACGCGGACGTCACGGTCATCGGCAACACCGGGGACGACATCCACCTCTTCGGGCTGAAGGTCTGCCCGGACCTCGACACGGTGATGTACACGCTCGGCGGCGGCATCAACGAGGAGCAGGGCTGGGGTCGGGCGGACGAGACGTTCCACCTCAAGGAGGAGCTCGCGGCGTACGGGGTCGGACCCGAGTGGTTCGGGCTCGGCGACCGGGACTTCGCCACGCACATCGTGCGGACGCAGATGCTGAGCGCCGGATATCCGCTGAGCGCTGTGACCGAGGCGCTGTGCGACCGCTGGAAGCCGGGCGTCCGGCTGATCCCGATGACCGACGACCGTGTGGAGACGCATGTGGCGGTCGACGTGGACGGCGAGCGCAAGGCGGTCCACTTCCAGGAGTACTGGGTGCGGCTACGGGCCTCGGTCCCGGCGGAGGCGGTCGTGCCGGTCGGCGCCGAGCAGTCCAAGCCGGCGCCGGGTGTGCTGGAGGCCATCGCGGAAGCGGACGTCGTGCTGTTCCCGCCGTCCAACCCGGTCGTGTCCATCGGCACGATCCTCGCCGTGCCCGGCATCCGGGAGGCGATCGCCGACGCCGACGTGCCGGTGGTGGGCCTGTCCCCCATCGTCGGGGACGCGCCCGTGCGCGGCATGGCCGACAAGGTGCTCGCGGCGGTCGGCGTCGAGTCCACGGCCGCGGCGGTGGCCGAACACTACGGCTCCGGCCTGCTCGACGGCTGGCTGGTGGACACCGTGGACGCGGGCACGGTCGACCGGGTCGAGACGGCCGGCATCCGCTGCCGGGCCGTACCGCTGATGATGACCGACGTCGACGCGGCCGCGCGGATGGCCCAGGAGGCGCTGACGCTGGCGGAGGAGGTGCGACGGGCGTGAGCGGCGGAGTGTCCCGGCGGCCGGACGACGGTGCCGTGCCCGAATACCGGGTCTGGGCCGTCTCCGGGATCCCGGAGGTGCAGCGGGGCGACGACCTCGCCAAGGTGATCGCCGGTGCCGAGCCGGGGCTGGCCGACGGGGACGTGCTGCTCGTCACCTCGAAGATCGTGTCCAAGGCGGAGGGCCGGATCGTCGAGGCGGCCGACCGGGAGGCCGCGATCGATGCCGAGACCGTGCGGGTGGTGGCGCGGCGCGGCCCGCTGCGGATCGTCGAGAACCGGCAGGGCCTGGTCATGGCGGCCGCCGGGGTCGACGCCTCCAACACCCCTTCCGGCACGGTGCTGCTGCTGCCCGAGGACCCGGACGCGTCCGCGCGGGCCATCCGGAACGGGCTCCGGGAGGCGCTCGGCGTCAATGTCGGGGTCGTCGTCACCGACACCTTCGGGCGACCCTGGCGCGCGGGGCTCACGGACGTCGCGATCGGCGCCGCGGGCGTGCGCGTGCTGGACGACCTTCGCGGGGACACGGACGCGCACGGCAATCCGCTCTCCGCCACCGTCGTCGCCACGGCGGACGAACTGGCCGCCGCCGGTGATCTGGTCAAGGGCAAGGCCGCCGGACTGCCCCTCGCCGTGCTGCGCGGGCTGCCGCACACCGTGGCCGAGGACCACGGCACGGGGGCGCGGGCCATGGTGCGCGGCGCGCGCGACGACATGTTCCGGCTGGGTACCTCCGAGGCGGTCCGGGAGGCGGTGACCCAGCGGCGTACGGTACGGGCCTTCACCGACGAGCCGGTCGACCCCGGGGCCGTACGGCGGGCGGTGGCCGCGGCGGTGACCGCGCCGGCGCCGCACCACACGACGCCGTGGCGGTTCGTGCTGCTGGAGTCGGAGGCCTCGCGTACGCGGCTGCTCGACGCCATGCGCGACGCCTGGATCGCCGACCTGCGGCGGGACGCGAAGACCGAGGAGTCGATCGCCAAGCGGGTGCGGCGCGGTGACCTGCTGCGCAACGCGCCGTATCTCGTGGTGCCGTGTCTCGTCATGGACGGCTCGCACACCTACGGGGACGCGCGGCGGGACGGCGCCGAGCGGGAGATGTTCGTCGTCGCCACCGGAGCCGGCGTGCAGAACTTCCTGGTCGCGCTGGCCGGGGAGCGGCTGGGGTCGGCCTGGGTGTCGTCGACGATGTTCTGCCGGGACGTGGTGCGCGAGGTGCTGGACCTGCCCGCGGACTGGGATCCGATGGGAGCGGTGGCGGTAGGCCATCCGGCCGAGGAGCCGCGGCCCCGGCCGGAGCGGGAGGCGGGGGCGTTCATCGAGGTGCGCTGACCGGTCTCCTCCGCGGGACCGCCTAGTCTCGTAGCACAGCGCCAGTCCTCAGCTCAGCGCCAGTCCTTAGCTCAGCTCCAGTCTCGTAGCACAGCAGCTCAGCTCCAGTCTCGTAGCACAGCTCCGGCAGCCGAGGGATCCCATTCGTGGCAGGACGTTTCGCTCCACGGCCCACGCGTACGACCGTGCGTGGTGGGCATGTTGCCGTGCCCGCCGGTGTCCCCCGGCAGTCCGCGGGGCCGGGGCGGGTGCGCACGTGGGTGCCGGACGGACCCCTCGATCTCGGACTGGTGCTCGGGCCGCTGAGGCGCGGACCCGGGGATCCGACCTTCCGCGCGGCACCGGACGGGTCCGTGTGGCGGGCCAGCCGGACGCCCGCCGGACCGGGGACGCTGCGGGTGTCGGCGTACGGCGGTGAGGTGCGCGGCGAGGCGTGGGGGCCGGGGGCCGAGTGGCTGCTGGAGCAGTTGCCGGAGCTGCTCGGTGCCGCCGATGATCCCTCCGCGTTCGCGCCGCGGCACCGCGTGGTGGCGATGGCCCGGCACCGGCGGCCGGGGTTGCGTCTGACGCGGACCGGCCTGGTGCTGGAGTCGTTGATTCCGTCGGTCCTGGAGCAGAAGGTCACGACCGTCGAGGCGTACCGGGCGTGGCGGCTGCTGGTGCGGAAGTTCGGGGAGCCGGCGCCGGGGGCCGCGCCCGGGCGGATGTACGTGATGCCGGAGCCTCGGGCTTGGGCGCTGATCCCTTCCTGGGAGTGGCACCGGGCCGGGGTCGACAACAAACGGGCGTCGACGATCCTGCGGGCCGTGCGGCTCGCCGCCCGGCTGGAGGAGGCGGCCGGGATGCCTCCCGAGGCCGCGCAGGCGCGGCTGGAGGTCGTGCCGGGGATCGGGCCGTGGACGTCGGCGGAGACCGTGCAGCGCAGTCACGGGGCGGCGGACGCGGTGACGGTCGGGGATCTGCACCTGCCGGGGATCATCGGGTGGGCGCTGGCCGGGGACCGGGCCGCGGACGACGCCGTGATGCTGGAGTTGCTGGAGCCCTATGCGGGGCAGCGGCACCGGGCGGCACGGCTTGTCCTGCTGAGCGGACGTGTGCCGCCGCGGAGGGCTCCGCGGATGCCTGTCGGGGACATCGGCAGGCTGTGAAGTCGGGCGGCAGTGAAGTCGGCAGGCAGTGAAGTCGGCCGAGGGTGCGGTCAGCCCTGTCGCACGGCCGCGGGGGTGGACCGGCCGTGCAGTTTCAGGGCCTGGGCCAGGCAGCCCACCGCGGCCGTGGTCAGCACGGTGCGCATGATGTTGGTGGTCGACCAGACGCCCTTGAACTTGTCGACGAGCGAGAGGTCCGCGGCCTTCGCGGGGTCGCCGAGATCCGCGAGTTCGCCGTTCAGGGGCAGGTTCACCGAGACGGTGATCACCAGTACGGCCAGGTAGAGCACACCGGCAGCGGCGGCCCACAGTGCCGCGCCCCTGCGCGCCCGCCGGTACTCGGCGACCGCGGCCCACACCGTGGCCACCAGGGCCCCGAGGAAGACGACCGCGAACGGACCGCTGTTGTCGATCTCGTCGTTGAAGTTCCGCATGGCGGTGAGATAGGCGGCATCGTCCAGGCGGGACAGGCCCGGCATGATCGACAGGTCGTAGGCGAAGAACAGGCCCGCCAGGAGTGCCATCGCGATACAGGCCACCATGAGCAGCACTCCGGCCGCGCCACCGGAACGGCGTGACAGGTCCATAGACATGGGCTTGGCCTCTCTCAGCAGGTTCGGTGGCCCAGGACGACCGTCCTGGACGGTGGCGGCGGGGAAAGCGCCTGCGCCGCCCCGCCCGTCGCCCGGTGTTCCTGGGGGCTCACGCCGCGCACGCGCTTGAAGGCAGAACTGAGCGCGAAGGCGCTGCCGTAGCCGACCTGGTGGGCCACCTTGGTCAGGGTCGCGTCCGGCTCGCAGAGCAGGTCCGCGGCGAGGGTGAGACGCCACTGGGCCAGATAGGCCATCGGCGGCTCCCCCACGACCGCGGTGAAACGACGGGCCAGGGCCGCCCGGGAGACGCCGGTCTTCCGGGCCAGGGACTCCACCGTCCAGGGCTTGGCCGGGTTGTCGTGCAGGAGCCGCAGGGCGGGGCCGACGGTCGGATCGGACTGCGCGCGGTACCAGGCGGGGACGCCGTACTCCGGCTCCCTGAGCCAGTCGCGCAGCAGGCCCACGAAGAGCAGGTCCAGGAGGCGGTCGAGGACGAGTTCCTGTCCGGGCTCGTCACGGGTGATCTCCTGCGCGAGAAGGGGGATCAGCGGGTCGTCGGCGCCTTCGGTGGTGCGTACGAGGAGGGCGGGGAGGGCGTCCAGCAGGCGGCGGCCGACCGCGCCGGGGGCCTGGTAGGTGCCGCTGAGCATGACGGACGTCTCCGGTCCGCCGGCGTCACCCCAGGTACGCACGCCCAGCGCCATCATGTCGGTGAGGTCGGCGCCGTCGACGGTGCCGCACCGCTGGTCGGGGCCCACGACGACGCGCACGGGAGTGTCCTGGTCGTCGGCGACGGTGTACGGGTCGGGTCCTCGCAGCACCGCGAGGTCGCCCGGCTTCAGCAGGACCGGCGTGCCGCCGTCGGGCATCACCCAGGCGTCGCCGCGGACCATGGTGACGAGGGACACCGGGGCACGGTCCTCGACGCGCAGGGACCACGGCGGCCGGAAGACGGACTGGAGCAGGAACGAGCCGCGCGCCTTCAGGCCTTCGAGGAGGCCGGCCAGAGCGTCCATGTGATGACCTGTCGCAGGCGGAGGGCGGGTACGGGAGGTGTCGGACGGCCCGGACGCCGGCGACAGCGGCCTTCCCGGCGAAGTCCAGGGGCTCGCCGGTCGGGGCGCGCCCTTCCTGACGGCCGGTTCGGAGAGGGGCCCGACCGCTTCGGCGGTCCCGGGCGGTCAGCCGCTCCGCGACACGCCGCCCGGTCTTGCCGGTGCCTCCGATGATCAAAGTCGTCTCGGTGCCGTGTGTGGGTCATGCGAACAGTCAACTGTGGCGAAGTAGCGACGGCCATAGCCACAACGCTCAGTTCCATAAGCAGGCGTCTACGAGGCCCCTCCCCCACCCACCGGCTACTGGTCCGAGGAGAACCGCACCGCCCCCGCCGGAATGCGCGCGTCGCACCACACCCGCACGCCCTCCCGCAGTTCGTTGTCGGCCCCGACGACCGCGCCGTCGCCGATCACCGTGCCGGTCAGGACGGAGCGCTCGCCGACGCGGGCGCGGGTGCCGATGAGGGAGTCGGTGACGACGGCACCGGGCTCGATGACGGCCCCCGGCAGGATCGTGCTGCCGAAGACCCGGGCCCCCTCGGCGACGAAGGCGCCCTCGCCCACCACCGTGCCGCCCGTCAGCTTGGCGTCGGGCGCGACCGTGGCCGTCGGCAGGATCAGGCGGTCGCCGCAGCGGCCGGGGACGGCGGGGGAAGGGGCCCGGCCCAGGACCAGGTCGGCCGAACCGCGGACGAAGGCCGCGGGCGTGCCGAGGTCGAGCCAGTACGTCGAGTCCACCAGGCCCTGGAGGTGGGCCCCGGCGGCCAGCAGACCGGGGAACGTCTCGCGCTCCACGGACACCGGGCGGCCCGCCGGGATGGCGTCGATGACCGAGCGGCGGAAGACGTACGCGCCGGCGTTGATCTGGTCGGTGACGATCTCCTCGGGGGTCTGCGGCTTCTCCAGGAAGGCGAGCACGCGGCCGGTGTCGTCGGTGGGGACCAGGCCGTAGGCGCGGGGATCGGTGACCTTGGTGAGGTGCAGGGACACGTCCGCCGACGTCTCCTCGTGGGTGCGCACCAGCGCCCTGATGTCCAGCCCGGTCAGGATGTCGCCGTTGAAGATCAGCACCGGCTCGTCGGGGCCGGAGTGCAGTCGCGAGGCCACGTTGCGGATGGCTCCGCCCGTGCCGAGGGGTTCCTCCTCGGTGACGTACTCGATGTGGAGGCCCAGCGCGGTGCCGTCGCCGAAGTACGGCTCGAAGACCTCGGCCAGGTAGCTCGTGGCGAGCACGATGTGCTCCACGCCCGCCGCTCTGGCCCGGGCCAGCTGGTGGGTGAGGAACGGGACCCCGGCCGCCGGGACCATGGGCTTGGGGGTGTGCACCGTGAGCGGGCGCAGCCGGGTGCCTTTGCCGCCGACCAGGAGGATCGCTTCTGTCACCTGTCGTCTCTGCTTCCTGCCGGGACCGGCCGAACTGTGTTTCGGCCGGCCAGTGTATGCAGACCGTGCGACAGCGCCCTCGACGGCCGCGCGATGTCCCCCGACATCGGCGCGCGGATTCCCCCGGCCGCCTCCCCCGACGGCGATGAACGTGCGCCCCGCCCGTCAGCGCCCCTGGTAGCGTGCCGCGGTGGAACGGGCCGAGCCGAGCTTGGCGTAGAGCCGCTTCCCCGGACAATCGGTGGCGTATCCGTCCCGATGACCGGAGATCACGTTCAGTCGTACGTTCCTCCCCTTCGGGTACAGATTTCCACCGCCCGACTTCAGATATGTCTTTCCGCGTGGATTGGCCCCGTAGAGCCCGAGCTTCCACGCGGTGAGCTTGGCGATGGCCTTCACCGCGGCGGTGGACGGCTTGCTCTTGCCGTAGCTGCCGATCACGGCGATGCCCATGCTGTTGACGTTGAACCCGAGGGTGTGTGCGCCGCGGACCGCCTTGGACACTCCCCCGGCGCGGCCCTCGTAGATGGTCCCGCACTTGTCGATGAGGAAGTTGTAGCCGATGTCGCGCCAGCCCATGCTGCGGACGTGGTACCGGTAGATACCGCGGATGACCGACGGCGCCTGTGAGCAGCGGTAGTTGTTGCCGGAGGCGGTGTGGTGGACGAACGCCGCCTTGACCTTCTGCGTGTAGACGAACCCCTTCTCGCGCAGCGACTCGTCCGCGCGCCAGCCGCGCCTGGTCACGATGCGCGGGCGCGGCCCGATGTGCGGCTTGCTGCGCTGGGCCTCGGTCAGCTGGTCGCCGCGCAGGGCCAGTAGCTGCATCTCGGTGTCCGCCCTGCTGAGGGCCGGGATCTCGGTGGCGGCGAAGGGCGCGAGGTCGGTGTTGACGGCGGAGGCGGCAATCTCGGCCTCCTGGAGGGTGCCGGTGCCCGGAACGTCGGCCGGGGGCCCGCCGGGCGGCGGCTCGTCACCGGGGTCGACGAGTTCCAGGCGCAGACCGGAGGGAAGGGGTGCGCGGGCGGCACCGGCGGCCCGGCCTCCGTCGCCGGCCCTCTCCGCCCCCTCGGTCGCCTTAGTCCCCTCGGTCGCCTTAGTCCCGTCGGTCCCGTCGTCGGCCCGCACGCGTACGTCGACCCCGTCCGAATCCCCCACCCACAGCGGCGCGGTGGCGCCGCGCACCTGGCCGGGGGCGCGTTCCGCCGTGTCCGGATCGGCGCCGTGGTCGGCGTTGTGCGTCTCGACGTCCTGCCAGCCGGACCATCCGCCGGTGCCGGCGGCCCGGGTACGGACCTGGACGTGACCGTGGAGTTCGGTGCCGGGGTCGTCCCAGACGACGCCGACGAGTGAGAAGGGCCGTACGTGCTCGCGGTGCAGGCCCTGTTCGGAGGCGGCACCGTTGGCACGGTCCCGGGTGAGGGGCGCCAGGGGCAGGGACTGGGTGCCGCCGGGGACCGCGGATGCGACGGCACGCCCCCCGACGGGTCTCGCGGGAGCGGCTGTCGCGGGCACGGTCAGCGGCAGGGCGAGGGCGGCGGCGCAGGTGACGCCGACCGAGGAGACGCCGATCGAAGAAGTGAGGAATCCACGCATGCCCCTGATCTTGGACATAGTCATATAAATCTGTCCATCGGGGAACTGACGGACCGTCGGCTGAGGTTCCGCCGAACCGGTGGCCCCGCCGCACGGTGCCGGGCCGGGCCGCCGCGTACGCTTGCGCGGGTGAACGCCACCGATCGCACCCCCGCCGACCTGCTGCGATCCGCGCTCGCCGCGGATCCCGGACGCCCCCTGGTGACCTTCTACGACGACGCCACGGGCGAACGCGTCGAACTGTCCGTGGCCACCTTCGCCAATTGGGTGGCCAAGACCGCCAACCTCCTCCAGGGCGACCTCGCCGCCGGACCCGGCGACCGGGTCGCGCTGCTGCTGCCCGCGCACTGGCAGACGGCCGTGTGGCTGCTGGCCTGCTCGTCGGTGGGCGTGATCGCGGACGTGGCCGGCGACCCGGCGGCGGCCGACGTCGTCGTCAGCGGGCCGGACTCGCTGGACGCCGCGCGGACGTGCCGCGGCGAGCGGGTCGCGCTCGCGCTGCGGCCGCTCGGCGGACGGTTCCCGCAGCCCCCGGAGGGCTTCGTCGACTACGCCGTGGAAGTCCCGGGCCAAGGCGACCGGTTCGCGCCGTTCTCGCCGGTCGACCCCGAGGAGCCGGCGCTGATCGTCGCGGGGGCGGAGCTGACGGGTGCCGAGGTGGTGGAGCGGGCGGTCCGGGAAGCTCCGGCGCTGGATCTCACGGGGCCCGGCTCCCGGCTGCTGTCCGCGCTGCCGTACGACACCTGGGAAGGGCTGAGCGCGGGGCTGTACGCGCCGCTGGCCGCCGGGGGCTCCGTGGTGCTGTGCCGGCACCTGGAGCGGCTGGACGAGGAGGCTCTGGCCAAGCGGATCGAGAGTGAGCGGGTGACCGCCGCGCGCCACTGAGGAGGCCGTACGGGGGTCACCCGTTCGGAGTAGCAAGAAGCTCCCCCGGCCTGCCCCGCACGTCATGGTCGTAAGAACCAGGGCATGACGCTCGTACGCCATGAGGGGGTGGCCCCGCCGTGACCGACACCGCAGGCACGCCCTCCGGACCGACCCCGGGTCCCGGCGCCGCCGCCACCGGCGAGGGGCGTGTACCACGGCGTCGGCGGCGGTGGGCGAAGGCGGTGGCCCTGGGAACCGGGATCCTCGTGATGGCGGCGGTCGGGGGCGGCTGGGCGGTGTACGCGAAGCTGAGCGCCAACATCACGCCCGACGAGGCGGCCGCGGCCGAGCTCGCCCGGTACGAGCGGGAGCGGCCCACGGCACTGGTGCGCGACGCGCAGAACATCCTGCTGATCGGGTCGGACACACGCGCGGGGGACGGCAACGACGAGTACGGACGGGACCTGGGCAGCGAGCGGTCCGACACCACGATCCTGCTGCACCTGGCCGCCGACCGGCGCAGCGCCACCGCCGTGTCCCTGCCCCGCGACCTCATGGTGGACGTGCCCGGCTGCCGGCGGGCGGACGGCGGCCGCAGCGAGCCGACGTTCGCGATGTTCAACTACGCCTTCGAGGTAGGCGGTTCCGCCTGCACCATCCGGACCGTGGAGAAACTGACGGGCATCCGGATCGACCACCACGTCGTCATCGACTTCAGCGGCTTCAAGGACATGGTCGACGCCGTGGACGGCGTGGAGGTGTGCCTGAAGGAGCCCATCAGCGACAAGGCCGCCAAACTGCGGCTGCCCGCGGGCAAGGTGACGCTCGACGGCGAGCAGGCGCTCGGCTATGTGCGGGCCCGCAAGTCCCTGGGCAACGGCAGCGACACCGACCGGATGGACCGGCAGCAGCGGTTTCTCGGGGCGCTCGTGAACAAGGTGCGCAGCGACGATGTCCTGCTGAACCCGGTCAAGCTCTATCCGGTGCTGAACGCGGCCACTTCCTCACTCACCACCGATCCGGAACTGGCGAGTCTGCGGGGCCTTTATCAACTGGTGCGCGGTTTGCGGGACATCCCTACCGAAGAAGTGCGTTTTCTGACTGTTCCTAGGGAGTCGTACGTTTACAACGCCAATCGTGATCAGCTCGTGGAACCCGAAGCCGAGAAACTCTTCGCGCGGTTGCGGGCGGACCAACCGGTGGAGGTCGCGCGGGAAGGCACACCGGATTCTCACGACGACCGCCGTCCCGACGACCAGCGAAGCGCCCCCTCCCCCACCCCGACCTTCCGCGGGAACACCGCCGCCGAGGACACCTGTGAGTAAAACGAGGGCCAAGACCGAACCTCCGTTCACAGGAATGGGGTGTATTGCCCTGTTGTAGGGAGGTGGAATTTGTCACGAGCGTCGCCTGACGCTGAACTGGGCGGATAGTGTGAGCGATCCGGTGCACCCGGCCGCATGGTCCGCCCTGGGGTGGTGCGCTGATTGACCGAGACCCGAGCGCCTTGTAGGGGGAAGGCGCCGCGTGGCCCCGACGGAGGATTCGGACAACCGTGGACGCGCAAGGCCGTGGGCGGGCGGACAACATCGATCCCGCAGACCAGTGGGTGCTCAATCCGAACACCGGCGAATACGAACTGCGACTGAGTCATTCCGCAGCGCAGTCGACGGTACCGGGACCGCGTAGATCCGCGTCCCCCCGCGGAGGCGGAACCGCGGCGCGCGGCCGGACCGCGGCACCGGGCCGTGGCGGTCCGGACAGCGGTACCCGAGACACCCTCGTGTCGGGGGTTCCCGGTCCGCGTCGGCGCCGGGGGGCTCCCCCCGAGCCGCCGCCGGGACGCCGCAACCGGCGGCCGGTGAAGAAGAAGTCGAAGGCGAAGAAGATACTGCTGTGGACCGGTGGGTCCATGGCCTTCGTGCTGGTCGCCGTGTCGGCCGCGGGCTACCTCTACATAAAGCACCTGAACGACAACATCACTTCCGTGTCCGACGACGGCGCGAGCACAGGTGGCTTCCGCAAGGACGAGGCGATCAACATCCTGCTGATCGGCACCGACAAGCGCACCGGTAAGGGCAACGAGGGCTACGGTGACTCGGGCAGCGTCGGTCACGCCGACACCAACATCCTGCTGCACGTCTCCAAGGACCGGACGAACGCCACCGCGCTGAGCATTCCGCGCGACCTGATCGTGGACGTCCCCGACTGCCCGACGGCTCAGGCCGACGGCTCCAAGAAGGTCATCCCGGGTACGGACAAAGTCCGCTTCAACACAAGCCTCGGCCAGGACGGACGCACGCCGAGCTGCACCATGCGCACGGTCACCGAGCTGACCGGGATCACCCCGGACGACTTCATGGTCGCCGACTTCAACGCGGTCAAGACACTGACCACGGCCGTCGGCGGGGTCGAGGTCTGCCTGGGCAAGGACATCGACGACGCGGACTCGCACCTGAAGCTGTCGAAGGGCACGCACAACATCTCGGGCGAGCAGGCGCTGGCGTTCGTGCGCACCCGGCACTCGGTCGGGTTCGGCGGCGACCTGAGCCGGATCGGGCTCCAGCAGCAGTTCCTCAGCGCGCTGATGCGCAAGCTGAAGTCCAACTCGACGCTCACCAGCCCGACGAAGATGCTGAAGCTGGCCGATGCCGGCACCAAGGCGCTGACCGTGGACGACAAGCTGGACAGCATCGGCAAGCTGAAGGACCTGGGTCTGGAACTGGGCAAGCTCAATCCGAAGAACCTGACCTTCACCACGGTGCCGGTCGTGGACAACCCGGCCGAGAAGGTCAAGACGACCGTCGTCCTCAACAACTCGACGGCTCCCGCGGTCTTCGACGCGATCAAGAGCGATGTGTCCTTCAGCGACGTGAAGAAGAAGCAGAAGGCGGCCAAGGACGCGCAGGCCGCCCGCCTCAAGGGCACCAAGGCCGCCGCCTCCGAAGTGCGGGTGCGCATTCTCAACGGCGGAGCGCCGTCCGGCAGCGCGCAGTCGGCCCTCAACTGGCTCCAGAACGACGAGGGCGTGACGAAGTCGGAGAACGCGGGCAACGCCCCCGCCGCACTGAGCAAGACCACGCTCGAGTACGCGCCCGACCAAGCGGCCCAGGCCCGCAGGCTGGCCGCCATCCTGGGGCTTTCCGGATCCGCCATGAAGCCCGGGAAGAGCGTGACCAACTCCCAGGGCCTGCCCGCGATGACGCTCACCCTGGGCAAGGACTACAAGGGTGCGGGCGTCTCCCTCACCACTCCGACCAAGGCGCCGAAGGTCGACAAGTCCACGGCGGACAAGGTGCAGTGCGCCTCATGAGCCACTGAATTCGGGCGGCGGTCGGCCGATGAGGTGACCGGACGGGCCTGTTCTGCGTCTGACACGGCGTAGGACAGGCCCTTTTCATGGCGCCAGGGTGGGGAGGACGGGGAAGTGACGCAGAACCGCGTGCAGGGGGAGAAGCGGACACCGGACAAGAGTGAGGACGGCGACAGCCGCCACGGCAGACGGCGGCCCCGGCGGGGGCACCGCGTTCTGAGATGGTCCGCCACGACGCTCACGCTCCTGATACTCGGCACGGCCTGCGCCGGATATCTGTATTACGAGCATCTCAACGGCAATATCCAGAAGGGCGAGCGCAGCAGCGGCGACTCCAAGGCCGAGAAGACCGGGCCGAACGCCGACGGGCAGACGCCGGTCAACATCCTGCTCATCGGCTCCGACAGCCGTAACTCCGACGAGAACGTGAAGCTGGGCGGCAGCAGGGACGACCGCGGCAACCCGCCGCTGGGCGACGTGCAGATGCTGATCCACCTGTCCGCCGACCGCAAGAGCGCCTCGATGGTGAGCATTCCGCGTGACACCCGGGTCGACATCCCCAAGTGCAAGGACCCGAAGACCCACCACGAGTTTCCGGCGACCAACGACATCATCAACGTGTCCCTGGCCCGCGGCGGCGCCGGCTGCACCCTGGCCACGTGGGAGAACCTGACCGGTATCTACATCGACCACTGGATGATGATCGACTTCGCGGGCGTGGTGAGGATGGCCGACGCCATCGGCGGCGTCGACGTCTGCGTGCGGCAGAACGTGTGGGACCGTCCGCTGCCCGGCGTGCGCGGCGGCTCCGGGCTGCGACTGACGGCCGGAACGCACAAGGTCAAGGGCAAGCAGGCCCTCCAGTGGCTGCGCACCCGGCACGCGTGGGGCAGTGACCCGCTGCGGGCCCGCGCCCAGCACATGTACCTGAACTCGATGATCCGCACGCTGAAGCAGCAGAACGTCTTCACCGACACCGGCCGGCTGATGGACCTGGCCGAGGCGGCCACCAAGTCCCTGAAGGTCTCCGAGGAGATCGGCACCGTCAAGAAGCTCTACGACCTGGGCATGCAGCTCAAGACGGTGCCGACCGACCGCATCACCATGACGACGATGCCGGCCGTCGAGGACGACCGGAACCGCGACCACCTGCTGCCGGACGGGGCCCGCGCCGAGCAGATGTGGGAGATGCTCCGCGACGACGTGCCCTTCGACGGCAAGGGCAACGCCGCCGCGGCGAAGCGGACCACGGGCAAGAAGCAGGCCACCAAGGCCCCTTCCACCACGGACGACCGGATCGGCGTCACGGTGCGGAACGCCACGCGGTCCGCGACCCTGGGCCCGGTACGCGGCCGCGCGAACGCGATCACCCAGGAACTCGTGGTCAAGGGCTTCACGAAGGCCACCATGGACAGCACGGCCGGGCTGTCCGAGGACAGGACCGCCGTGCGGTACCCGAGCGCCGGTCTGGAGGGCGACGCACAGCGTGTCGCCCGGTCGCTCGGTATTCCGCTGTCCTCGGTGAAGAAGTCGACCGACGTCTCCGGGGTCACGGTGGTCGTCGGCGCCGACTGGCGGACGGGCTCGTCCTACCCGAAGCAGTCCAAGGCGAAGGAAGGGGAACTGCCCGGCAACTCCGACGCCATCAACGGCGCGGACACCGGTCGGTGCATGGACGTGTACAGCCCGTATCGCACCTAGGGCACCGGCCCGCGGCCTCCGCCGGGACCGCACAGCGAACTCCTAACTGGTTGCAGAATGATGTGGCGCGCTCAAGTCCGCAGGGGTCGGGCGAAACCGGGCGCGCGGTCCGCGACGGACAACGTGGGTCCCCTCTGCGGGGTAACCCAATGGGCCTCTCGTGCGTCTGACTAGGGGCAAGGGCGTGCCCGGTGAGGGCGCAGGGTGGGGAGGGCTGGGAGTTGGCGCGGAGCAGCATGAGCGGGGAGGTTCCCGCGGTCGGGGACACGATGTCCCTCACACCGCAGGGAGGCGACACGTCGGCCGGCCACGGCCGGCACGGCGGGCGGCGCCGGAGCGGTGGGGGCAGCGGGGGCGGCAAGAGCGGTACGGAGGAGAACGCGCCGCACCGCAGACGGCGTGCCCTGCGCTGGTCGGCGACGGTGCTGGCGGTGGTGATACTCGGCACGGCCGGCGCCGGATACCTCTACTACCAGCACCTCAACAGCAACATCAAGAAAGACCCCCTGAACATCGGCGACGCCAAGGACAGGGCGGCCGAGTCCAAGGCGAACGCGGCCGGCCAGACGCCGCTGAACATCCTGCTGATCGGCTCGGACGGGCGGAACAACAAGAAGGACCAGGAACTCGGCGGCGCGAAGGACACCTTCAACACCGCACCCCGCGCCGACGTCCAGATGCTGCTGCACCTCTCGGCGGACCGCAGCAACATGTCGGTGGTCAGCATGCCGCGCGACACGCTCGTGAACATCCCCAAGTGCACGGACCCCGACAACGGCAAGGTCTACGACGCCCTCACGACGCACATCACCAACGACTCGCTGGGCCGCGGCGGCCCCGGCTGCACGGTGGCGACCTGGGAGAAGCTGACCGACATCCACATCGACCACTTCATGATGATCGACTTCTCCGGTGTGGTGTCGATGGCCGACGCCATCGGCGGCGTACCGGTGTGCGTGGACGCCAACATCCACTCCAAGGACAGCAGCGGCCACGGCTCGGGCCTGAAGCTGAAGGAGGGCACCACGTACGTCAAGGGCGTCCAGGCCCTCCAGTGGCTGCGCACGCGGTACGGCTTCGAGGACAACACCGACATCGCCCGGGCCAAGGCCCAGCACCAGTACATGAACGCCATGGTCCGTCAGCTGCGCGAGAACGCCACGCTCAGCAACCCGGGCAAGCTGAAGGACCTCGCCGAGACGGCCACCACGGCACTGACCGTCGACAACGGGCTGGGCACGGTGGCGAAGCTCTACGACCTGAGCAAGGAGCTCAAGAAGGTCCCCACCAAGCGCATCACCATGACGACGATGCCGTGGCAGTACGAGTCGCCCACCAGTGGCCGGGTGGTGCCCAAGCCGGGTGACGCGGAGAAGCTGTTCCGGCTGGTCCGCGACGACATCGCCCTGGACGGCAAGGACAAGAAGAAGGCCGCCGCGCCGAAGACGAGCTCGGACCCGGCCGCGGCCGACGACAAGATCGCCGTACAGGTGCAGAACGGCACGGCGTCCGACACGCAGGCCGCGGTCTCCGGACGGGCCAGCACGATCGCCCAGTTCCTTGTCGGCAAGGGCTTCACGCAGGCGGTGTCGGACCGTTCGGCGGCTCCGAGCGAGGCCACGACGGTGATCCGCTATCCCAGCGCGGACCTGGAGGGGGACGCCCAGCGGGTGGCCAAGGCGCTCGGCATCCCGACGTCCTCGGTGAAGAAGTCGACGGCCGTCTCCGGGGTCACCCTGGTCGTCGGCGCCGACTGGCGCACGGGCACCAAGTACACCGCGCCGAAGGAGGACGACTCGACCCCGGATTCGGCGCAGGTGATCAACGGCGCGGACAAGGAGCAGTGCATGCACGTCAACCCGAGCTACACCTGGTAGCCCGGGCCGGCGAGCGCCTCGCGCGCGGACTCAGTCGGTGGCGAGCACCGCGGGCCGGCGCGAGGCGATGACCTGCTTCGCGAGGGAACGGGGGCTGGTCAGGAAGCCCCAGCCCCAGGACATGTGCATGGTGGCCAGGGCCACCGGGATCCGCAGCCGGGCCCCCAGCGGCAGGCCCTTGCCCGCGGGCACCGACCCGGCGGCGATCGCCGCGAGGTAGCCGCCGGGGATCAGGAAACCCCAGGGGGTCAGGGCCGCCCCCACCACGATCCCCGCCGCTATCGCGCACACCGCCGTCGGCGGGGCGAGGTAGCGCAGGTTGATGGAGCCCTCGTGGTAGCGGGCGACGACGTGCCGCCAACGGCCGTAGTCCTTGTACTGCTTGGCCAGCGCCCGCACGCTCGGCCGCGGCCGGTACGACACCTTCAGCTCCGGCGAGAACCAGATCAGCCCGCCCGCCTCACGGATACGGAAGTTCAGCTCCCAGTCCTGGGCCCGGATGAACTCCTCGTTGTAACCGCCCTGCCGCTCCAGCGCCTCGCGCCGGAAGACGCCGAGGTAGACGGTCTCGGCCGGGGCCGCCTCGCCGCCGGTGTGGAAGGCGGCGTTGCCGACGCCGATCTTCGAGGTCATCGCGGCGGCGACCGCGTGCTCCCAGTCGTTCTCACCCTCGGCGTGCATGATGCCGCCGACGTTCTGCGCGCCGGTCTCCGCCAGCAGCCGTACGGCCGTGTCGATGTAGTTCGGCGAGAGCATGCCGTGCCCGTCGACGCGGACCACGATCGGATGGCGGGAAGCCTTGATCGCGGCGTTGAGCGCGGCGGGGGTGCGGCCGGTCGGGTTCGGGACGGTGTGCACGCGAGCGTCTTCGGCGACCAGCTCGGCGGCGATCTCGTCCGTACGGTCCGCGGACGGGCCGAGGGCGATCACCACCTCCATCTCGCCGGCGTACTCCTGCGCGAGGATCGCTTTGACGGCCCCGCGAAGATGCCGCTCCTCGTTGAGGACGGGCATGATCACTGAAACGGCGGGGTGCCGCACGTCGGGGTTGGCGTTCATAGGGGGCTCACGTTACCGCGAACGGGGGAACACCCGTGCGCGCCGCCGGGTCGCTGCCGCGGGCCGGAGATCGTATGGGCCTACGGTTCTCACGTTCCCTCGTACGGCCCCGGGACGCAGCGGCCTGTCCTGACAAGCCCTGGGACCCGGGGGGCCCGAAGCCCCAGCGGAGGTGTCCCCATGCCCGTCACGCCGCCGAGCTCTCCGGCACGGCCCCAGCGGCACCCGCGACCGCCCCGGCAGCCGCAGCGGGTGCCGGGGCGGGTGCCGCGGCCCCCCGCCGGACGGAAACGGCCGCGCTGGGCCATGCGGGCGGTGACCACCCTGTCGGTGGTGGTGCTCGCCTCCGCCGGGATCGGGCACGCGGTGGTCAGCAGCCTGGACGCCGGCATCGCCCGGGTCGACGCCTTCAAGGACATGAAGAACCGCCCGCGGGCCGGTCACGGCATGAACATCCTGCTGGTCGGCACCGACGGCCGGGACAAGATCGACGAACAGGAGCGGCGGAAGTACCGGCTGGGCGGCGCGCCCTGCCACTGCACCGACACGATCATGATCGTGCACATCTCGGACGACCGGGGGCGGGCGAGCGTGGTGAGCCTGCCGCGCGACTCCTACGCCGAGGCGCCCGCGCACGTCGACGAGGCCACCAGGCGGCGCCAGGGCCCGCACCCCCTCAAGCTCAACGCGGCGTACGCGGAGGGCGGGCCGCAGCTGACCGTCCGCACGGTCGAGAACATGACCCATGTGAAGATCGACCACTATCTGGAGGTCGACTTCACCAGCTTCATGAAGACCGTGGACGTGCTGGGCGGCGTCCAGGTCTGCACCCCGCTGCCCCTGAAGGACAGCTACACCGGCCTCGACCTCCCGGCCGGCACACACACCCTGGCCGGCGGGCAGGCCCTTCAGTACGTCCGCGCCCGGCACGTCGACGGGGCCAGTGACCTGGGCCGGATGCGGCGCCAGCAGCGCTTCCTGGCGTCGCTGGTCGAGCGGGCGACCTCGTCGGGGGTGCTGCTGAACCCGATGCGGTTCCGGGACGTGACCCGGGCGGTGCTCGGCTCGGTGCGGGCGGACAAGGGCTTCGGCACGGACGAGCTGCTGGAGCTGGGCCGGGCGATGCGGAACTTCTCCCCCTCCTCGTCCGAGTTCACGACCGTCCCCATCGGGCAGATGTCCTACCCCGTGAAAGGCATCGGCTCGACGCTGAAGTGGGACGGGCCCAAGGCGGAGCAGCTGTTCCAGGCCCTGCGCGACGACAAGCCGCTGGCGCCCGCGCGCCGGCCGCAGGTCGAGACGGTGGCCCCGGTGGAGGTGGCCCCACAGCAGATCCGCGTCCAGGTGATGAACGGCACCCGCACGGTGGGCCTCGGCCGGCGGGTGGACGCGGCCCTGGCGGCGACCGGCTTCGCCACCACCCACCTGCCCCTCGACGCGCCCGTCCACAACGTGAGCCGCACGGTTGTCCTCTACGACCCCCGCTGGGACCGCTCCGCCAAGTCCCTGGCCGCGGCCCTCCCCGGCAGCGAGCTACGGCCGACGAACGGGCAGGGCCGGATGCTGAAGGTGATCGCCGGGTCCGACTTCAGGGGCGTACGGAAGGTGCGGGGCGAGGCAGCGAACGGCCAGACGGAGGCGACGGTGGTACGCGGCGACGAGGTGCGGTGCTGACGCCAGGGCATGCCTGACGATTCCCGCCGACGGCCGGGCCCCCGGCGGGAGCCACGCCCACGGCCCGGCAAAGCGGCACGGCACCCACGCGAGGGAAGCCCGGGGGCGCGTGCCGGCCGCCGCCAGGGCGCATCCGACGACTCCCGCCGCCCACCGACGGCCGGGCCCCCCGGCGGGAGCCACGCCCACGGCCCGGCGAAGCGGCACGGCACCCACGCGAGGGAAGCCCGGGAGTACGTGCCGGGCGTCGGCAGGCGGGCGGAAATGTCACACGGGCCCTTAGTCCTGGTAGCCCTCCGCCGCGCGCCTCTCGCGGAGTTCCCGGATCTCGCGGCGGCGGGCGAGGCGGTGGGTGCGGCGGATCTCGGCCTCCTGGTAGCGGCGCTTGTCGCGCTCGGTCTCCGGGAGGACCGGCGGGACCCGGCGGGGCTTGCCGTCGGCGTCGACCGCGGCGAAGACCAGGTAGGCGGAGCCGACCTGGGTGGCCGGGGTGGACTCGTTCCAGCGCTCGGCCAGGACCCGGACACCTATCTCCATCGACGACCGGCCGGTCCAGTTGACCTGGGCCTTCACATGGACCAGGTCGCCCACGCGGACCGGCTCCAGGAAGACCATCTCGTCCATGGACGCGGTGACGGCGGGACCCCCGCTGTGCCGGCCGGCCACCGCGCCCGCGGCGTCGTCGACAAGCTTCATGATCACACCGCCGTGCACCGTGCCGAGCAGGTTCGTGTCGTTGTGGGTCATGATGTGGCTGAGCGTGGTCCGGGACGCGGACGTGGGCTTGCCGGGGATGTCCGGCGTGCCCGACTCCCCTGCGGTGGCCTGGTCTGTCATGGCCCCCACCTTATGCCGGGGTGACATTCGCGGAATTTGTGTCGGGTTCGCAACAGCAGCGCCCTGATTTTCCGACAAGCCTTGTAAGACACCTGGTCGGGCCCGGCACACTGGGGCGCATGAATGATTGGCCCGAGGGATGGTCCGACGAGAACCGCGGCCCGCGCTACGGACGCGGGAGTGCCGGCGCGCAGCCTGAGGGCGCCCGTGTGATGCGGCAGGTCCGGCGCGGCCCGGCGGGCGCGCCCGGCCAGGGCGGGTACGGCGCGCCCGGCCAGGCGGCCCCGCCGTACGGCGCCGGGGTCCCGCAGCAGCCGTCGTACGTCGACGGCCAGGGACACGACGGCGGTTACGACGAGTACGACAGCGGCTACAACACGGGCCAGGTCTACGGCTCGCCCGGCGGCGGCCCCGGCGGCCCGGTGGGCACGCCCACCCGCGGCCCGCGGCCCGCGCCGAACTGGCGGCGCCGCATCAAGTGGACCGCGATCACGCTGGCCGCCGTGCTGATCGTCACCTCGGTGGCGACCTACTTCTGGGCCGACTCCAAGCTCCACCGCGACGTCGACCTGTCGAAGGTCATCGACCGGCCGGAGGCGGGCAAGGGCACCAACTACCTGATCGTCGGCTCCGACAGCCGCAAGGGCATGACGGCCGAGGACAAGAAGAAGCTGCACACCGGCTCCGCCGACGGCCAGCGCACCGACTCGATGATGATCCTGCACGTCGGCGACAACGGCGACACGCTGATCTCGCTGCCGCGTGACTCGGACGTGGAGATCCCGAGCTACCAGGGGTCCACCTCGGGCAAGGTCTACCAGGGCAAGGGCCGGCACACGAAGCTGAACGCGGCCTACGCGGAGGACGGTCCGACGCTGCTCGTCCGCACCATCGAATACAACACCGGCCTGCACATCGACCACTACGTGGAGATCGGCTTCGCCGGCTTCGCGAAGATCGTGGACGCGGTCGGCGGTGTCGACATCGACATCGACAAGGGCTTCAAGGACAAGTACTCGGGCGCGGACTTCAAGGCGGGCAAGCAGACACTGAACGGCGAGCAGGCCCTGGCCTTCGTCCGTACCCGGCACGCCTTCGCCGCGTCCGACCTTCAGCGCACCAAGAACCAGCAGAAGTTCCTGTCGGCGCTCGCCCACCAGGTGGCCACCCCGTCGACGGTGCTGAACCCGTTCAAGTTCTACCCGACCATGGGCGCCGGCCTGGACTCCCTCACCGTCGACAAGGACATGGGCCTGTGGGACCTGGCATCCATGTTCTGGGCCATGAAGGGCGTCAGCGGCGGTGACGGCACCTCGATGAACATGCCGGTCTCCGGCTCGACCGGCGGCAACCTCGTCTGGGACAAGGCGAAGGTCAAGACGCTGGTGAGCGAGCTGAAGGACGACGAGAAGGTCACGGTCGCCGGCAACTAGGACCGCGCACGGCCGAGGGCACCCGGCAGGTGCCCTCGGCCGTCGGCTCAGGACCGGTTCACATCCTGACGCCCGCCATCGACCGGCACATCTCCGCGCAGCGGCGACACGCCTCCGCGCAGCGCATCATCTGCTGGTCGTCCGGCATGGACATACACGCCTCGGCGCACATGTCGCAGGCCTTGGCGCACATCGCGCACATCTCCTGGGACATGGGCGAGCGCCGCATCATCATGTCGGCGCACATGCGGGTCATCTCCGAGCAGTCCATGAGCGCGCGCATGATCTGCATCTGGGCCTGGCCGCCCATGTGCATGCAGGAGCTCATGGCCTGCTCGCACATGGTGTGCGCCGCCATGCATGCCTCGACGCAGTCCTGCATCTCCTTGCTCATCGCTCCCATGGCGGGCTGGGTTTTGGGTGCGGTCATGGCTCCTCCTCGGAGGCAGGGGTGCCCAGAAAGTGGGCTCCGTGTGCTTCCGTCCTACGCCCGACCCGCGGGTAGTGCCATTCCTGTTACGGCTTTCTGCCGACTCCGCCGAAGTGGGTGACCGCGACGGGCTCCGGGTCCTCCTCGGGGCGCCAGCGGGAGCAGGAGACGATGCCCGGTTCGAGGACCTCCACCCGGTCGAAGAGGCGGACCAGGTCGGCACGGCCGCGCAGGGTCATGGGGGCCGAGCCCTGGCTGTTCCAGTACTCCACCGCCTGGGTCATCGCTTCGCCGTCCACCTCGGTGGTGGGATGGGAGATCACCAGGTGGCTGCCGGAGGGTACGGCGTCCAGGAGCCGGTGGACGATGGAGACCGCCTCGTCCGTGTCCATGACGAAGTTCAGGATGCCCAGCATCGTGATCGCGACCGGCCGGTCGAAGTCCAGCGTCTCCGCCGCGCCCCGCAGGATCTTCTCCGGGTCGTGCACGTCCGCCTCGATGTAGTCGGTGGCCCCCTCCGGGGTGCTGGTCAGCAGCGCGTGGGCGTGGGTCAGGACGAGGGGGTCGTTGTCGGCGTACACGATGCGGGCCGCCGGGTCCACTCGCTGGGCGACCTCGTGGGTGTTGTCGGCTGTCGGCAGGCCCGTGCCGATGTCCAGGAACTGCCGGATCCCCGCCTGACCGGCCAGGTACCGCACCGCCCGCGCGAGGAAGGCCCGGTCGGCCACGGCCGAACGGGGCAGTGCCGGCACGAAGCCGAGGATCTGCTCCCCGACCTCCTCGTCCACCGGGTAGTGGTCCTTGCCGCCCAGCCAGTAGTTCCAGATGCGGGCCGAGTGGGACACGTCGGTCCGCAGCCGGGTCATGCGTGCGACGCCTTCGTCACCGGCGGCTTGGATTTCGGACATGGCGGTCTGGTCTCCTTCGGGCGATCACCGACACGATGCGCACCAAAATAGACAGAAGGCGCCCCTCGGGACGCCTTCTTGCGAAAACCTACAGCCCCCAACTACCCGGCCACTACGGCAGGTTGCGAGCCATCACGATCCGCTGGACCTGGTTCGTGCCCTCGTATATCTGCGTGATCTTCGCGTCGCGCATCATCCGCTCCACCGGGTAGTCACGGGTGTAGCCGTAACCGCCCAGCAGCTGGACCGCGTCCGTGGTGACCTCCATCGCGACGTCGGAGGCGAAGCACTTCGCCGCCGCGCCCTGGAAGGTGAGGTCGCTGTCGCCGCGCTCGGAGGCGGCCGCGGCCTGGTAGGTGAGGGCGCGGGCGGCGGCGATCTTCATGGCCATGTCGGCGAGCATGAACTGGATGCCCTGGAAGTCGGCGATCGGCTTGCCGAACTGCTTGCGCTCCTGGACGTAGCCCTTGGCGTAGTCGAGGGCGCCCTGGGCGACGCCGAGCGCCTGGGCGGCGATGGTGATGCGGGTGTGGTCCAGGGTCTTCATGGCGGTCGCGAAGCCGGTGCCCTCCTCGCCGATCATGCGGTCGGCGGGGATGCGGACGTTGTCGAAGTAGACCTCGCGGGTCGGGGAGCCCTTGATGCCGAGCTTCTTCTCCGGGGCGCCGAAGGAGACACCCTCGTCGGACTTCTCGACGACGAAGGCCGAGATGCCCTTCGAGCGCTTCGAGGGGTCGGTCACGGCCATCACCGTGTAGTACTCCGACACACCCGCGTTGGTGATCCAGCGCTTCACGCCGTTGAGGATCCAGTGGTCGCCGTCGCGGACCGCCTTGGTCTTCATGCCGGCCGCGTCGGAGCCGGCCTCCGGCTCGGAGAGGCAGTACGAGAACATCCCGTCGCCCTTGGCCAGCGGCGAGAGGTACTTCTTCTTCAGGTCCTCGGAGCCGGAGAGGATCACGGGGAGGGAGCCCAGCTTGTTCACGGCCGGGATCAGGGAGGAGGACACGCAGGCCCGCGCCACCTCCTCGATCACGATCACCGTGGCGAGCGCGTCGGCGCCCGAGCCGCCGTACTCCTCGGGGACGTGCACGGCGTGCAGGTCATTGGCCACCAGGGCGTCGAGCGCCTCCTGCGGGAAGCGGGCCTCCTCGTCCACCGCCGCGGCGTACGGCGCGATCTTCGCCTCGACCAGCGAGCGGACGGCGTCACGGAGCATGTCGTGCTCCTCGGACGGGCGGTACAGGTCGAAGTCAGCCGATCCGGCCAAGGTCTCTCACGCTCCAACGCTAATTACCGTTAAGTAACACAAAGTTTAGGGGTCGACCAGCGGCCCGCCTACGTGAGCTTGGCGACAGCGGGGAGGTTGCCCAGCGAAGCGCCCGCCGAAGCCCCCTGGCAAGCCTTGGCTATGCTCGGGCCCGCACCTGACGCGTACCCCCTGGAGCACCCATGAGCCTCAAGATCACCGTGATCGGCACCGGCTATCTCGGCGCCACGCACGCCGCGGCCATGGCCGAGCTCGGTTTCGAGGTGCTGGGCCTGGACGTCGTACCGGAGAAGATCGCCAAGCTGGAGCGCGGCGAGAGCCCGATGTTCGAGCCGGGGCTCGAGGAGTTGCTGAGGAAGCATGTCGCGGGCTTCGAGGGTTCCTCGGGCCGGCTTCGGTTCACCCAGGACTGGGCGGAGGTCGGCGCGTTCGGCGACGTCCACTTCCTGTGCGTGAACACCCCGCAGCGGCACGGGGACTACGCGGCCGACATGTCGTACGTGAACGCGGCCCTCGCCTCCCTCGCCCCGCACCTGACCGGTCCCGCGCTCGTCGTGGGCAAGTCCACCGTGCCCGTCGGCTCCGCCGACCGCCTCGCCGCCTACCTGGCCGAGCACGCGCCGGCCGGCGCCGACGCCGAGCTGGCCTGGAACCCGGAGTTCCTGAGGGAGGGCTTCGCCGTCGAGGACACGCTGCACCCCGACCGGATCGTGGTCGGTGTGCGCAGCGAGCGGGCGGAGAAGCTGCTGCGCGAGGTGTACTCCACTCCCGTCGCCGGGGGCACGCCGTTCGTGGTCACCGACTTCCCGACGGCGGAGCTGGTGAAGACCGCCGCGAACTCCTTCCTGGCGACCAAGATCTCCTTCATCAACGCCATGGCGGAGGTGTGCGAGGCCGCGGGCGGTGACGTCGCCAGGCTGGCGGAGGCCATCGGGTACGACGACCGGATCGGGAAGAAGTTCCTGCGCGCCGGCATCGGCTTCGGCGGGGGCTGCCTCCCGAAGGACATCCGGGCCTTCATGGCGCGCGCCGGTGAGCTGGGCGTGGACCAGGCGCTGACCTTCCTGCGCGAGATCGACTCCATCAACATGCGCCGCCGCGGCCAGATGGTCGAGCTGACCCGCGAGGTCCTCGGCGGCGGCTCCTTCCTGGGCCGGCGGGTCGCGGTGCTCGGCGCCACCTTCAAGCCCGACTCGGACGACGTCCGGGACTCCCCCGCGCTGAACGTGGCGGGCCAGATCCACCTCCAGGGCGGCCAGGTCACCGTGTACGACCCGAAGGGCATGGAGAACGCCCGCCGGGTCTTCCCGACGCTCGGCTACGCCGACTCCGCGCTGGAGACGGTCCGGGGTGCCGACGTCGTCCTGCACCTCACCGAGTGGCGGGAGTTCCGGGAGCTGGACCCGGCCGCGCTGGGCGAGGTCGCGACGGCACGGGTGATCCTCGACGGCCGCAACACCCTCGACCCGGAGCTGTGGCGGCGGGCCGGCTGGACCTACCGCGCGATGGGGCGTCCCACCGCCTGACGGACCACGGGTGACGCCGGTTCGGCCGAGGCTCAGTCGGCCGAACCGGCGTCTTCACGCATTCTGCACCACCGGGCCCCCGGTCGGCCGATGAACTACCTGTGGGTCACCTGGATTTACGCCCCCTTGGCCCGGTAACGGCGCATCTTCGCGCGCGCCCCGCACACCTGCATCGAGCACCAGCGGCCGCGCCCGGCCGGGCTGCGGTCGTAGTACGCCCAGTGGCAGGTGTCGGCCTCGCAGGCCTTGAGCCGGGTCCAGGTGCCTGCCACCAGCGCCTCGGCGACGGCGGCCGCGACGCGGGAGAGAAGAGGAGCCGCGTCGGCCGGGGCGAGGGCCGCGGAGCCGTCCCGCTCGTCGACCGCCACCAGCAGCGGTGCCCGGGCCAGCAGCTCGCCCAGGGGCGTCACCGCGCGGTGCGGCGGGTGTCCGGCGTGGGCGAGCAGGGTCGCCCGCAGTGATTCGCGCAGCTCCCGGGCCGACGGCAGCTCGTCCTGGCCGATCCCGAGGCGCGCCCGGCCCTCCCCGCTGTCGAGCGCGTCGGCGCCCGACTCGATGTCCAGGGTGTTCACCAGGGACTCGACCAGCGCCAGGCCCCCTGGTGCGGCCGATCTCTCACTCATGCTTGCGACGTTACCCGCTATGCGGAAGTATGCAGTAACCGTTACTGGTTACCCGCCTTTATGGGTAACACTCGATGTCGAGGAGGAAGTCATGGCTCTCGCCGAACTGGGCGCCGTCGTCCTGGACTGTCCCGACCCCCGTGCGCTGGCCGGTTTCTACGCCGAAGTGCTGGGCGGCACCGTCGAAGGGGGCTCCGAGGGCGCGGAGTGGGTGGACCTGAAGGTGCCCGGCGGGCAGTCGCTGGCCTTTCAGGCCGCGCCGGGGTTCGTACCGCCCGCGTGGCCCGCGCCCGATCACTCGCAGCAGTTCCACCTGGACCTGACCGTCGACGACCTGGACGCGGCCGAGGACGCCGTGCTGGCGCTCGGCGCGAAGCCGCTGGACGCCGGTGACCGCTCCCGCACCTTCCGGGTTTACGCGGACCCGGCCGGGCACCCGTTCTGCCTCTGCGCCTGCTGACCCAGGGAGGGCTCATGCCTGCCGTCGTACGATTCCGCTCCGTCGTGCTCGACTGCCCCGACCCGCACGCGCTCGCCGCCTTCTACGCGGGGCTCCTCGGCGGCACGCCCCACGCCGAGGAGCCGGACGACGAGGCCGACTGGGTCGTCCTGGAGGCCCCGGGCGGGCCCAGGATCGCCTTCCAGCGGGCGGAGGACCACGTGCCGCCGGAGTGGCCCCGGGCCGACCGGAACTCCCAGCAGTTCCACCTCGATTTCGACGCCGGTTCGACCTGGGAGGAGATCGACGCGGCCCACGAGAAGGCGCTGGCGCTGGGGGCGCGTCCGCTGGACCTGGAGGACCGGGAGAAGAAGGACTTCCAGGTGTACGCCGACCCGGCCGGGCACCCGTTCTGCCTGTGCCGGATCGAGCACGCCTGACGGATTGCCCCGCCCCCGGCGGTCAGCCGTCGAGTTCGGCGAGGGTCGCGTTCGACGGTCCCCGCGTGGCCTGGTGGCCGCGGGCCACGTCTTCCGCCGCGTCCAGGACCCGTACCGCGTTCTTCCAGGTCAGCTTGGCCAGGTCGGACTTCGACCAGCCGCGGTCCAGGAGCTCGGCGATGAGGTTCGGGTAGCCGGAGACGTCGTTCAGGCCGTCGGGGGTGAAGGCGGTTCCGTCGTAGTCGCCGCCGATGCCGAGGTGGTCGACGCCTGCGACCTCGCGCATGTGGTCGAGGTGGTCGGCCACCGTGGCCGCCGTGGCGACCGGGCGCGGGTTGCCCTCCTCGAAGGCGCGGTGCACCTTCATCGCCTCGGCGGTGGTGTCGAGGTGGTGGAAGCCGTGGGCGCGCATGTTGTCGTCGGCCGCGGCCGTCCAGTCCACGGCAGCCTGGAGCACGAACTTGGGCACGAACGTCACCATCGCCATGCCGCCGTTCGCGGGCAGCCGCTCGAGGATGTCGTCGGGGATGTTGCGCGGGTGGTCGCACACGGCCCGGGAGGAGGAGTGCGAGAAGATCACCGGCGCGGACGAGGTGTCCAACGCGTCCCGCATCGTCGTCGCCGCCACGTGCGAGAGGTCGACCAGCATGCCGAGCCGGTTCATCTCCCGCACGACCTCGCGGCCGAAGGCCGACAGGCCGCCGACGTTCGGCTCGTCCGTCGCGGAGTCGGCCCACGCCACGTTGTCGTTGTGGGTGAGGGTCATGTACCGGACGCCGAGCGCGTACAGGCCGCGCAGGGTGCCGAGGGAGTCGCCGATCGAGTGGCCGCCCTCCGCGCCCATGAGGGAGGCGATACGGCCGTCCCGGCGTGCCGTCTCCATGTCGGCGGCGGTCAGCGCGGGGGCCAGGTCGGCCGGGTAGCGGGCCAGCAGCTGGCGTACGCAGTCGATCTGCTCCAGCGTCGCCGGGACCGGGTCGGGCAGGTCGGACCGGACGAACACCGACCAGTACTGCGCGCCGACGCCGCCCTCGCGAAGTCGCGGGATGTCGGTGTGCAGGTGGGCGTTCTGGTGCCGGCCGATGTCACGGGCACCGAGGTCGTAGCGGACCTGCTCGCGCAGCGCCCAGGGCAGGTCGTTGTGCCCGTCGACGACCGGGAACTCGCCGAGCAGTTCCCGGGCTGCCTCCACAGAGCTCACCGCGGTCACTTCCCGAAGCCGAAGCCGCTGCCGCCGGATCCCTCGACCTTCGAGCGCAGGCGCTTGCCCTTCTCGGTGGCCTGGTCGTTCAGGTCCTGCTGGAAGTCGCGCATCCGCGCCAGCAGGTCCTCGTCGTGCGAGGCGAGGATGCGGGCGGCGAGCAGGCCGGCGTTGCGGGCCCCGGCGACGGAGACGGTGGCGACCGGGACACCGGCCGGCATCTGCACGATGGACAGCAGGGAGTCCATGCCGTCGAGGTACTTCAGCGGCACGGGCACGCCGATGACCGGCAGCGGGGTGACCGAGGCCAGCATGCCGGGCAGGTGGGCGGCGCCGCCCGCGCCCGCGATGATCACCTTCAGCCCGCGGTCGGCGGCCTGCTCGCCGTACGTGATCATCTCGCGGGGCATGCGGTGCGCGGAGACGACGTCGACCTCGTACGCGATCTCGAACTCGTCGAGCGCCTTGGCGGCGGCCTCCATGACGGGCCAGTCGGAGTCCGACCCCATGACGATGCCTACAACAGGGCTCATTCGGTGATCGTGCCTCTCAGGTATCCGGCAGCGTGACGTGCGCGCTCGAGAACGTCGTCCAGGTCGTCGCCGTAGGTGTTGACGTGACCCACCTTGCGGCCGGGCTTCACGTCCTTGCCGTACATGTGGATCTTCAGCTTGGGGTCGCGGGCCATGCAGTGCAGGTACGCGGAGTACATGTCCGGGTAGTCCCCGCCGAGGACGTTGACCATGACCGTCCACTTCGCGCGCGGGCGCGGGTCGCCGAGGGGGAGGTCCAGTACGGCCCGCACGTGGTTGGCGAACTGGCTGGTGATCGCGCCGTCCTGGGTCCAGTGGCCCGAGTTGTGCGGGCGCATCGCCAGCTCGTTGACGAGTATGCGGCCGTCGCGGGTCTGGAACAGCTCGACGGCGAGGTGGCCGACGACGCCGAGTTCCTTGGCGATGGTCAGGGCCATCCGCTCGGCGTTCAGCGCGAGGTCCTCGTCGAGGCCGGGGGCGGGCGCGATCACGGTGTCGCAGACCCCCTTCACCTGCTGCGACTCCACCACCGGGTAGGCGACGGCCTGGCCGTGCGGGGAGCGTACGACGTTGGCGGCCAGCTCGCGGACGTAGTCGACCTTCTCCTCCGCGAGGACCGGTACGCCGGCGCGGAAGGGCTCGGCGGCCTCCTCGGCGGATTCGACCACCCACACGCCCTTGCCGTCGTAGCCGCCGCGGACGGTCTTGAGGACGACCGGGAAACCGTCGCCCTCGGCGGCGAAGGCGACCACGTCGTGCGGGTCGGCCACGATGCGGTGCCGCGGGCACGGGACGCCGATCTCGGAGAGCTTCGCGCGCATCACCCCCTTGTCCTGGGCGTGCACGAGCGCGTCGGGACCCGGGCGCACGGGGATGCCGTCCGCCTCCAGGGCCCTGAGGTGCTCGGTGGGTACGTGTTCGTGATCGAAGGTGATCACGTCGCAGCCCCGTGCGAAGGCGCGCAGCGTCTCCAGGTCGCGATAGTCGCCGACGACGACATCGTTCACGACCTGCGCCGCGGAATCCTGAGGGGTGTCACTGAGGAGCTTGAACCTGATGCCCAACGGGATGCCCGCTTCGTGTGTCATACGTGCGAGCTGGCCCCCGCCGACCATGCCGACTACCGGGAATGTCACGCCCCTAGGGTATCGGCCGCGCCGGGGCGGCCGGATTCCGAGCCTCTTACCCGGTACTTTCCGGGTTCTTTCCGACCTCGGAGCCCGTCCACAGGAAACCTCGCGGTGGGCCGGATAGCATGACGGGGTTGATGAACACCTAACGGACGGGAGCCTGCACGACCATGGAACGTGGTTCCTCGGGGCTGCACCGGCTCGTACGCGAGGTCGCCAAGTTCGGCGCCGTCGGCGGCGCGGGCATCCTTGTCAATCTCGGCGTGTTCAACCTGGTACGGCACGTCACCGACCTCCAGGTCGTCCGGGCGAGCGTGATAGCCACCGTCGTGGCGATCGCCTTCAACTACGTCGGCTTCCGCTACTTCGCCTACCGCGACCGCGACAAGGGCGGCCGCACCAGGGAACTCACGCTGTTCCTGCTGTTCAGCGCGGTGGGCCTGGTGATCGAGAACGGCGTTCTGTATCTGGCCACGTACGGCTTCGGCTGGGACAGCCCGCTACAGAGCAACGTCTTCAAGTTCGTCGGCATCGGGGTCGCGACCCTCTTCCGCTTCTGGTCCTACCGCAGCTGGGTCTTCAAGGCCCTGCCGGCCCGCGAGGGCGTGACCGGCGCGGAATCGATCCTCGTCGCGGAGTCGAAGAAGCCCCGGCCCACTCAGCGGGTCCCGTAGCTCTGCGCTTCTCCTAGCGGACCGTCGGGTTGTCCTCGGCCGGTTTCCGGGACGGCGGGGTCCGGGACAGGAACAGGCCGAAGACCGGCGGCTGCGCCTGTAACAACTCGAGGCGGCCGCCGTCGGCCTCCGCCAGGTCACGGCTCACCGCCGACTCGAACCCATAGAGCTCCTCCGCTGACCGTGCGAAGCCCGTAGCCCACGAAGTCGGCCCCCGGGCCCAGCCCCGTCCTACCGGATTGTCGGATTGTCCTCGGCCTCCGCCAGATCCGGGCCTCACCGCCGACTCGAACCCATAGAGCTCCTCCGCTGACCGTGCGAAGCCCGTAGCCCACGAAGTCGGCCCCCGGGCCCAGCCCCGTCCTACCGGACC